>JAEUUX010000140.1 GCA_016787295.1 Chitinophagales bacterium
CAATTAACCATTAACAATTAACAATTAAAAACAACCCTGAAAGGGTGACAAGTTTATAGCAAAAACAAAAAACAACCATTAACACAAACCCTGAAAGGGTGACATAATCTAAACGAAATCCACACATTGTTGAGCGAAGCCCACACACTGTCCAACAAAACCCACACACTGTCCAACAAAACCCACACACTGTCCAACAAAACCCACACATTGTTGAGCGAAGCCAACACCCCCAACAAAAAAATCATTAACAATTAACAATTAACAATTAACAATTAAAAAATCCCTCATTAACCATTAACCATTAACAATTAACAATTAAAAAACCCGTTTATACAAACAAAATTTCGGAACATAATTTTTTGCAAAAAACGCTCACAACAGCGCAAAAGCCGATTCATCACGCGCAATTGATGATCATTGTAGCGCAAAAGCCGATTCATCACGCGCAATTGACAATTACATTAGCGCAAAACATGATTCATCACGCGCAATTAACGATCGTTGTAGTGCAAAACACGATTCATCACGCGCAATTGACGATCACATTAGCGCAAAACATGATTCATCACGCGCGAACCTCTCTCTCTGTCGCGCAAACCTAATTTTTATTACCTAAAAACATAGTGTTGTCCATTTTAACCCTATTGTTGGTTTATAGAACCCATAAAATCATGACAAAAAGCAAGAAATAAACACAATTTTAACAATAACAAGCAAAGAACAACCGTTTGTGTCATCTAAAACTTTCTCACATTGTTGAGCGAAGCTAACACCTCCAACACAAACCAAATTAACAATTAACAATTAACAATTAACAATTAAAAACAACCCTGAAAGGGTGACAAGTTTATAGCAAAAACAAAAAACAACCATTAACAAAAACCCTGAAAGGGTGACATAATCTAAACGAAACCCACACATTATTGAGCGCCCCCCCCACATTGTTGAGCGAAGCCAACACCCCCAACACAAACTAAATTAACAATTAACAATTAAAAATTAACAATTAAAAAAAAGCTCATTAACAATTAATAATTAACCATTAACAATTAAAAACCCCTCTCTCTTTTTCGTCATTTCCCACACATTTTCGCCGCCAAACAAAGCACATTTGTCATATTTCAGTAAAATTTTACATTTTTTTTGCATCAAAAAAAAAAAATTCAAAAATAAACCTTACCTTTGTGTATGTTTATCCACTATTTTAACTTTTAATTCTATCAAAAAGCATTCGTTATGAACAAAGCTCAGGAGAATAAACGAACGATGTTTATCGTAACCCAATCTTATTGTCGTGACAACAAAGCATTGTGGGACAGCTATATACCGTTCAATAAAAGTTTTGGTGCCTTTGAAAGTATTATTGAAGAAATCAACCAATACGCAGGCATACAAATTGTACCCACCATTGGAGCAGCCCAAGACAAGCAAGAAGACCGCGATGTTTTGGAGCAAAAAATGGTTAAACTATTCAAAATCGTCAGTGGTTATGCCGCCATCACGGGTGACCAGACCATGAAAGAGTCTGTTAACTACACAGCTTCTTTTTTGAAACGTCAACGCGACACGATGGTTGTCAATATCGCCATCAATTTGGCGCAAATCATAGACAGCAATCTCGTTTCCTTAGCCGAGTACAACATTACCGCAGCGATGTTAGACGATTTGCAGGCAAGTATCAGCCAATTCAAAAACATCATTAGCATACCGCGCAACAAATTAGTAAACAGAAAAGGCGCAACACAAAAACTGCGCACATTGTTCAAAGAAGCCGATGAAATCCTCAAAGAACAATTAGACAAACTAATTGCTAACTTCGAATTTTCTCATCCAACTTTTGTACAAGGCTATCAAAACTCGCGCATGATTATCGATTTAGGTCGTCGCCATCGCGCTGCCAATTCCGATGATACAACAGGCAACACAACCAACAATGTAACAAAGGTCGAATAGTTTTTTGGCATTCATCAGCACATAAAAAAACAGCGTGGGAAGTATTTTCCACGCTGTTTTTGTCGTTTACTTGTTTTGCTAAGGCACAAAAAAAAGGCATTTTGTGTATTTTTGTGCTACTGTTGTGTTTTACCTATTTTGTGGCGACAAAATGCTATTGTCTTACAGCACATCATCACTTGTTCGAATGGCGAAGCGCGTTAGGGATTGTAAGGGCAACCTGCAAGGTTGGTGCTTGCACCGTAGCGGTAGCGAAGCCCTGTAAAGCCCGACCCGCAGGGAAACGCCCAAAAAAACATCTTCGACAAAACGACCTAAATAGAACATTACTACAAAATTTTTAAGAGTCACCATCAAACAATACCCTATCATTGGGGACAAAAAAATCACAGACTTTTGCGCTGACGCAACAAAAACCCGAAAGTAGTGCCAACATTTGGCGTACTTCGCACATGAATCGTTTGCCTATGTGCCTCTATCAAGTGCTTAACAATTGCCAATCCCAATCCCGACCCACCACTTTCGCGCGAACGGCTGCTATCTATCCGATAAAAACGCTCAAACAAGCGCGGCAAATGCTGATTATCAATACCAATGCCATTATCTGTCACCTCAACCAGCACCGACTTGTCCATATCGTACCAACCAATCCAAACTTTCGGCTGTTTGGTTTGGCGATAAGCAATGCCGTTGTTAATCAAGTTAAGCAGCACCTGCCTAATCTTCTCGCGGTCTGCCTCAACAACCAATTGCCTTTCGCAACCCTCCTTAAACAGCAAAACCACGCCCGTTTGTTGAGCAATAGGCTCCAATTCATCAAAAACCTCCTTACACAAGTCTGCAATTCTAAACCGCTCCCATCTAATACTGATTTGTCCCGCCTCGTGTCGAGCAATCGTCTCCAAATCTTTGACAATATTGCCCAATCTTTCGGCGTTTTTCAGCGATTTTTCCACATACGCATAATTAATTTCGGAGTCATCAATTCCGCCATCGAGCAGCGTTTCCAAATAAGCCTGCAACACAAAAATAGGTGTTTTCAATTCGTGCGAAACATTGCCAATATATTCGCGCCGATACACCTCCAACTCCTTATAACGCTCGATGGTTGCCCGCCTTTCGCTGTTCCACGCCTCCACCTCGTCCTCCACCGCTGCAATCATGTTCTCGTCCATGTTAACTTTATCGACGATGGGCGACTTAGCGGGCAGTTTTATTTGGTGAATGTTCTTATAGATGAGCTTAATGCGGCGATAAATAAAATACTCCAACGCATAATAAAACAACAAGTACGTCACCAACGACACAACGCCACTCAGCATCAACAATTGAAGCAAAGTGGCATTATTATTCAACACTATTTTAAAAAACAACAACACAAAAAACAGTATAACACCCGCCGCTCCTGCCAATAAATATGCCAATTGGCGCGGCGTGACCTGTTTCATACTTCGCGGAATATGTTCCATATAAAAACTTATTACAATCCGAATAATAGCCGATGAAATGTCTATTTGAAAGGCAAGTGAGCAATAATAATCCAAGCAAATTCGGTTCAGATTTTACACATTGTCAAACAAAACCCACAAATTGTCTCGCAAAACCAACCGCCACCAACCCAAATTCCATTAACAATTAACAATTAACCATTAACAATTAAAAAACCCTCATTAACAATTAACCATTAACCATTAACAATTAAAAACCCCGCTCCTCTCCTACTCCACCATTTTCTTAAGCTCGTTCAGCTTCATCAAAGCCTCGATAGGTGTGAGCGTATTGGGGTCAATAGCCTCCAAAGCCGCCTTCAAACGCTGCAATTCGGGGCTACTCATGTCAAAAATGCTCATTTGATATTGCGGTTCTTGTCGCGCCATTTGTTTGAGGTTGCTCTTAATAGGATTTTCTTGCTCAATATGTTTCTGTTCGAGGGTAGCCAAAATCTCGTTGGCACGCCTCACGATGCTTACGGGCATACCCGCCATTTGTGCGACGTGTATACCGAAACTTCGTTCTGCTGCCCCTTCCACCAATTTGCGCAAAAAGATAACTTTGTTGCCCATTTCGCGCACGGCAATAGTAAAATTTTTGACCCGTTCAAACTTTTCTGCCAATTCGGTTAGCTCATGGTAGTGCGTTGCAAACAAAGTCTTAGGTTGTCCTTTCGGAGATGTATGGAGGTATTCCGCCAATGCCCATGCGATAGAAATACCGTCATAAGTGCTGGTACCACGCCCAATTTCGTCTAACAAAATCAGGCTTCGGGAGGAAATATTGTGCATAATGCTGGCTGTTTCGGTCATTTCCACCATAAAAGTAGATTCGCCCGACGAAATATTGTCCGATGCCCCGACGCGCGTAAATATCTTATCGACCCAACCTATGCTCGCCGCCTCCGCAGGCACATAACAACCGATTTGAGCCAACAGCACGATGAGCGCCGTTTGGCGAAGCAAGGCAGATTTTCCCGCCATGTTGGGACCAGTGATGAGCAAAATCTGCTGTTCGTCTGCATCTAAAAAAACATCGTTCGCCACATACTCTTCACCCAATTGCAGTTGCGTTTCAATGACCGGATGCCTGCCTTTTTTAATATCAATACTCAAAGAATCGTTGATATTCGGGCGACAATAGTTGTTTTTGCGTGCCAATAGTGCAAAAGCGTGCAAACAATCCAACTTCGCCACGATAGCCGCATTATATTGTATCGGTTTGATGTAATCGAGCAGTGCCAACACCAATGATTCGAACAATTTGACTTCTATTTGTGCAATTTTCTCTTCTGCGCCGAGGATTTTATCCTCATATTTCTTTAACTCCTCCGTGATGTAGCGTTCTGCTTGTGCGAGAGTCTGTTTTCGTAGCCACGTTTTCGGTACTTGGTCTTTGTAGGTGTTTCGAACCTCCAAATAATAGCCAAAAACGTTGTTAAACCCAATTTTTAAGGACTTAATGCCCGTGTTTTGGATTTCGCGCTGTTCTATTTCGAGCAATCGTTCTTTGCCAGAGTGCTGCAACTCCCTCAATTCGTCCAATTCGGCAGCAACACCATGTCTAAACACGTCACCTTTTCCGAGCGCAACGGGTGCTTCTTCGATAAGTTCGCGCTCGATACGTTGCGAAATACCCGCGCAGGGGTTCAATTGTTCTGCAATTCGTTGTAAATATGGATTTTGGCTTTGTTCGCAAACCACTTTTATCGGTTCGAGCGCCTTTAAACCATTTTTGAGTTGCACCAACTGTCGTGGGTTCACCTTTCCGAGGGGTATTTTTGCGATGAGCCTTTCGAGGTCGCCAATTTGTCGCAATTGAGTTGCCAATAAGTGTGCAAATTCTTCATTTTCGAGCATATAATCCACCAAAGAGAGGCGTTCTTCTATCGGTTGCACCTCTTTGAGTGGCAAGACGAGCCATTTTTTGAGCAAGCGTGCGCCCATCGGCGAAACAGTCTTGTCCAATACTTTAATTAAGGGCGTTCCGCTGTCGTGGGTGCTTTGCAACAGCTCCAAATTTCGGATAGTAAAACGGTCTAACCACACATAACGGTCGGGTTTGACGCGCGAAAGTGCCGTTAAATGCTGCAAATTTGGGTGTTCGGTCTCTTTGAGGTAGTGGATAATCGCTCCCGCCGCCACAACGCCCGATGAGGCTTCCTCAATGCCAAATCCGCGAAGATTTTTCACCCCAAAATGGCGCAACAACACGTCCTCTCCAAATTGGCGCTCAAATATCCATTCATCTAAGGGATAAATGTAGAACGAATCGGCTATCATGCCTTTCAAATCGCGTTGGCGTGGCTTGGGATACAATATCTCCGATGGTTGAAAACTCTGAATGGTTTTCTCGATATATTCTGGTGAGCCTTCAGACAACCAAAACTCACCTGTGGACACATCTGCGAGGGCAATACCCATGTCTTGTTTTCCAAAATACACGGCTGCCAAATAGTTATTACTGTGATGGTCGAGCATTTTATCGCTTAACGCCACACCGGGCGTTACCAATTCTGTAATACCGCGTTTGACGATTCCCTTGGCGAACTTTGGGTCTTCCAATTGGTCACAAATAGCCGCCCTATAGCCCGCTCTGACGAGCTTGGGCAGATAGGTGTCTAAGGCATGATACGGAAAACCTGCCAATTCGGTCTCCGAAGCCGTGCCATTATGCCTTTTGGTGAGGGTAATACCAAGCACACCGGCAGCCACAACGGCATCTTGTCCAAAAGTTTCGTAAAAATCCCCGACTCTAAACAGAAGGATAGCGTCGGGATATTTAGTTTTGAAATGATTATATTGCTTCATCAAAGGCGTAACGTTCGCCTCCGATGTATTTTTATTGGAATTGTTGGGACGTGCCATATAATAGAACAAAAAAGGGGTGTTAAAATTTGCGCAAAGATAGTACAAAAATCGCAAAGCCCGATTCTTTATCGGCTATCAAAGTGTGATTTGGCGTTAATTTGGCAAAAAAAGGGATTAAATAGCTATTTTTCTAAAAAACCCTTACCTTTGTGCGTTTTTTTGTTGCTAATTTTTCAATATGTTATCCATAAGCCGTTATCAATACTACCTTAGTTGGTTTTTCGACCAAACACTCCTACAAACCCAAAGCGAACTCCACCCCAATCTCAAGCTAATGTTAAGCAATGGACGTTTGCGTTTAGAGGCTGAACAAGCGATTTATTCTTTTGAGGACAAATACGAAGTTTTCTTTTCGCCCTTTCGGGAGATGAATTTTGAGCGACAGCAGTTTCGGCGTGTATTAGTGTTGGGTTTCGGTTTAGGTTGTGTTCCACTTATGCTCACCCAAAATTTTGGACAGCAACAAGCCCAATACATTGGTGTCGAGATAGACCCTGTTATCATCGATTTGGCGCAGCAATGTTTGCCCGAAAAAGTTTGGCAACAATGCAAGGTTTACCAAGCCGATGCCCTCACTTTCGCCTCGCAACACCCCAAACAATACGACCTCATTGCAGTTGACGTATTTGAAGACATGACAACTCCCCTACCCTTTCGGAGCAGCCATTTTTTGGAGCAACTTAGCGAACAATTACTACCAAATGGCTATTTGTGCTACAATACCCTCGCCTTTGACCGCTCCACTATCAACGAAAGTATGGCATTTTTTAATGATGTTTTTTCAAAAGTGTTTCCCAATGCCAAACTTTTTCCGGTGGTTGGCAATCAATTATTAGTAGGACAGAAAATTTAAGGCGTGCTTTTGGTGCTTTTTTTAAAAAAAATGGATTTTTTAAGCAAAATAATGGTGCAAAAATTTTTGTTTTCAGAAAAAAGCCGTACCTTTGCACCCGAATTGGCGAGGTAGCTCAGATGGTTAGAGCGTTGGATTCATAACCCAAAGGTCACGGGTTCAACTCCCGTCCCCGCTACAATAAGGCATAAGTGCCTGATAATCAGCACCTTTTGTGACCCAAAGGGTGTTTTTTGTGACCCCAAAGAACCTCCATAGCATTTTGCTTTTGGAGGTTCTTTGTTGTTTGTCAAATAATCTGTATCTTTGCCCTGTCAAACAAAACAGCCTTAACATGAAAAAGAAACGTGCTAAACCTTTTGAGGCGTAGTTATATGAAGAAGTGAACCTTGCTTTCGGGCTTACACGTCTCTATGAACATGATTTTTTTGAGCAACTACAGCATTTGGTTTGGGATAAAAATATGCCTAACATAGCGCAGTTGCGACATTTGCAACAACTACTTTATAGAAAAGCCGATGCTTGGAATGAAGATGAATTAAAATTCTTCTTTATTAGTCCTTTTTTAGCGTTGGTTGACTATCAAAGTTCTTATTACAATGCTTTCACACAACGTCCAATGGAAGTGGTTTATGACAATAATACAAAAATCACCGCAGGACGCGTGAAGTTCATGCTAGCGCGTGGTATTCAAATTCCACAACTCCCTTATTTTTTCCTGCATGAGTATAAGCCAGAAAAAAGGCGCGAAAACGACCCTTTGGGTCAATTATTAATTGCTATGGTGGCAGCGCAATACCAAAATGCAGATGGTTTGCCCATTTATGGTGTATATGTGATAGGTAGATTCTGGTATTTTGTTATTTTGGATAAGCAGCAATATGCTGTTAGTCAATCTTATGACGCTGCAAATCCCGATACCGTTTTACATCTTTTTGCGATTTTGCAATACATCAAATCTTTGATGGAGCAGTTGTATGGTGTTGTCAATAAATAAAGTTCAAACCCCTTTACTTTTTTCGTTCTAAATTCTAATACAATGATTAAACGACATTTTTTTTATTTTTTGGGCAGTATTTTGCTGTTATTTAGCTTTGGTAGCAATGCAATAAAGGCGCAAAGTTCGGCATCTGCTTCTGCTTCCGCCTCTTTTGAAGGTATTATTGTCTATGATATGCTCTACGAAGACCGTTTAGGACTTCTGACCAAAGAACAAGCTAAACTTTTTTTAGGAGACCAATATACCTATACCGTTAAAGGAAATCACTATAAAAGCGAGATGAATGGCTTACTGCTCACCACACAATACTATTTAGGAGGCGATACACTTTATACACATACCAAGAACACCAGCTCTCTAACATGGAACGATGTACGTCAAAACGGGGACTCCCTTATTCGCGTCGAAACACAAACCAATGTAGACACCATTCAAGGTTTTATTTGTGACCGTTTGAGTATTTATAGCAAAAAAGGTGTTTATCACTACTATTACAATACCCAATTTGCACTTAATCCGTCCGATTATGCCCATCATGCCTTTGGTTTTTCAGATGTTTTTGCCTCAAAAACCAAATCATTACCATTAAAAATCGTTACAGATACCAAGGAAGCCTATAGTGTATCCATTGCGAAGCATATCGAAGCAAAAAAGATTGATGATAGTGTTTTCAATTATCCTAACCAACTAAGGCGCGTAGCTAATCCTTACAAATAATTTTATGACAAAAACCATTGGAATCATTCCTGCTCGCTATGCTTCTTCGCGTCTTATGGGTAAAGCCTTGGTAGATATTGGCGGGAAAAGCATGATTCAGCGTGTTTATGAACAAGCTGCTCTTTCGAGTGCCTTGGACGAGCTGTGGGTTGCAACCGACGACGAGCGTATCGCTTTGGTTGTGGCGCAATTTGGTGGCAAAGTAGTTATGACCTCGGCGGCTCATCAAAGTGGCACCGACCGTTGTGCGGAGGCAGTGCGCTTGTGTTGTCCCGATGCTTCCATTGTTATCAATATCCAAGGCGATGAGCCTTTTATTTTACCTGAACAGATAGACCTTTTAGCCAATTTACTACAAAACCCAACAGTCCAAATCGGAACTCTGGCTAAGGCTATAACAACTACCGATGAGCTATTTGATAGCAATAAACCAAAGGTCGTAATGAACAAAATGGGCGTTTGTTTGTTATTTAGTAGGCAAGCCATACCTTTTGTTCGTCAAGCACCTGCTGAACAGTGGTTGCAACACCATCTATACTATAAACATATTGGCATGTATGGTTATCGAGCGGCTATTTTGCAGCAACTCACCTCTCTGCCACTTAGTAGTCTTGAGCAAGCCGAAAGTCTTGAGCAATTGCGTTGGATAGAAAATGGTTTTGTTATTCATATTGCTATTACGGAGCATGAAACACTCTCCATTGATACACCTACCGACCTTACCATGGCAAAGAAATGGTGGGCAGCACAACAAAAACTTACAAAATAATCCATTTTTTTATAATCAATTTCTTTTATGGCATCGTTTGAGCAAATTTTTCAAAACAATGAGGCTTGGGTCGCCGAGAAACTTCAAAAAGACCCCGACTATTTTCACAAATTAGGCAAAGGTCAATCTCCCGATTATCTTTATATTGGTTGTTCAGACAGTCGTGTTACTGCTGAGGATCTAATGGGTCTTAATCCTGGCGATATTTTTGTACATCGTAACATTGCTAACATGGTGATTAGTATTGATATGAACGTACAAAGCGTTATTAACTATGCTGTTCGTCATCTTAAGGTGAAACACATTATTGTTTGTGGGCATTATGGTTGTGGAGGCGTAAAAGCAGCTATGCAGCCTGCCGATTTAGGGCTTTTAAATCCTTGGTTGCGTAATATCCGTGATGTATATCGTATACACAAAGACGAATTAAACGCCATTACAGACGAAGAAGCTCGTTACGATCGTTTGATTGAGTTGAACGTTCAAGAACAATGTATCAATGTCTTGAAATTGGCGGCTGTTCAAGAGGCTTATTACGACCATGAATTGACAGTACATGGCTGGGTGTTTGATGTACATACGGGCAAATTAAAAGACCTTAACATTAATTTTGCGAAAATCCTGTCTGACATCCGAGAAATCTATCGCATTGTGTAGTCATTCTACTTTTGACATTATGCGTCCCTTTAACCTTACAACATAACAACATCAAAAAGCGTCTTTCCTTGTGAGAAAGACGCTTCTTGTTTTATACTACAATAATAGCTTTGTTAGTTGCTTAGTGAGCCACAACAAAACGACCTTGTTGTTTCATAGTACCGTTGTCTACTTGTACGAAGTAGTAACCGTTGGCTAATTGACTAACATCAACACCAATGTTGTTAGCACCTTCGTTAGTAGCAGCGTTTTGTTGGCTGATTTGACGACCCATAACATCGAAGATACGAACAGTTACGTTGTCGTTAGCAGTTGCTACAAAACCGATAGTTACTTTGTCTTTGCTTGGATTAGGGAACAAGCTCAAAGTAGAGATTTCGTTAGGAGCTACTTCCATTTCCATAGTTTTGAAGTTAGTAGCACCTGTAGAGGCACGCAAAGTATAGCATTGAGAAGCGCTAAACGCACCACCATAACCATACACATAAACATAGTAGGTATAAGCAGATGTTGTACCGTTGTAGATAATTTGTTCAGCAGTAGTACCACTATTTTCAGAAATACCTACTTGTGTGTTGCTGCGATACAATTTTACGTCATAGTCACCTGCCAAGTTAGACAAGTTGATTTTTACTTTAGGGTCAGCAGTTGTAGTGGTAAATTTGAACCAATCTACATCTGTAGAAGTACCGATAGAAGCAGTAATATCTGCATTTTTAGCCATGGTTTTAGCTGTAGATTTACTGTTGTTAGATTCATAGGTATCTGTACAAGTTCCACCGCCACCTGAAGCAGAGGTTGTGAAATTGCTACCAGCTACATAAGCGCTTGTACCACTAGAGCAAACTGCTTGTACTTGCCAGCTATAAGTAGTGCTTGCAGACAAACCTGTCAAAGACAAAGAGTTGCTAGAAGCACTAACAGTTGTCCAAGTAGAGGCAGTAGAAACTTTGTATTGTACATTGTAAGAAGTGGCACCGCTTGCCGCAGTCCAGCTCAAAGTAGCACCAGAAGCTGTCAAACTACCAGCAGCCAAACTAGCGGGGCTACCACAAGTTGTTCCGCCACCGCTTGGGGCAGTACAACCATCAGAAGTTGCCAAACTAACGCGAGAACCGCCACTTGCGAACAAGGCTTGCATACGAGTTTTTTGACCATTTGAGAACATGTACATACAACCATCATCTACATAGTCCATATAGTTCATGAACATGTCACCATTAACGTTGCTACAAGTAACGTGTGGGTGGCTTGGGCAACCATAGTTAGAAGTTTGTTGGGTAGGAGTGTCACTTACTTGGTCGTTACCACAACTTGCATCACCCCAGATGTGGCGAAGGTTTAACCAGTGTCCTACTTCGTGTGTCAAGGTACGACCTTTACCATATACGCCACCTGCGGGATTTGGTGTTGCCACAGAACCGAAAGAAGTATAAGTACAAATAACACCATCGGTATTAGCTGTGCCACCGGGGAATTGTGCATAACCTAAAAGGTTTGCGCTACTTCCGCCAAATATACAACTCCAAACGTTTAAGTATTTATTTCTGTCCCAGATAGTTTGTGGTTTAAGGGTGCTTTCAATTTGGTTTTGTGCCCAACTTGCTTGTCCCATATTAACACGGTTAATACCTGTAGTAGCCGTTCCATCGGGTTTGCGTTGTGCCAAACAGAATTGAATTTCAGCGTCAGCTGCTAAACCTGCAAAAACAGAAGGTACTAAGCTAACATCACTGTTCAATTTGCGATAATCTTTGTTCAATTGATCTAACTGTGCCATGATGTAGGTATCAGAAATGTTTTCGCCGCTACCTACTGCGTCACCATTGTGAATGATGTGAAATACAACGGGAATTGTTACCACTACGCGTTCGCCATGCTGATGGTGAGCTGCATAATTTTGTGTGTGTTGTTCGATTTGTTCCATGCGATCTTGCATCGCAGGATCTTGAAGCAATTGATTATTGAGGTTGTCCATTGAACCACAATTACGTTGTGCCATTGCAGCCAACGAACAGAAAAGAGAGAAAGCAACCAGTGTTAACTTTTTCATAGATGCTGGTAATTAAACGTTTTAATGTTAGACTATTATTTTTTTTATTTTGTGCAAGGTATATTGGGCTTTCGTGGGTGCAAATGTAAGGTGTTTTTTTGGATTATCCAATAGCGTAGCGTTCAAGTAGTATTTTTTTGTTAAAATTTTACAATACTATTACAAAAGTCCTACTGTTTAGTTCATTACTACCTTTAATGATACGAGAGACTGTGCTTATTTGTTGCTTTTATGGTCATTTTTTTTTTAAAAAAGTATCATTGATAACATTATTTGGGTGATTTAGGTAGAAAATTATTGAAACATGACACAATGTCAGGAAATTGTAGTACCTTTGCCAAAAAAATAATTAATTCCTCCATGGATATACAAACTGTCAAACAACGATTTGGGATTATAGGCAATTCGGCGGGGTTGAACAATGCTTTGAGCGTGGCAGTACGCGTAGCTCCTACCGATTTAACGGTTTTAATTTTGGGCGAAAGCGGCGTAGGCAAAGAAGTTTTTTCACAAATTATTCATGGTTTGAGCGCTCGCAAACATGCCACCTTGATTGCAGTCAATTGTGGTGCTATTCCCGAAGGCACTATAGATTCTGAATTATTTGGACATGAAAAAGGTTCTTTTACAGGAGCCTCCGATATGCGAAAAGGTTATTTTGAGGTTGCCAATGGCGGCACTATTTTCTTGGACGAAGTGGGTGAAATGCCACTAAGCACACAAGCTCGTTTGTTGCGCGTTTTGGAGACAGGCGAGTTTATTCGTGTTGGTTCTTCGAAGGCTTTGCGCACCGATGTTCGGGTGATTGCGGCTACAAATGTCAATTTGGGTGATGCGGTGAAACAAGGCAAATTTAGAGAGGATTTGTATTATCGCCTCAATACTGTGCCTATCTACATTCCACCTTTGCGCGAGCGAAAAGAAGATGCTTATTTGTTGTTTCGAAAATTCACCTCCGATTTTGCTGAAAAACATCGCATTCAAAATATCAGTTTGGAAAACGATGCGCGTGAGGTATTGCTCAACTATAGTTTTCCGGGAAATATTCGCGAACTCAAAAATATGGCAGAGCAATTGTCTGTTTTATCGATAGAAAGAAATATTTCTGCCCACGATTTGTTGCGTTATCTACCACAATTGTCTGTCCAACAATTACCTTCTTTTGTGGGTAATCAGGGAGGTAATAGTGCCAACAATAGCAATTTTTCGGATAGAGAATTGCTATACAAATTGTTGTTTGATATGCGTGAAGATATGATGGAACTCAAACAGCTTTTTTTCCAGATGATGGGTGGCAATATGAATCCTGCTAATGTGGTGGCTGCGAGCAATCGCCTGCAAATGCCTACGGCAAGCGGAAACAGCGACTATGGTACTATCAAAACCTATAAATCGGACACGCCTTTGGTGGTGAACAACAATGGTTTTTTGACCGACGATTATCATGCTGAAGAAGTTGAGGAATCCTTAGCTATTGCCGAGCGCGAGAAGGAACTGATAGAGAAAGCTTTGGCAAAACACCGTCATCGTCGCAAAGATGCGGCTTTGGACTTGGGTATTTCGGAGCGCACTTTGTATCGTAAAATCAAAGAATACAATATCAAAGAGTAATTTTTATATTCTTATTATAATAGACTCCAATGCCAACTAAAAAAGACCGACATGTCGAATTGGTGCGCCAATGGGTGGCAGAACGCGATAAGCGCGAAAAATATCAGTGGCAACAGTTGTGGCATCTAAAAAACGAACCTGCTACATGGGTCGATGCTACAGCTTCGAAAGCCCATAACAAAGTTTTTGCGGCTATTGACTGTAAACGTTGTGCTAATTGTTGCTATAAAATCGGACCTGCTTTTCGCCCATACGAAATCAATGATTTTGCACAAAGTTTGGGTCTTACTACCGACTCCTTGATTGAGCAGTATCTCAAATGGGACCCTACCGAATCGATTTATGAGGCTCGAAGCAAGCCTTGTCCTTTTTTGGGCAAAGACCAATTGTGTACAGTATATGAACATCGTCCTGAATCGTGTCGCCAATATCCACACACCGACAGTTCCGATTTTGCCAATAGTCGCTATATGCACGCCAACAATAGTGCCGTTTGCCCTGCTGTATACCATGTTATAGAGGAGTTGATTGAGGCGCGCAAAAACAAAAAGGCAGAAGAAAAATTCGAGCGTATGTTATTGAAGTTACATGAATACGAAAAGGAAATCGGACTTGCATCTGACAACTCTTTGTCTTCTGAACCTTCACCACCTCCTGTATCTTAAAACAATAGGTATTGTTAATGTTGTGTTAAAATAGTTAGAAAACCATTATTTCGTTCTCAAAAAACCTTACCTTTGCCGCGTAAAACGGCTATAGTCCATCTATTTTTATGTCCGAAACCGTGTATTATTACGACCAAGCCTTGCAACGCTGTCAGCAACTATTTGTGCAAAAAAACACCGATTATGGCACTGCTTGGCGAATCCTGCGCCCTTCGTCACTCACCGACCAACTTTACATCAAAGCACAACGCATCAGGAACATCGAATTGGCTGGCACATCTGCTGTAGCCGAGGGCATAGAACCCGAATTTATTGGCATTGTCAACTATGCTTTTATGGCGCTTATACAACTGCAATATCCTGTTAGCGAAGAAGTGCAGCTTTTTTTGTCTGCCCAAGAGGTTCTGTCATTATACGAAGCGGTTGCGGCTCAAACACGCCAATTGATGATTCAAAAAAATACGGACTATGGCGACGCTTGGCGTTGGATGCGGGTGAGTTCCTATACCGATTTAATTTTAATGAAATTGTTGCGCACCAAACAAATAGAAAACAATAGTGGTCAAACATTGGTTTCGGAAGGTGTTGATGCCAACTATCAAGACATCGCCAACTATGCCTTATTTGCACTTATCCAACTCTATTTTATAGACCAAAACCATTCATAGTAATATCAAGTTCTTTATGAAGTATATCTATCAACTAATTCGTTTTGCCGTTGGGGCATTTTTCATCTTTTCGGGTGTAGTAAAAGCCATTGACCCGATGGGAACAGGTTTTAAGATGGAAGAGTATTTCGAAGTATTTAGCGAAGCTATTCCATTTTTATCGGGTTTTTGGGAGTTTTTGGCAGGTTTTGCCTTACCCATAGCTATTGCCATGATTGTATTTGAGATATTTTTGGGTGTATCTTTGTTGTTAGGTACGCTCCGAAATATAACTTTGTGGGGTTATGTGGTGTTGATTGGCTTTTTTACTATCCTCACAGGTTACTCCGCTTATACTGGAAAAGTGACCGATTGTGGTTGTTTTGGCGATTTTATGAAGTTAAAACCTATCCAAACATTTGGCAAAGATGTACTACTTTCGTTTTTAACCCTTTTCCTCATTCTGTTCAGAAAATACTTAACGCCTATTTTTAACCAACGCTTGGGCATAGGTATTTTGGTGGCAGCCACCTTGTGGGCATTGTGGTTCGATATGCGCAATGTGTGGGATTTGCCTGTGGTAGATTTCAGAGCCTACAAAGCTGGAGCTGACATGAACCAAGGACGCTCGACAGAAGGTTTAGACGAAGGCGATGTACGGACTTACTATACACTCAACAACAAATCGACAGGCGAAAGCAAAGAGATAGACTCCAAAGAATATATGGCACAAAAACTTTGGGAGGACAAAAATTGGGAAATCGACAAAGATAAAACCAAATCGGTGACTTTTCGCGAACCAGAATTGCCCAAAATGAAAGACCTTATTATTAACAATGCACAAGGAGTAGAAATCACTGACTCTATCTTGGCTATGCCGGGTTATAAGTTGTGGATTTTGGCATATCAAACAACACACTACGAACCCACCGCCGAAGGCTTTGTGGCTATCAATGCCCTTGCTAAACAAGCTCGCGAAGCTGGTTGGCAAGTGATGGGTGTTTCTAACCTCTCGCCCGAACAAATCAATGCTAAAGCCGATACTCTGTACCAATTTAATGTCTTGGACGCAACTCCTGTCAAAACGATTATGCGCTCAAATCCCGGCGTGGTGTTGGTCAAAGATGCTTTGATTCTCGACAAATGGCATTGGAATCATCTGCCAACTTTGGAAGACATCAAAAAGAAACATAAAATTAAATAAGCTCACTTCTTTCATCAACCTACAGCAATAAAACGGTCTATTCCCGATGGGAGTAGACCGTTTTTCGTTTTTATTTGCTACTAAAATGTGCTATAGGAACAATAATTTCCTCTAATGAAATACCTCCATGCTGGAAAGTATTGCGGAAATAATTGACATAGTAGTTATAATTGTTGGGATAAGCAAAAAAGGTGTCTTCCTTTGCAAAAATAAAAGTTGAACTCACGTTGGGCGTGGGCAGTTTGACATCAGAAGGACGACGGAACTCCAACACCTCTTTGTTGTTGTACTGCAAATTTCTGCCATGTTTGTAGCGCAAATTAGAAGTTGTTTCGCGGTCACCTACCACTTTTGAGGGGCGCTGTACGCGCACTGTACCGTGGTCGGTCGTGAAAATAAGGTTGATTTTTCGGTCTTCTAAACGGCGCAAAGCCTGCCACAAAGGTGAGTGCAAAAACCAAGAACGGGTAATAGACCGATAAGCGGCTTCGTCACTTGCCAGTTCCTTCAGCACTTCCATCTCGGTGCGAGCATGTGAAAGCATATCCACAAAATTATAGACAATAACATTTAACTGGTTGGTCAACAAATTGGTGATATTGTCCACCAGACTGTTGCCATCGTTGTTGTTCGTAATTTTGATGTACTTATACTTCATATCGTTACCGGTTCGACGCAATTGGTCGGCAAGAAAATCGTCTTCATACAGGTTTTTTCCACCTTCGTCAACATCGTTTTTCCATAAATGAGGAAAGCGTTTTTCAATATCCAACGGCATTAAACCCGCAAAAATCGCATTGCGGCTATAGTGAGTAGATGTGGGCAAAATGCTGAAAAAAGTGTCTTCCTGCAAAAACCGAAAACATTCTGATATAATAGGTTGTATAATTTTCCACTGGTCGAAGCGCAAATTGTCTATCACAATAACAAAATTAGGTACGTTGGCTTCTAATTTTGGGAAAATTTTATTGCGAAACAAGGTATGCGACATGGTAGGCGCTTTTTGTTTGCCCTGAATCCAGTCGGCGTAATTTTTGACAATAAATTTGCAAAATTCGGTATTGGCATCGGCTTTTTGGTTCGCCAAAACTTCGCGCATTTCTATGGCTTGGTTGCTCTCCAATTCCAACTCCCAATACACCAATTTTTTGTACAACTCTATCCATTCGTGATAATCGGAGGTGGATTGTATATCAGCAAAAATTTTCATGAACTCTTGTTGATACTTCGAAGTCGTAGCAGCCGACACCAAGCGTTGTGAGTCGATAATTTTTTTGAGGGTCAACAACACCTGATTGGGATTAACAGGTTTTATCAAATAGTCGGTAATTTGAGCACCAATGGCAGATTCCATCACGTTTTCGGCTTCGTTTTTGGTAATCATCACCACAGGCAAATTGTTGTTAATGGCTTTGATGCGTGGCAAAGTTTCTAAGCCCGTGATACCGGGCATCGATTCGTCTAAGAACACAACATCGAAAGACTGCTCGCGCGCTTGTTCAATGGCATCGTGTCCGTTGCTCACCGCAGTCACGTCATAGCCTTTGGTTTGAAGAAACATAATTTGGGGCTTCAACAAATCAATTTCGTCATCTGCCCACAAAATTTTGATGTTTGACATAAATAGATAACTTATTATTATGGTGTAAAAAAATCGTTGTTAGGTTTAAGCAACTTAATTAGCTGCATACCATAGCTGCCCACAAAGGTATAGAAAAAACAGCAAACAAACAAAAACCGTCTAACTAAACTCGCCTTTTTAACAGTTTTTTTTGACTCTTTAACGGATTTTAAAGTTTGGCGTGCCTATTTGGGTTTGTATTTGCTCATCTGCAACAGTTTTTGTGCATCGTTCATGCTCATTAATTGTTCAAACGTAAGGTCGGGGTTTTGACTCATCAAACGACGAATAATCTGCCAACCTACCCAGACACCCACGCGTCCGGGCGATTCGGGCGGCATACCCGAAGTGGTTGGTGCTTCGTTGAGCATTTTGCGAAATTCGCGCGCTTGGGTACTAAACAACAAATCTTTTT
This sequence comes from Chitinophagales bacterium, assembly GCA_016787295.1. Taxonomy (GTDB): domain Bacteria; phylum Bacteroidota; class Bacteroidia; order Chitinophagales; family UBA2359; genus JAEUUX01. The sequence continues at coordinate 18,530 of JAEUUX010000140.1, forward strand.
CGGTCAAAAATGCCCAGATTTGTGGCTCGTTGTGTTGACACCATTCCACCTGTTTTTGGGTATAACCAATTTTCAAGCTATCGGGTGTGTCGGGCAAAACGAGGTCTAAGTAATAGAGCATTTTCCCCTCCAAAATCATTTGGTCTAACAATTTGTTGGGTGGATTATCAGTACCATAAATCCCATTGATGTAGGCTTTCATGGTGTTGGGAACAAGGTAGGCGGGTTCGCAGCGGCGACGAATATAATAAGGCATTTGGTCTCCGATAGAACGATAATAGGGAAAGTTTTCGCCCAAAAACATGTCCAAATTGAATGCCAAAATAGAATCGGTCAAGGTGAACGAAGCAGGACCAAAAGCAGAAATGTGGCTAATCAATTGTGGGTAAGTTTGTTTGGGCAAATAGTAGCGCGAATACTGAAAAGCATGGTTAAAATCCCGTCCCACCGCTTCTAAGTTGGGGAAAACGCGTTGCACTGTATCATACAAATGGCGCATATCGGGGTCTTTGAGAAAATGCAATAGGTTTTCGGTTTGTTTGGGCGTGTTGGGTGCGCCAAACCCCATGATTTGTCCTACAAAAAGCGGGTAAAATTCGGGATATTTTTGTGCTAAGGCAGCCATGGCGGGCGCTGCTTGGTTCGTATCGATGGCAAATAAATCTTTCTCAAAACGCTGTATTTTCAGGTCGGTTTTGATGTGTGATACTGATGGTTTGGGTGGCACAAAATCGCTTGTTTCGTTGGTGCAGGCAGGTAATAGAAATAGGAAAAACAAAGGCAATAAACCCACAAAGGATTTCATCGACATGTTCATATACAATGCTTAGTTTTGATGGTTTTTGTTGGAGATAATTTGGTAATGATAACGTTTTTGTGGTGAAATTAGTGTGTTTTTAGGATTATTTTTTGTTATAACAACTTTATTTTGTGCAAATTATTGTTTTACGAAAAGATAAGGTCCTGCTGTAGCTCCCCATACTTGTTGTTTTTTTTCGTCAAAACCCCTATCCCAACTTTCCAACTGTTGGGCAGAGATGGTTACTTGCGAAGTAGCGTATTTTGCACCACGCAAACTACTTTCGCAACTGCCCAGATGGGTTTCGCCAACATATTTATCTCCTTCTTTGTGCAGCCATACCTCACAACCTTTGCGCTGCACCAACGAATCGGGAGTCAATTGTGCAAAAGCTATGGGATTTTTGTATTGTTGAATGTAACGTTGTGGTGTTTTGAGTTCATATACTTCGCTGACAAAACCTTTTTCGGCAACTGCCACTCGATAGATTCGCTGTCTATATGGTTTGTCTAATTTGCCCGCCATAGCTTGTTCAACGTACAACCAATGTCCATCGGAGCGTTTTTGCCAAATACGGTGCATTTCGAGACTAATATGGAAATAGTTGGTGTCTCTTTGAGATTGGGCAAGGGTATTGTATGAACCTTCCATATAGCGCAACAATTCTTCTACACTACCTTTGTTGTGGGAGTTCCGCGACATCTGAGACGAACAACTCCACCAACCAATGCTTAACAACAAACCCACCAAAAAATAATATTGCTTCATCTGGGATAAGAAATTTATTGTTTATGGGAGTTATTTCTCCAAATGCAGTTCGTTGGTTTTATTGTTGATAGACCAGCGCGAAAATTGGTTGAGAAAAGATTGTCCCAACAAAAGGTCTGTTTTTGCGTTTTCTACTACTGCCACTTCCACGTCATTGACCACATAATTACCCAATTGTAGTTCGGGCAATATGAACCGATGGCAAGTGACCGATGTGCCGTCTGCCAAAGTATAGGTGCGGTCGCTAAGATAGTCTTCGGAGTAGATAAATTCATCTAACAACAACTGTCGTTCCAATTTGGAATCAATCATCACACTACTCGCCCCCGAATCGATAAGAAAATAGCGCTCCTTGTCCCCTATTTTCAATTTTACGCGCCCAACTTTTCCTACCATCATAATAGGGATATTTTCTTCTTTGGGTCCTGTGATAGTACTTTTGATAGACAATTCCGTTTCATTATCATCGCCACTCGCCAAGCTATTATCTCCTACGAGAAAGAGCGTCGCGCAAGGCACAATAACTTCGTTGAACACGATAGAATTTTGGTCTTCTAATTGGCTAAGATCGCTAAAGGATAAGTTTTTTTCTATTATTTTCTCAAAAGTACAATTACAATAACTTACGCCAGCTTCTTCCGAAATTTCGAGATTACCTTCGGCGATTTCTTTTTTCATGGCTCCGATACAACTTGTCATATATTCTTCTCTAAAAGAAGTCAACATATTACTACTACTGTCATCGTTTTGTTTTTTTGCTGTCGTGTTTTCTGCCGAATTACCGAACAGTGTATTGTTACTCATATAGCATTGCATCAATTGCACTTTAGCATCGGGCGGCAACATTGCTATGGCTTTGCTATAATCAGGTTCTTCTTCCACAATAATTTGCAGCATATCGACCATAGTTAGATTTTCGGTAATTACCTCAAAAACGCATTCACACATAGCTTGCACGTCTTCTATGCCTTCGGCTTGGGCTGATGTCTTAGCTCCTTCGGCACAAGCCTTTATAATATCGGCTTTATTACCGATTTCCAGACCATCTTTGAGATAGTATTTGTTGGGGTCGCGCTTGGCAGGGTCTTTTTCAATCTCCTGACTTTGGACAACAAAAGAGAGCAAACACAATAGAAAGGTAAACAATTGTTTCATTATTCGTTTGTTTTAAGTTGATTAGTAGCACAAAATTAGCGTTTTTTTGTGGTTACACCAAATTATGTCCTGAATTGGTGTAAATAATCGGTAAAAACAAAAAATGCCACCTATAGAAAGGCAGCATTTTTATAGGGTTATGAATTTGACACGTCTTAATGGTGGTGATGTCCGCCAGGACCGTGAGCATGACCATGTGCGAGTTCTTCGAGGCTAGCAGGACGCACATCCACTACACTACCTTTGAAATGAAGGTCGACACCCGCCATTGGATGATTGAAATCCATTGTTACACTATTGTCATCAACAGCCGCAATGACACCTTCGAAGTATTCGCCGTCGGCGTTTTGCATAGGTAACATATTACCCACTTGCAACATTTCCATATCAAGCGAGCCGTCTACCATAAAAGTATTCAAAGGCAAAGCAACTATTGCGTCTTCTTGGTAAGGACCATAAGCTTCGTCTCCTTCTAACAAAAATTCAAAAGAATCGCCTACTTTGAGACCCATCAATTGTTCTTCGAATTGAGGCAACAATTGTCCTGCTCCAAATAAAAATAGAAATGGCTCGTGGTGGTTCACCACTTCGATAACCTCTCCCGTTGCACTACCATCGCGCAAGGTGTAGGTAATGGATACAACGGTTTTTTCTGCGATATTCATTATCTGCTTTTAAAAATGTAAAAAAATAATAGTACCAGCAAATGAGCATTGCCCAAATTGGCTGTAGTATGTTTATTGTTATGTCAATAGAAAATTTATCAATGTTGTAATTACAAAAACAACTCTCCAAATAAAACCATTAAAATGCTTTGTTTTTGCATTTTGTTATTTGGGAGGTATAACTACTTTATAACGTCCAATCTTTTGTTTGCTTATGTTATTCTGTTTTGAAAGTATAGAGGCTTGAGGGTTTGTTCTAATTTGTTTGAGTAAATCAAGGTTTCTTAGATACGTAACTTCTTTGTCATAAGTATCTCGGTCGTTGGTGTTCATAGCCGAATAAATATCAGCAGGCGACAATTCTTTATCGTTCATGCCTGCAATAATAATTCGTTTTTGAATGGGACTTAATTCAAAATCACTAAACAGCCGCAAAAACTCCTCTTGTATGGGCGTAAACACCGATTTATTGAACAATGTTACTGTGAACCAAACCGTATTGGAATACAATTTAGGTTTTTGGAGTTCGTTTTGTTGCATCAATGTAAAGATACGCTTCATGCCCTCGCCCATTTCACGCATTACTTTATTTATTTTTAAAGTAGCTGCTATTTTGGCGTTTCGTGAATCGTGGCGATTGTCCAATGCTTCTAAGTCTTGTACTGTGAGCGTAGAAAGCAGGGCACCAGGACTTTTAATTTCCATTCGGTCATTATAAATATGCACCTCAATACCGCGTCCTTCTACTGCATAATCTCTGTGAGCTATAGCATTGACAAGGGCTTCTCTACACGCATCTTCGGGATAAATAAATTTTTGTTCAAATTGGGCGTTTGCAGTAAAAATTGTTTGCGATGCTAAGTATGGGCGCATCGTTTCCCATGATTTGAATATCAACTCATAGATATTGCCTTGCACAGACTCATCACTAATTACATTGTATTGTTCGCCCGATAACAATGCTGTTCCTGCTATTTTAATATAGCGTATTTGACAACGCGGGTGCCATCTTTGAATGTCTTTGGCGAACAATAATACGGCTGCTTTGGTAAGGCGAAGTCCATTAGTAGCATATTGTGCCAATCCTAAATGCTGCAAATATCTTTCAACAGTATAACCTTTCAGATAGTTATCTGCCAAGGATTGCAGTAAAGGAAAATCTAAGTCTGCTACTGTCGCGCCATCAACAAACTGCCTGTCATAAACTCTTGAATTGATCTCTTGTTGGTCAAATTGCAGTTTTTTAACATTAGCGGGTACTGTCTGACGTTTTTCATTGCGACGCATTACCCTGCCATCACGAAGCTGATATATTTCGGAACTACCTTTGTCCACCTGAAAAAAACAAAATAATCTTTCCTTCAATAACGGTTTTTAATTTGTAAACAATTGGCAGTTGTTGTCCTTCAAAAATGTGTGTTTGGGGAGCATTGAGCATCATTTCAATATCTTCGTCCGAATGTGGCACACCTGTTATAGTGGTATCATCTTCCACACCGATTATTATTTCGCCTCCGTCAGTATTAGCAAATGCCACCAAATCTTCTGTAATATCCTCGCATATTTTTTTGGCAAGACGTGGTTTTTTGTTATCAGGCTTTCCCTCCAACGCAGATTTAAATTCCCTAACATCGCTTTCGCCAACAAGAATAGAGTTTTTATCCTTTCCTGTAAAATCAATATTTCCGTCATTGCATTACTTTGAGGGTTTTCATACATACCAATGCTACTTTCACAGTTTTTGCATTGGCTACGAATAGGCGAACAACAAAATTACTTGCTACCATTGCAGCCAATTTTCCGCCGCAAAGGTACGGAATATTTTGGCAAATACGATATTTATGTGCCTATAATTTAGCATTCGCCAAAAAAGTTCTACCTTTGCCCTTTCTTTTTATTCTAATTTATCTGTTTAGTGTCCAAGTTATTAGCTATTTTAGCGGCACAGCAAAACAATGTTGCGCCAATTGTGCCTTTTGAGCAACAATATGACAAAATTGTTGAACTACATTTTGCAGCGAACGAATCTCTGTTTGCCGACCAAGACCTAAGCAACCCATACACAATGGAACATTGTATTTCACAATATCTCCGCCAACAAAATGCTCGATATGGTGCAGGTGGTTATGGTGTGTTGCGTGCCATTTATGGACGGAGTTCCTTGTTTGATGGCGAAGCCGAAGCACGCCGTTTCCACATTGGTTGCGATATTTTTGGCGAAGCGGGCACCCCTGTTTTTGCACCCATAGCAGGCAAAATCCATAGCTTTGCAGACAACCCAGCTTTGGGCGATTATGGTGCAACAATTATCCTCAAGCATACACTTTCGGGCGAAGTATTTTATACTTTGTATGGACACTTGGCTCGCACCGATTTGGACAGACTTGTTGTGGATATGTCTGTAGAACAAGGGCAACTTTTCGCGCATTTCGGAACCATCGAAGAAAATGGCAATTGGTCGCCACACTTGCATTTCCAAATCATCGCAGACATTGGCGATTATTGTGGTGATTATCCGGGGGTCTGTCGCTACTCGGAGCGCGAATGGTATTTGCAAAATTGTCCAAATCCTGTTTATTTGCTGCCTTGGTAAAAAACAACTTCGCCCTTTCTGCACAGAGAAAAGGGCGAAGTTGTTTTTTTTATAGCAACCGTTTTAATCTGCCATCTTAATCGCTTGCAACAATTGTTGATTGTCGCCATCGATGATTTTTACCAAATATATTCCCTTGGGATAGTTTTGCCAAGCATCTAACAAAAAACGGTAAGGTGTGCCTTCGGTGACATACTGCTGTTGGGCTTGCAAAATCTTACCCGATGTATCGAGCAATTGTATAGACACATTCGTATTGGCGGTGGCATAATAATAGACATTCAACTCCGTATTGAAAGGATTTGGGTATAAAAAACTACGGTTGGGGTTGCTTTCTATCTTATCGATATACACACCCAAATCTGCCATAGCTACATGAAAATCGGGCAAACCATAGCCCATAGCATCGTCGGGATTATCATATTGCGAGGCGCTGCGCTCTACGGCTTGAATGATTTCCATATTGTTTTTGCTGCGGTCGGCTTGCCACAAACAAGTCACCAAGCCGGCTAACAAAGGCGATGAATAAGATGTACCATTGCCCGCAGTAGTGTTACCACTAGTATTGACGTAGGCAGTCATTTCGCCTTGTCCGACGATGTTGGGCTTCACGCGCCCATCGGCAGACGGACCATAGCCGCTAAAACCCGCATGAATACCCAACGAATCTGTTGCTCCAATAGTTAAGATACTATCGGCATCAGAAGGAGCGCTAATGTGGTGCCAAGGTTGTTCTCCTGAATTGCCTGCACTAATTACCACCAAAATCCCTTTGGCAGCGGCAATATCCGCCCCGCGCGTACATACGGTTTTGTCACCATCGAGGTCTTCGTAGGTATGGTTCATTTGTTCAAAATCAAAAGTCGTATAGCCCAAAGATGAATTAATGACATCGACACCGAGGCTGTCTGCCAATTCGGCACCTGCCACCCAATTATACTCTTCTATCAAGGTTTCGCTGGCTGCATATTCCGTTCTGATAAGGTAATATTGTGCTTTGGGAGCAGACCCCACAAAAGTTCCCGGTATCTCGGCTGCCATAATCGACAACACATTTGAGCCATGCGAACTACCTTCGTACACATAACTGTCTCCATCGGTAAAGTCGCGCCCGCCCAACAAACGTCCTTCGTTGCGCAAGGTCTCAAAAGCAGGATTATTGTCTACATTGTCAAAACCTGCATCTAAAACAGCTACCAACATGCCTTCTCCTTGATACCCAAAAGCGTGAAGATGGTCGCCATTGAGCATATTGATTTGGTTAAAAGCTGTACCATAATATACATCACCTCCCCAAGCACGCTGTTTCTCTTCGTTTTGCAAGACTACACTTATACGTGTATTGTTTGGGGACATTAAATTCTTAATCTGGTTATTTTTGCGGCGCGACAAAGCAACAGCTTTTTTCTCGCTCACAAAAGGCAGCCCATCAATAGCCTGCAATTGGACAGAATCGCTGACCTGCACCACCACGCCATTCAACCATTTGGAACTATACAAGACTATTGCTCCTGTATTCTGTATGCCTTGTACATAAACAGGTGAAACGGGAAGGTCTTGGTTAGTGAGCGCAATATTATATGCGGTGCGGCGAGCCAAAGCACGTTCCGACAAGAAAGATTGAGGATTAGATAAACTATAAGGTGAATTGTTTTTATCCTTAAACTGTACCCAATATTTGTTAAAAGCTAAGGCAGTTTGCGCCCAAGTGCTAATAGAAAAGCCGAGCGCTAAGATGACAGTTAATAAAGTACGCATATTGTTCGTCATTTTACAGAGATAGAAATAGGTTTTCGCGGTATTAAGACTTCCCCAATAGCTCAAAGATTAGTCGCGACCGATAAGGTAGTAATTTTTTTTGCCTTTTTGTACCAAAAGATATTTATCGTTCAATAAATCGGCGGAGCTAACAAGGTGGTTGGCATCGACAATTTTGGTCTGGTTTAGGCTAATGCTATTGCTTTGCAAGGCTTTGCGGGTTTCGGTTTTGGAGGGAAGAATGTCGGTTTTTTCGCTCAACAAACTCACAATGTTAATACCTGCGTTCCATTCATCGGCGGGAATGCTATATTTAGGAACACCACTCATTACGTCCAACAAAGTGGCTTCGGGTAATTGGCGCAACATTTCGACGTTCGCTTTGCCAAACAAAATTTCGGAGGCTTGCACGGCTTGGTCATACTCTTGCTGACCGTGTACCCAAACTGTCAATTCTTGTGCCAATGTTTTTTGCAATAGGCGCAAATGTGGTGCTTCGGCATGTTGTTTTTCCAAATTTTCTACCACATCATGCGGCAAAAAGGTGAAATAACGTACATATTTGGCAGCATCTTCGTCTGTTTGGTTGAGCCAAAATTGGTAGAATTGGTAGGGCGAAGTAAGGCGGGCATCTAACCAAACATTACCCGAGGCAGTTTTGCCAAATTTCGTGCCATCAGATTTCATGACCAATGGAATGGTGATGGCGTAGGCTTTGCCACCGGTTTTTCTACCCACCAATTCCGTACCTGTGACAATATTGCCCCATTGGTCGGAGCCGCCCATCTGAACCTTCACGCCTTTGTTGGCATAGAGCCAATAAAAATCGTAACCTTGAATGAGTTGGTAAGTAAATTCGGTGAACGAAATGCCTGATTCGCGCTCAAGGCGGTTTTTGACCGAATCTTTTGACAACATATAGTTGACGGTTAGGTATTTGCCCACATCGCGCAAAAATTCCAAGATATTAAAATCTTTGAACCACTCATAGTTATTGACCAATTCGGCGCTATTAGCAGCATTGCCTTCGAAGTCGAGGAATTGTGCCAACTGTTTTTTCAAACAATCTAAGTTGTGTTGTAGAATGGTTTCGTCGAGCAAATTTCGTTCTTCTGATTTGCCCGAAGGGTCGCCCACCATGCCTGTTGCACCTCCCACAAGGGCAAACGGTTTGTGTCCTGCCAATTGCAGGCGTTTGAGCAAAACAATTTGCGCCAAACTGCCCACGTGCAGAGAGTCGGCAGTAGGGTCAAACCCGATGTAGACCGATGTACTTTCTTTGTTTAGCTGTTCTTCTACGCCGGGAGTCATGTCTTGGATTTGTCCGCGCCAACGCAAATCTTCTACGATATTGTAACGAAGCTGGGTCATATTTTTGTTTTGGATTAAAAACTATGGTGTTTGCATCTTATAGTATTTTGTCTAAGATATAGGATACAAACCTTTGTCTCTACAGAATTAGGTTAATTTATTGGCGCAAAGATAAGGTTTTTCTATGAAATTGTGTACAACAACACGTTTATTACCTATAAAAAGCCTTGTGCGAGTCTATAGACAACAAAACCTCCCACACTATATTTAAAATAGGTGGGAGGTTATTGAATTATGAAGAGAAGATACTAGCGTTGTGGAGTAGCTTGGGTAGCTGTTGTTGGTTTAGTGGTAGTATTGTTCAACACCAATTTTTCGGCACGCATTTTTTTGCCTTTAGCTTTAGCAGCCGATTTTTTGTCTTTAGAACATGTTGCAGCGTCGGCATGACCTTGGCAAGTTTTGCCTTCGGTAGCTGTTGCAGCAGTTGCATGACCTTGGCAAGCAGCGGCACTTTTAGCTCCTGCTTTGTCTTTGCAGCAAGCTCCAGTTTGTTTGCCACAAGCACCCGCTTTGGTGGTATTGTCACCTGTGGCAGCAGTAGTGCTGGCAGGAACGATTTGGACGGGGTTAGTAGCAGCTTGTGCTTTGTTTTTATCTTTGCAGCAAGCAGCTCCCGCTTGAGATTTAGAACATTGAGCAAAAGTAGCTGTTGTGAATAACATGGCTACTACAACGGCGAAAATACTTAAGAAATTTTTCATTGTATTTTTGAATTGTGTTTAATTGTTTACTTTATGTCTTTTAGACGGTACAAAGATACGGAAGTTACTTGACAAAGTGGTATAAAATTGAAAAAAATAGTTGCAAAATTCCATTTTTTAGGATTTTTAACGCTTTTTCGGGACGATTCCTGCCAAATGCCGTCTTTTTGGGCAATAATTGAGGTCATTATATTGGGGTTGTTGTTGCGAGACTAATTATTTTCTAAAAAAGGCATCGCATTAACATTGCTACCCACAATTTTGCCTTGTGCCAAACCAATCATTACGGCATCGCGAAAATGCACACCACCGTAAAGGCGCGAAAAAGCCGCTTCGTTTGCCAAATCGTCAAAGGAAATGTAGTAGCGCAACGAGCCGTCAAAAGCGGTCTCCGCACTATCGTAGGTAGTGTCATTAAAGGCATAGTTGTCCCCAAAAAATTGTGTCAAGACTTTGCTCAATACGCCCGCTTGTGCGCCATGTTCCGACGTATATTCGGGTGTGGCAGGAGCGGCAACAATAGGCTGCCAATTGGCATTGATGTGGCTTTGGATATAGGGAGCGGGACGCATAAGGCTGTTTTCGTATTTGCATTTCCAGCAAGCAATCAAAGCATCGTTCATACCCATACCCAATTTAGCGTAGGCTTCGGCGGCGGCGGCTAAATTGGCTTTTTCTTGTATCAAGATTTGGCGCAAAACGTTGGTCAAGTGTCCCGCAGTGGTCATCGTTCCCAAGTCATCTGCCCAATAGTGCGCAATTGTTTTTTGTTCATCGGTCAAAGCGTTGCCAACATTGTAGACCTCTTTGGCTTGGAAATAAAAAGGCGAAGTCATTTGTTCTGAATAGCTTTTGGGCGGAGCAGGTTGCGAACTTGTTACATTAACTGCCCAAAAAGGACGGTTATTACCCCAATAAGGGTGCAAAGGTTTGACGCTGGTGGGTGGTGTCCAGCGTCCTGGCCCTGCAACAGGCACAAAATTGGGCGCCGTTGGATAAAGATAGGCTTCGTGTCCGCCATCGGTGCTTGACCATTCAAACACTGCCTCCGCAATTTGTCTGCCAATATTGACAGAGCGGGTCAGGGTGGCAAGGTCTGTTTCTTGAGCAAATTTTTCTTTCCAACTTTGCTCCAATTCATCGACGCTTTCCAAATCGGCGGCGGGCATATTGGGATAGAGGTTTTTGAGCATAGATGCCATGGCGCTATTGGCAGCAGCGCCCCAGTGGTAAGTATATAGGTCTTGGTCGATGTAACTTGTATTGAGAACAAAACCATCGAGACTACCGCTCAACGAACGATAGCCCTCCATGCCATTGACCACCGACTCGTAGAGCGCCAAACCCATATAACCCATAGCACGGGCGCTAACGTTGGCGGTAAAACCCGATGTATGTGGCGTGACTTCTATAGCTTTGGCATACCATTCATTGGCAACATCGGCGCTATATTGGTCGGTCGAAACTTGATTGCTCGTAGGAGGTTCGGGAGTACAAGATGTTTGGAGAAAATAAAAACACAAGAGCAAACAGCAACTTGCATACGAAAAAATACGTTCCATAGTATAAAAAAGTAGATTGGAAGTTTTAATACGGAATAATTACTATGCAAGTTTTCTCCAAATATTGTGCCAATTGTGTTTAACAAGCGCCATTCTCCATAATATAGCAGACAAAACCATATTGTACTAAACCTTTTTGCTGCTTGATTTTTCTTTTAATAAAACCTAAACGCTGTAAACCTTATTATGGGTTTACAGCGTTTAGGTTATTTAAGTTAGACAACTACTCAATCAATATCTACAGAAAACCGACCACGTTTAAAGCAAAGTTTATCAGCGTTTTGCTCGCCTCGCTTGGGTGCTTCTACTTCTAAATACACCTCAAACTCGCCTTCTACTTTATTCGTCAGCGTATCTAAGTGCGTAATCTCTACACAACTCTTAGGATGTTTGCGTAAATAGTAAATATCTTCCGCAACATCACCATCGTCAGTGGCAGTATAGCAACTAGCATACAAATGCCCTGTATTACTATAAAGAGAACTATTATCTCCATCAATAGCATATCTGCCTTCTTTTAACGGAATATAGGTTATGTCAAAACGTTCGCGTAAATCTCCATACTCAGTAAAGGTAGCGCCAGAGACATAAAAAAAATTTCTGTCGGTTTCTATGCGTTTCGCCCAGCCCGATGCTACCCAATCGTCGCCATTCCTGCAAGCATGAAGACTGCCGTGTATCATATCGCCGGGCAAATAGAGCGGCATATCGTTTTTGTGGCAACTATTGTTCGCCATCATTATGCCCAACATAAGGTATAGATATAGTATTTTTTTCATGGTGTTTGAGGTAGATAAATGGTTATGATTTCTTTTCGTTAAAAATTTTAGTGTTTTTAGTTAAACATACTACAAAGCTACAAAAAAGAATCTAACAATAGCACCCAAAGTCCGAAATTTTACAATTTTGTTACAAAAATGCTCATTTTGGAGAATAAACACGCTTTCTTTCATTGTTAGAAAACTAAATCATTGTCTTGTTGGGAGGTATCACAAAAGCTATTCGATGTATCGAAATTTATTTGTTGGCACAAAAACAACATTTTTTTGCTCGAATGATACCAAAAACAAAAAAAAGTTCCTACTATTGCGTTTCAATTGACCATAGCAGAATTTTCTACAAAAAAAATAGCAAATATATGGCAGATTTATTTCGCAGAAAAAACTTAACTGCCTTGCTTGCCGAAAGTGCCGAGCAAGGAGAAGGAACCTTACGCCGCCATCTTGGTGCCACTAATTTGGTGTTGCTGGGCATTGGTGCCATCATTGGTGCGGGTTTGTTTGTCCGTACCGCCGCCGCCGCCGCCGACAGTGCGGGGGCTGCCGTGACCATCTCGTTTATTATTGCCGCTATTGGGTGTGCCTTTGCAGGTTTGTGCTATGCCGAATTTGCATCGATGATTCCTATTGCGGGAAGTGCCTACACCTATTCGTATGCCACGATGGGCGAGCTTATTGCTTGGATTATCGGCTGGGATTTGGTGTTGGAATATGCTTTGGGAGCTGCTACGGTAGCTGTGGCATGGTCGGAGTACCTCAACAAACTGTTGCACCAGATGGGCTTTAAGGAAATTCCCTTTGCATGGTGTCATTCGCCTTTCCAGATTTCGCAGGCAGGCGAGCATGGCATTATGAATTTGCCCGCTTTAATCATTTTGGCAATGCTCACCCTCATTCTTATTAAAGGTATACAAGAATCTGCTTTGGTGAATGCCATTATTGTGATTATCAAAGTGGCAATTGTGTTGCTGTTCATTGCTTTGGGCTGGCAATACATCAACGGCGCTAACCATACTCCTTACATCTCGCAAGCCTTTGACTATCCGCCCGATGCCAACGGACATGTGAAGCATTTTGTGGGAGGCTGGATGGGTATTCTGGCTGGAGCAGGAACGGTATTCTTTGCCTTCATCGGTTTTGATGCCGTGAGTACGGCTGCACAAGAAACCAAAAACCCTGGGCGCGATATGCCCATTGGTATATTGGTGAGCTTGGCTGTTTGCACGGTCTTGTATATCCTTTTTGCACACGTCTTGACAGGTGTTGCCAACTTCAAAGAGTTCCAAATTGCAGGTAAAGAGGCTTCTGTGGCTTATGTCATCGAAACCTATATGCAGAACTACAGTTGGTTAGCAACTTTTGTGACTGTAGCTATTTTGGCGGGTTTTTCATCGGTGATTTTGGTCATGCTCTTGGGGCAGTCACGCGTGTTCTATTCCATGTCGCGCGATGGGCTGTTGCCTTCCTTCTTCGGCGATTTGCACCCCACTTTCCGCACACCCTACAAATCTAACGTCATTCTGTTTGGTTTTGTAGCCATCTTTGCGGCTTTCATTCCGGGCGAAGTGGTGGGCGATATGTGTAGCATTGGCACTTTGTTTGCCTTTGTGTTGGTGTCTATTGGGGTGATTATCATGCGAAAAACAAATCCCGATGTACCACGATCCTTCAAAACGCCTTTTAGTCCCGTCTTTCCTATGTTGGGAGCTATCGTTTGCGGTGCCATGATTTTTGGTCTCGGCTGGGAGAATTGGTTGCGCCTATTTGCTTGGTTAATCGTCGGTTTTGTTATCTATTTTGGTTATGGCGTTAAACATAGCAAACTGAACAAAGGATAAACGAAAAACCGTATCTCCATAAACAAATACTAAAAACCGTTTGGCGGCTGTCTTTCCCTGTCGGGGAGAGACAGCCGTTTTTTTGAGGAAGTTTGCGGGTCTTTGTTGTAATGTTCGCTGTGAAGGAAGGTCGTGATAGAATTCTGTAACCGCAAAGAACGCAAAAAAACACTATGAAACGTTGCATAAACCGCTGTGTTACTCTCCTGTAAAACGCTATTGTTCTGGGCAATAACCCACAACAATAATAGATTGTTGCCTTTCAAAACCACAACGGGCTAATCGCTACAACTTTATTACTTGTCCCAACATTTGACACTTTAGTACTTTTACGCTTCTTGGTGCAATAGCTCTTTAACCCGCAATAAAAAATAAAAAACGAAGCCTTCGGAGGTTCTGAACATCTGACGAACTAAACAAAGAAAAAACCGCTACAGCTTGAGGCTGTAGCGGTTTTTTTGTGTGCTGACCTCGCCAAAAAAAGATAGCCAACTATCGCACCATCATCGTAGCAGGGTCGCTCCAATTGCTGGCGCTGTGGTATTTTCGTTGTAAAACGCTAAGGCTTTTGTATGATTGTGTGATATTGTTCTTTTTCAGAAATTTTGTTTGTATGCTTTTAACCCTTCGGGGGTTTTGAACCCCCGAAGGGTTTGTTTTAACGTCGTGTTTTTGTCGAAACCCATCGTGTTTTTGTCAAAACCCATCGTGTTTTTGCCGAAACCCATCGTGTTTTTGCCGAAACCCATCGTGTTTTTGCCGAAACCCATCGTGTTTTTGTCTAAACCCATCGTGTTTTTGTCAAAACCCATCGTGTTTTTGTCAAAACCCATCGTGTTTTTGTCAAAACCCATCGTGTTTTTGTCAAAACCCATCGTGTTTTTGTCAAAACCCATCGTGTTTTTGTCTAAACCCATCGTGGTTTGGTGGAGACGCGTGGTGGGTG
>JAEUUX010000165.1 GCA_016787295.1 Chitinophagales bacterium
CGCCACACGACAACGATAGCGACCCATATCTGACACAGCTTCTAGAAATTTTTGTACTTGCATCTTGCAAAGGTAGAATCTATTGGGCATATTTCCTAATCCTGTGCCTAATTACATTAATTCTGTCCAAAGTCTAAATAATAACAATTATAGAAAAACAACTTTGGAAGCAATAGACTCCGAAGGAGGTGACCCACATATCGAGAGTGTTTTTTTCGCAAACACCGACAAAGATAAAACAAATGAGTTAATAATAATTGCCTCTTGGTATCAACGACATTATTTTGTTACGGGAACACTTTATGGTACTTTTGTTTTTGACCGTGAATTGGCAAGCACAGCTTTAGAATGGCAATTACTTGAACAAATAAGTAAGAAGCTTGATGGAGGTTGTGATTGTACTTGGGAAGACGGAAAAAGCAAAAAAGCAAAGTTTACAACAGCATCAGAAATTAAAAAGAAATTAATCAGACTTGGATACAAGCAACATAACAATTGATATAGAAACACTGCACCTCTTTGTTTAATAATTTAACTTCTATGATAGTCTTTGTTGCCTATTACTATTAAGAAGAGTACAAACAACAGAATCTTGATGTGTAAATGTTGCCTAAAACCTCAAACAGCAAAATTTGTAAAAAAATACAAATTTTGCCGTTTTTTTGTCCACCAAACCACCCCTGCTCAACAACATTTTTAGCCCACCTCCCCTTTTCCCAAAAAAAATAATAAACATATTGAACAATTGCTCAAAATAGGCATGGTTTTTGTTTGCTATCGGGCAGTAATCATTCTTAAACTAAATTTATTGTTCGATATGAAAAAAAATATGCTCTTACTGATAGCCTTTTGCTGCTGCTATCAAACCATGACTTGGGCGCAAGCTCCTACCATCACGGCTAACCAAAACCCACTCGTGGGCAGCTATGCCGACCTATATACTGCTCCTGTTGGTAGCGTGGCAACACCGGGCGCGGGTGGTGCCAATCTTACTTGGGATTTCTCCAATTTTTCGCTCAACACCCCCAATAAGTTAGAGTTCCAAAACGCCAGCGAAACACCCTACGCCGCCACTTTCCCCAATACCATCGCCGCCTACTATCGCGATGGGTTGCAATTACCTTCTGCCAAGTTGGGCTACGAGTTTTTTAGCACAGCAGGCAATATGCTCACCAAAAAAGGCATTGCCAACGTCCTGAACGTGGTGGTCAATTATACCGACCCCAAAAAAGTATTGACCTATCCTTTCACCTTTGGCAGCAATTTCACCGACGATTTTAGTGCCACTTACACTGTTCAGGGAGCCACTGTTAGCGAACAAGGTACTGTTTCGGTGAGTGCCGATGGCTATGGCACTTTGATATTGCCCTTTGGAACAGTCCAAAATGTGTTGCGCGTTCATACCACCGAAACTTATACCCAAACCATTCCCGGTTTTCCTAACCCCCTCAACTATGTCACACACACCTACAATTGGTATCGTCCCGACTGGGCGTTTCCTGTCATTTCTATCACCACCGAAACCGTCGATGTGTCGCCACAAACCGTTACCACAGCTTTCTTTGTGAACTATAACCCCACCAATGTTGGCACACCTACTATTGACAACAGCAACAATAGCTTATCGGTCTATCCAAATCCTGCCACCACTACAACCAACGTGCAATTTGACCTTCCAACATTGGCTCATGCACAATTGGCTATCTACAATGCCGTAGGACAGTTGGTTAGCAGCGATTTTGATGCCACTACGGTTGGCAAACAAAATATTGTGGTGGATTGCAGCCAATATCCACGTGGCGTTTATACCATCGTATTGACCACCGCCGAAGGACAAACCCAAACCCAACGTCTGATTGTTCAATAGGCTCATAACAAATCTATAACAACAATGCCTTTTATGTTCTGCTTACACAAAAGCAACATAGAAGGCATTTTTAGCGCCCTAAACAAGCAAATTTGGTACGATGTTTGCTCAATAAAATTTGACAATATATGCCTACTATTAAAAACAACAACACTTGCCTATACTATAATGGTCGTTATTGCCAAAATCAAAACAATTATTTGGTACAGGTAAACAACATATACAAGTCCATTCAAAACAACTAATAGCCTGATAATCAAGCAATTAGTAATAGTAGTTAGCAAAAATAGTTTTAATAATGGTAAAAAAATGATGTTGGTGTTTAGTGCAGATAGTCCGAACTTTGCAACACATAAACCCCACATTATTAACCTTACTAAAAGAAGTAGTATGAAAACTTATTTAACCACTTACTTAAAACAACACTTTCTCCTTATTGTTGTTGGCTTATTATTGGTGAAGTCTGCGATTGGTTTTTGGAATGCCAATGTCGATTTAAAGCGCATGGACACACAATTTACTGGCAAATTTAAACATAATTTCACCGAAGGCTTAAATATAGACGAGTATGAAATGGCTCGTTCTGCTTTTTACTATCTACAAACAGGCAATTTTGTATGTGACAACCATTTTGGTCGTCCTAATTTCACCAATACCGAACAGCAAACAAGTGCTTTCCGTCCCAAGTTTAATATTATGCTACATGTTGCAGGCTTGCAAATCTACCAAACCGCCACACAACAAAATATTAGCATCGCAGAGGAAATACCTCAAGACTATTTTGGCTACTATGGGCTTTGTATTGCCCTCCTAAAAACCATTTTCTTTGCCATTTCGGTCTTTTATTTTCACCGATTAGCCCATTTTATTTTTGAGGATAATTGGGCAAAAATAGCCACTATCCTATACATCACCTATCCTTCCTTGTTCCTCTATATGGGTTGGTTAGACATCTTAGAAAACCTTGCCTTGCCTTTGTTGGTCATCATCGTTTCCTATATTGTCACTCCATTCAATGCCACCAACGCACCCAAGTTTAAAAAACAATGGTTCTTAATAGCTGCTATTGCCGCAGTCACTTGTTTATTGCGTCCGCATGTATTAGCTATTTTCCAACTGCTTATTCCTGTCTATAGCGTCTTTTTTCTATGGCATGTTATCAAAAAATCCCAAGCTCCTCACAATTGGCGCTTAATAACATTGATGTATACTGCCATTTTCTTGGTGCATCTGCCTATATTTTGGCAAAATTATCGGGACTTTGGCACATTCATGCTTTCTTCTCAGCCCGGTTTAGAGTTCTTTCAAGGACACAACGATTATGCACGCGGCACATGGAATCCTTACCTCTGGGAACAACACCTCAACGATTTTCATGCCATTACTGCTGCCAAAAGCACCTTAGCCAACTATAACGAAAAGCAAGAGTTGGACTTCTATTTCCAAACCGCTAAACAATGGATAACACAAAACCCTGCACATGAACTTTGGCTCATCGTCCGAAAAACCGCCATTTACTTCTTTCCCTATAACTATTTGCACCAAAGCATCAACTTTTTCACCCTGTTCATTCACATAGGCTTCATTGGTTTCGTGTTGTTCCTATTCTTGGACAAACCTTGGCGAGCGCGTTTCAACGACATCACACACACCCACACATGGATGTGGATATCCATACCCATCGCCGCCAGCTATGGACTGTCAGTAGTGTTTTTTGTGTGTGAACGTTGGAGAATCTATGCCGAACCATTTTTATTGTTAACTGCCCTCTATTTTTATCGTACAATATGGTTCAAATGCAAACCGATTATCCTCCAAGCCTACTACCAACGCACCAACAAAGTGCCACAAAAAAACGAAACAATAGTCACACGACTGCAATTTAGCAACAGGATTTATCGTTGGCTAACCCTCAACAAATTGCGCATCGTCAAATCATAAACATCAACCACCATTAACTTTTCGGTATTGGCGCAAAAGCCGCAAAGTGTGGCGCAATGCCTTAGTGTCTGCCCAACCAAAGTGACCGGGAACAACAAAATGTGCTGTGGAATATCTTCTTATTAGTTTTCGGATAGTTGTTGTCCATGCCTTGATATTGGCATTGACAACATTGCCCAAATTGTTGTTTTCGATACTTTTGACCAAACACCCTCCATACAAAATTTTTGCATTAGCGAACCAAATCACGATATTATCGGGGCTATGTCCTTCGCCTGCATAATAGGTCTCCAACAAATAATCACCCACTTTAAAAATCGTATCTTGTTCAAAATAAAAACCTGCTTGTTGCTCACCGTTTAAGTGGCACAAATCATAGGTCATTTTGGAACTATAGGTTTTGATACCTTGTTGTTGCAAAAAACCTAAACCGGCTGTTCGGTCGTTGTGGTAGTGTGTCGCAATAGCCATTATCACCTTGCTATGATGTTTGACCCAAATGCTATCTAACAAAGGCTGCAACTGTGTTGTATCCCAAGGCGTATCAAACATGACCGTTCCTTCGTCTGTCACCAAATACATACTATTGGACGGAAAATCATGACCATTGAGGTTTTTATAGGTCGTATAGACATAAAAATTATCGGTGAGATGGTAAATGCTGATGGGGCGATTATCTTGCCCCAACAAAGCCATCGATATTAGTCCAAACAATAAACTTACACTGTTTTTCTTCATGTTATAACTTTCTTTTGTGTGTTACCTTAGCAATACTCTTTACAAAAGTACGACAAATTTTGAAATGCTTCAAAATTTGTCGTATTTTTTTTGTGCCATCGCCAATTGTATGCCATAGACATTTATTTTGTAGCACATCAAAGCAGTATTGTTATCCATCATAATTTTTATACTCAATTCCACGTCCGTATTGCTATAAATAACGTCATTTATACCATGTTGTACGTCCGAATCGTGGCAAATAATGTCATTTGTACCATGTTGTACGTCCGAATCGTGGCAAATAACGTCATTTATGCCATGTTGTACGTCCGAATCATGGCAAATAACGTCATTTATGCCATGTTGTACGTCCGAATCGTGGCAAATAACGTCATTTGTGCCATGTTGTACGTCCGAATCGTGGCAAATAACGTCATTTGTGCCATGTTGTACGTCCGTATTTACGTGAAATGCGGTATACGGAGCATAAATATACTTTTTCTTGATACATAAAACACTATTTTTGCCTCATTTTTGCCTCGAAAAAGGGCAAAAAAGCCTTTTGAGTATCTTTTGTCCTTTTATTGCCCCATAGCGTCCCATAGTAGGCATAATAATGCCCCAAAAGGGCTTTTGCAATACGTCAAAATGCTTATTTTTCGCCTAAAAATGGCTTTGCAAAGCCCACAAATTGGCTGTTCTTTTGGGTTTGTTTGTTAGATATGTTTGTTTAATCCAGTCCAAAGCAAAAGTTTTGGTACTTTTTATTTGTTGCAAATATCGTTTGTTGGTCAGATGAAGCTGTGGAGGCAAATTTGTCTTTTTTCGCCACCATGCTTCTAAATCATAGAAGTATTTTGTTGCTTTATCCAATTTTGATGTTTTGGCATAGGTATGTTTTTTTGTTAGTGGGCTGTTTGCCAAGCCTTTGGGCATTATTGGGCGGTGCTTTTGTCTGTTTTTTGTCGTTATGAGGCTGTCAAAATAAGCTTTTTGGGTTTCTATAATGTTCAAAAAACCTTTTTTATGCCTTTCAGGTTCGTATGTTATCGCTTGCGGTGCTTTGCAGAAAGTTCAAAAAAGCCTTAGAAAGTAATAAATCATGCAAAAAAAACGCCTCTCCCCTGCCCTTTCCATTAAACAACCACATTTTTATACAGTCTAAACCAATAATTAACTAAAAAACCGTATCTTTGCGCGCAAAAATGCCTGCACAAGCTGCCAAAATATATTTTGCGTCTGACCTACATCTGGGCGCACCCAATTTGGGCGAAAGTCAGCAACGTGAGAAACGTTTCCTACAGTGGATAGACCGCATTGTTGCTCCTGATGCGACTGCACTCTACATTCTGGGAGATTTATTTGACTTTTGGTTTGAATACAAAACGGTAGTACCACGCGGTTTTGTCCGCACTTTGGGTAGGTTAGCCGACCTTAGCGATGCAGGTTTGCCTATCCATTTTTTTACGGGCAACCACGACCTTTGGATGTTTGGTTATTTTGAGCAAGAGTTGGGCATTAGGGTACACCATCAGCCACTACTCACCACCATCGAGGGCAAAACCCTTTTGGTGGGACACGGCGACGGCTTGGGACCCAACGATGTTAAGTATAAACTGCTTAAGAAACACCTTTTTACCAACCGTTTTTGTCAAACACTCCTACAATGGCTTCATCCCGACATTGGCATAGGTATTGCCAACCATTTTTCGCACCGCAGCCGATTAGCCAACGGCAATAGTGACGAACATTTTCGGGGCAACGACCAAGAATGGCTCGTCCAATATGCCCAACGAAAACTACAACAACAAACCATAGACTTTTTTGTCTTTGGACATCGTCACCTTCCCCTACAAATTCCTCTCCAAAATAGTCTTTACATTAATACAGGCGACTGGATAAAATATCATTCGTATGCCATCTATCATCAGCAATCTATGCAACTCTGCCATTTCAGCCCTACGTGCTAATGCCGTAGTGTTGCTGTTTTTGTGCCTTTTGTTGGGTGTCAATAGCCTTTGGGCAGGCACTCCCAAAGCCGGCGGCGGCTATGAGTTGCTCAAATCTATTCCCCTTACTGCCAATTTGATGACCACCGATTTTCTGAAAAATGTTTATGTGGTCGACGAACAAAACAAACTTACCAAATATGACTCCTTGGGCAATGTGGTTGCCTCCTATAGCGATTCAAAATACGGCAGACTAACGGCGGTTGATGCCAGCAGTCCGTTCAATGTGTTGTTGTTCTACAAAGACTACAACACCATCGTCACAACAGATATGAAACTGAACGTCAAACGCCTCTTCAAGCTATCAAGTCTGGCAAACAACCCCATCAACAACGCTCCTGTGGCTTGTATGTCGTATGACAACTACATTTGGGTCTATGATGCCGATGCCTCACGCCTCAAAAAGATTGACCACAACTACCAAGTCATTTACCAAAGCCTCGATTTGCGCAATATTTTGGGCGAAGCGGTGTCTCCCAGCTTTTTGTTGGAGCGCGATGGCTTGATTTATATGAACATTCCCAAAATGGGTATTGTGATGTTTGACATCTATGGTACTTATTATTCATCGGTCTCCAATACCGATTTGAACAAAGACGATTTGGCTGTCTTTCAAGTGGTACAGCAAAAAATTGTCTATTTTGCAGACAAAAGTTTATTTGTCTATGACATTCTCGACCGTATGCCCGAAGCCGTTAATCTGCCTGTTGCCACATCGCCCAAAGACGTAAAGGTAGAAAAAGGGCGCATCTATGTCCTGACCGATGATAAACTGATGATTTATTCTCAAAAAAATAACTAATCTGCTCCCAAACCGCCAATTCTCCTTCGTTGTGTTCCACACGGAGGAGAATTGATTGTTTAGTATATCCGTCCAAACCTACACCTCATAACACCAAACTTTACTTTTATAGCCGTGTACAACGTTTCACAGTACGGTCAAGTATTTACACCACCCGAAATCGTAAGCACCATGCTGGGGCTTCGCCAACATAAAGGGCGCACCTTAGAACCCTCCAGCGGTGATGGCGCTTTTGTGCAGTGCATTCCCCATTGCGTTGGCATCGAAATTGACCCGCGCCATTGTAGCCCGAATGCCATTAACATGGACTTTTTTGACTATCCTGTAAGCGAAAAATTTGAAACCATTATTGGTAATCCACCCTACGTTCGCTATCAAGATATTCTGCCCAACACCAAAAACAAACTGCATAGCCAACTGTTTGACGAAAGAAGCAATTTGTATTTGTTTTTTATCGAAAAATGTGTGCAGCATCTCACCGATTCGGGCGAGTTGATTTTTATTACCCCGCGCGATTTCTTAAAAGCCACCTCAAGCATTCGGCTCAATGCTTTTTTGTATGAACAAGGCACTATAACCGATGTCATAGACTTGGGCGATAAAAAGATTTTTCAGGGTTTTAGCCCCAATTGCATTATATTTCGCTTCGAGAAAGGCAATTTTAGCCGAATCACCAATGGCACACACATTTTTTCGCACATCAACGGACAACTGTTCTTTACCAAACAAAGCTATCCTTTGTTGTTTAACGCTATTTTTAAGGTCAAAGTGGGTGCTGTGAGTGGTTGCGACACGATATTTGCTCAAGATGATTTAGGTAATGCCGATTTTGTGTGTTCCACAACCGCCAAAACAGGGAATACCAAGCGCATGATTTTCAACATCAATATCCCTTATCTGCAAACCCACAAAGCCCAATTGATGAGCCGTCGCATAAGGTTTTTTGACGAAACAAATTGGTGGCAATGGGGCAGACTACACCATATTTCGGAGCAAGAGAGGATATATGTCAATACCAAAACCCGCAATACTCGCCCTTTTTTCACACATCATTGCAAAAATTATGACGGGTCTGTGTTGGCATTGTTTCCGCACAACCCACAAGCCGACATCACCGAATTGTGTCACCTGCTCAACGAAGTCGATTGGCAAGAGTTGGGCTTTGTCTGCGACGGACGCTATCTGTTT
>JAEUUX010000166.1 GCA_016787295.1 Chitinophagales bacterium
CGCCACACGACAACGATAGCGACCCATATCTGACACAGCTTCTAGAAATTTTTGTACTTGCATCTTGCAAAGGTAGAATCTATTGGGCATATTTCCTAATCCTGTGCCTAATTACATTAATTCTGTCCAAAGTCTAAATAAATTTGTAATACAAAGCTAAATTTATTGTCAAATTTTTCGAATGGCGAAGCGCGTTAGGGATGTGGAGGGTGGCGTTAGCCAGTGCGGAGAGCAACGCAGCACCAAGCGTAGCGAAGCCCGTAACAGCCCGCCCGCCAGGGAACGCCCAAAGAATATTGCTACTTTTGTCGATTCTAATGATGGCAGTTGTGTATAGAATCGAAAAAATACTCCCCAAATAGTGTACAATATTCCAAAAAATATCCCTACCTTTGTGCCTTGAGATAAACCCTATTGCCCATAAAAACGCATCATGGTATTTTTAGATTTTGAACAACCAATAGAAGAATTAACCGAACGTATTGCTCGTGTTAAAGAAATTGGTAACACCGAAAAAGTAGATGTTAGCAAGACAATTGTGGAGCTGGAGCAAAAATTGGTGCTTGCCAAACAGCGTGTATACAAAAACCTAAGCCGTTGGCAGCGTGTTCAGTTGTCGCGCCACCCCGAGCGTCCATATACGCTATACTATATACAACAAATGTTTGATAATTTTGTAGAATTACATGGGGACAGACAGGTAGCCGACGACAAAGCTATTGTGGGTGGTTTGGCTTCCCTCAATGGCAAAAGCGTTATGGTTATCGGACACCAAAAAGGCACAGATACCAAAAGCCGCCAATACCGTAATTTTGGCATGGCAAATCCCGAAGGCTACCGCAAAGCCTTGCGCCTGATGCACCTCGCCGAAAAATTTGACAAACCTGTTATCTGTTTTATCGATACGCCGGGAGCTTATCCCGGATTGGAAGCAGAAGAACGTGGACAAGCCGAAGCCATAGCCCGCAACTTATTTGAAATGAGCCGACTTCCGGTGCCAATCATTTGTGTTATCATTGGCGAAGGTGCCTCTGGTGGGGCATTAGGCATTGGTATCGGGGACCGAATTTTGATGCTCGAAAACACATGGTACTCTGTTATTTCGCCCGAAAGTTGCTCCTCTATCTTGTGGCATACTTGGGAACACAAAGAAAAAGCAGCCGAAGCCCTGCGCCTAACCCCTCAAGATATGCTACAATTTAAACTTATCGACGAAATTGTGCAAGAACCATTTGGGGGCGCACATCACGACCCCGCCCAAACCGCAGCAACCCTCAAAAATACCATAGAAAAATATTTGACAGACTTATTGGTGTTAAACAAAAAAACATTGGTTAGCCAAAGAATACAAAAATTTAGCACTATGGGAGAGTTTGCACAAAAATAACCAAAACTTTTTTGTATAAATATCCACTTTTTTATTTTATAAATGCCTGATTTACAGCACTTTATATGTTGTAGTTTTTTTTTAATGAAAAAAAGTTACCGTTTTTAAAATAGAAAAGATTTTTTTTTCAGTAATTTGTGCTAACTTTGCTCCCGCATTGGAGTAAAAAGGCGCAAATTATCGAACTATTAACGCATCAGCAAATTAGCATGATTAATAAGTTTAGAGGAGTTGGCGTTGCATTAGTTACTCCTTTTATGGCTAATGGAGCGGTAGACTACCCCGCCCTACAACGTATTATTGACTATGTCATCAAAAACCAAGTAGACTATGTTGTTTCTTTGGGAACAACAGGCGAGGCTGCCGTTTTGAACCATACCGAACGCCACGAAGTTCTCGATTTTACCATAACCGCTGTGGCAGGACGTGTTCCAATTGTAGCAGGGTTTGGTGGTAATAGTACTCGCCAAGTTATAGCAGAAATACAACAATACCATCAAAACGGCATTGACGCTATCTTGACCGCAAGCCCCTACTACAACCGCCCTTCACAAGAAGGTATTTTCCAACATTATATGGCAATTGCCGACGCAAGTCAGTTGCCAATCATACTATATAATGTGCCGAGCCGAACCGCCTCGCATATTAAATCAGAAACCACTATACGCCTTATGCGTAGCCATAAAAACATTATAGGCATCAAAGAAGCCTCTAATGATATTACGCGCCTCACACGGATATTAAAAAGCCGTCGTGATGATTTTGTAGTATTGTCTGGTGACGATATGTATACATTGCCAATATTGGCATGTGGCGGAGCAGGCGTTATTTCGGTTGTTGCCAATGCACTCCCACGCGAGTTTTGTGCGATGGTCAATTTTGCATTAAGTAATGATTATCGAAAAGCACAGTTCTGGCACTACCAATTGTCCGAACTCATTGTCTCCCTCTTTAGCGAAGGAAACCCCGCAGGTATCAAAGCTGCCTTACAAGTACTAAATCTTTGCGAAGACCATTTGCGCCTTCCATTAGTTAATATAAGCCCCGAATTATATACAAAAATAGAAACCGAAGTTCAAAAATTCCGCAATAGTTCCTCTAAGTATATCAGTCAATTATAGTTTCCTATTTATTATTCTTGCTTTAAACTAATTGTACAGGTGTCTTGTCAAATAGACACTATGCAAGTTAAAAAGTCCTAAAGTTAGCCTAAGATATAGAAAAAATGCAACATTTACCATATTCAAGTTTCTTGTAAAGTAAAAAACAGAAAATGGACTATATTAGATAAGGATTTTTTGTTAAGTCCTTGATTTTTAGGGTTTTATATAGTTATTATATTTTTAATGTCTTTGGAATTTGTATTGCATAATTGTTCTTTTTTTATACAGTTTCGGTGTTTTGATGGAAAACTTCTAATTTTTCATTAACTTTGCACAATAATTGTCATGGAATCTAAAATGGTGTGACTTTTAGACCGCTAGTTAGTCTCAAAGGACACTCAGGAAAATTAATCCCTTTTTGAGTTCTCTAATCCCCCTTTATCTTTAAAATATACGCAAATTAATTCTTTATTTCACTTTTAAACATGTGCCTTATGAAAGAAAATAATTTACTTTTTGTTACACTTCTAATGCTATTTTCACAAGTTTCGGTTGCCCAAACAAATGATAAGATGCCATTAGAGTTTTTTGTCGGCACGTGGGAACAAACCCTCGAAACTACAACTTTCACTCGTATCCCAATTGTAGTTTGTCTTACTACCCAGTATGCTCAGGATTATACTGCTATGGTGAATACCACCTTCAAAAATGCAGAAGTAAAAGCATATTACGATAGTGCTATTTTTGGTACTAAAATCGACGCAGCCTCCACCAAAGGTATGGAATTGCGCGACAAATACCAAGTACGAGAATATCCCACTTGGTTGTTCTTTAGCCCCGATGGTAAATTTTTGTTCAAATCAGCAGGAGCTAAAAGCTCAGAAGAATTTCTGTACTTAGGAGAAACTGCTGTTAGGAAAAATGACGAATTACAACAAGGTGGCGAAACCCCTCCACCTGCATTCTTTACCTCTTTTATGGAAGACAAAATGCAGTTCCAAATAGGTAATCGCAACCCTGAATTTTTATACAACTATGCTTACAAATTACGTGATTTCCACGAGCCTTATCAAGATGTAGTAGATAGCTATTTAAACTCTGATGCCTTCTCTGCCACTTCTACACGCGACATGCAGTTTATCTTAGATTTTGCCGATGACATTTATTCAGAACCATTTAAACGTTTATTGGCAAACAAATCTTTTTTCACAGGTATATTTAAAGATAAAGTAGATGAAAAAATTAAATCTACTTTCCGCACAGCTACTGTTAATGCAGGTCTAAGTAAAAAACAAACCGCTTTTGACCAAATTATGCGCATGCTTACCAAAGCCAATTTGACCGATAACAACGAATTTGGTACCGAATTGCGCTTGATTTTCTATGGCAAAACTCAAAACTGGATGCTGTTTACCCAAACAGTAGATGCCTACATAAAAACCGCTCCCGCTTGTGATGCCGATTTGTTGCACGGGGCAAGCCGCCAATTAGCTTTTGGTACAGACAATAAAGATTTGTTGCAAAAAGCAGAAGTTTGGATGCAAAAAGCCTTAGAAACCAATATCGCCAACTACAAGTACAACGAAACTGACGGTATTTTGCTCTATAAACTTAATAAAAAACAAAAAGCTATTAAGGAATTAGATGCAGCAATTGCTAAAGCTCGTAAATCGGGTTCTAATTACATGTCTACCTTAAAATACAAAAATTTAATGGTAGCCGAAACCGAAATCAAAGAAGAAGACATGGGTGAAAATGATTAATCATATCATCATAATATTTTTCTGTAATAAAAAAGTTTTTTAATTGACTGTATGGTCGATTAAAAAACTTTTTTATTTATCATCAAACCCCAAAAAAACATGAAACTAAACAATATATTGCTAATATGGCTATTAATAGCCACAGTAGGAACATATCAAACACCAATAGTAGCTCAACCGTTGTCTATCAATTTTTTTGAAGGAACATGGGAAGAGGTGTTAGAAAAATCTAAAAACGAAAACAAACTAATATTTGTTGACGTGTATGCCGATTACTGCCCACCCTGCAAGGTGATGATAAAAGAAGTTTTTTCACACAAAGATGTGGCTTTGTTCTATAATCAATACTTCGTTAACTATAAAATTAATCTAAGTAATAAGGAAAATAGCTATTTTACCCAAATGCACCAAATTGGTGAGTTGCCTGCATTGATGTTTTTTGATGCCCAAGGTGGTGTAGTCCACAAAGAAACAGGATGTAAAGAAACCCCCGAATTTTTGACATTTGGCAAAAATGTATTACAACAATATGATAAAGCCTACCAAACCAATAACGAAGAACGCAAATACATGGAAAAATTGATGAGTTGGTATGAATCAGGCAAAAAGAATACAGCAAACCTATTCCCAAACAAATCTCCCGAAACCTTATTGATCCAATATGCTTATTTGCTCAAAGAATACCGCCTGCCTTACAATAGAGTGGTGAATGAATATCTGAAATCTCAGAAAAACATACAAACCAATATTAATCGACAATTTATTTATGATTTTGCTATTAGTTTGGACAACAATGCCATGAACTATTTTGTAGATGATATTAGTTTTTTCAAAGAAAAATATGGTAGTAATCGCGTCAATGATAAAGTAAAAACAGCCTGTTATAATACTACCATCAACGCAGCGCAAGAGAAAGATGCTGCCTTGTTTAATCAGGTGGCGGCTACCGCTGGTGCTGCCAACTTGCCCAATTCGCAACAATTTATTTTCCGAATGCAAAGCATATATTACGAATCTATCAACGATTGGGAAGCGTATGCCAAAGCTGCTACTAAATATATCACCGAACAAAAATGCTCCGACCCCATCTTACTCAACGAAGTTGCCTATAAATTTTATGACCACATCACTAATAAAAAACACTTGTTGGAGGCAATAAAATGGACAGAACTTTCGGTGCGAATCGATAACCGCTACAATAACAACAGCACCTTGATGTGGTTATACTACAAAATGGGCAAAAAAAAGGAAGCCATTGCAGCAGGAGAAGCAGCTATTGCCGCTGCCCAACGCGATGGCGAAACCGATTATAGCGATACAATGCGCTTATTGGAAAAATTGAAAAAATAAATTTTTTGTCACACAATAAGAACACTATTCAAACAATAAACTGCCCACACGCACCAATGTGCTACCTTCTTCAATAGCAATAGAATAATCACCCGACATACCCATCGATAAAGTCGACAATGGAATTTGGTGCATATTGTGTTGTTGCAGATAGGCAAATAAACGGCTAAGATGCCGAAATTCACTCCGAATTTGCTCCAAATCCTCCGTAAAAGTTGCCATGCCCATCAAACCCACCACGCGAGCCGCCGAAAGTTTTGATAGATCTTGTTGTTCCCACAAACCTAACAGTTCGTCGTCGGTCATGCCAAATTTGTTACTCTCTTGTGCAATATGAACTTGCAACAAACAATTAATCGCCCGACCACATTTCGTCGCCTCACGCTCCACTGTTTGCAATAATTCCCAACTGTCAATCGCATGAATAACTGCCACAAAAGGCGCTATATATTTCACCTTGTTGCGTTGCAGATGTCCAATAAAATGCCACTCTATATCTTGCGGCAATTGTTGTTGTTTATCCAACAATTCTTGCACCCTGTTTTCTCCAAAAACCCGATGCCCCAAGTCGTATAAAGCCTGTATTTCGGCAATGCTGCGAAGCTTTGTAACGGCTACCAAACCCACTCCATCATTGCTAAGTTGCTGTTTTAAAGCATTATATTGAGCTACATTAACCATAAAGCAATACTATGAAAAAAAAATATTTATTAATCGTTTTTTTGAATATTGTACTATTATCTTGCAACAATACCCCTAATTCGGATAATACCGTTGCTGTCCTACAGGCTACTATCCCCAAAGAACAAATGATTAACATTTTGGCAGATATTCATTTGGTAGAGGCACGCACACAAGAAGTCTCTTTGCGTCGGTTTGATACCACTTTGCAAAAAATGGATTCGATAGACAACTACTACAAAATCATCTTTACCAAATATGGCGTAAAAGAAAAAGATTTTCTAAACAGTTTTAATGCTTATGCAACCGACCAAAAAACTTTCGACGAAATGTATGATAAAGTATTAGAACGCTTGAGTCGTATTGATGCACGTTTACGATAATACATAAGATACTGATAATCAGATAATTGCGAAAAAATTATGGTATTACACCAAACTTCGCCCAAACAGGCAAATGGTCTGACAATTCGCGCACTGCTGACAAATCGGATCTGTTTTTCACAAAATCGACAACTCCGCTTTGCAACAATTTGAAATCACTCGTTTCATAAAAAATATTATCATATTCCTGTGAAAGGTATTCACCCTCCAAATTAACCAGTTTAATACTTGTTTTTTGGTTGTGCAATACCGCTTCATAACCCATGGATTTGAGAGCCGTAAAAGCCAAATGTTTTTCTGATAAATTAAAATCACCTGCAATAATCAGTGCGCCAACATTACCATAAGCATCATGTAAATTTGGCAGTTGAATCACCTCTTGTTGTGGTTGTTTCGTTGCGGGAATAGCATGAAAGTTAGCAATTGTAACCACCTGACTTCCTACTGCAAACTTCCCAATGTAAGGCTCACGGTCTAACGTATTGGCTAAACCCTTAGCATTGCTCAAAAAAGCCCTACCTAATCGGCTAATATGTTTGGTTTTCCACAAAAAAGCATAACGCTCGCTGCCATCACCCGTCGTGGGATCACTAATAGCATAATCCCACTTACTACCCATTTCGTTTAAGCGCAGCGCCAAATCTGCCACCCCTTGCGCACCTGCTCCTGATGTGGTAATTTCTTGTAAAGCCACCAAATCATAATCCTGCAAAATTTGCACAATTTGTTGCATAGCTTTTTCTGATTTGCTGGTAGAAAAATTATACAAATTCCAACTAATCATTTTGTAAAACTCATAACTCGAATTAGCTGTACTCGAAGCAGGATTTGACTTAGGTTTGGGTGTTGTAGAAGGCGGCACACTTTCGCTACTCGAAGGCTGCTCCGTAGACTGATCGCTACCATTATTCCAAACAGAATAGCCCCAACCTGAAACAATAGCCACAATAAAAGCAATGACAATTTGTGTCCAAGGTAACGACGAACTGCCACCCTTAGCCGAAGCGGTACGTCGCTTACGTTTAGCTTGTGTCATGTAAATATTTTGTATATAAATTTAATGTATAAATTAATACTGTTTGATTTAGGAAATGTTGTCATAGACATCTCTTTTGACCGCATTTTCACCTACTGGGCAGCTTTGTATCAACAAAACCCCGATATATTGCGCACTCGTTTTCGCTTTGGACAAGTTCATGCCGACTATGAGAGCGGACGACTGACCGTTGAACAGTTTGCCCAAATAGTAGCCCAAAAACTACAACTTCCACTTACACAAAACGAGTTCGAGGCAGGCTGGAGCGATATTTTTCTGGGCATAAACCCCACCATCGTCCCGATTCTACAGCATTTACGCCAAAAACACATCGTTGCCGCATTGTCCAACACCGACCCCATTCATAGGCGAGCATTTTGGCAACTGTATCCCAACGAAATGTCCCTATTTGAGCGCATTTTTTCGTCCGACGAAATTGGCATTCGCAAGCCTGCTCCCGAAGCCTATCAAATTGTACTGCAACATTACGGAATTTTGCCACAACAAACCGTTTTTCTTGACGACAAAGCCGAAAATGTAGCCGCCGCCGAACACTTAGGCATGAAAGCCATTTGGGTAAAAGATTTTGGCGATATTCCTGTCGGTTTGCAACATTTAAATCTGCTATTGACTTAGCATATACCACACTATTCAAAAGATAATTTTTTGGGCGTTTCCCTGCGGGTCGGGCTGCTACGGGCTTCGCTACGCTTGGTGCTGCGTTGCTCTCCGCACTGGCTAACGCCACCCTCCGCATCCCTAACGCGCTTCGCCATTCGAACATTTGCCCTTGTTGCTCCACCCAAACATCAACCATTCACCCGACAACCTACCAATGCCAACACCATTGCCAATTGCTCTTCGGGAGTCAAATTACTATTGTCAACCACCACAGCATCAAGAGCCTTTCGCAACGGACTCTCTTCGCGCGTAGAATCCAAATGGTCGCGCTCCTGCAAATTTTTCTGCACTTCAACATAATTTTGTGGCATATTCTTGCTTTGCAACTCTTCGTATCGGCGTTGTGTCCGCACCTCAATGTCCGCTGTCAAAAACAATTTGAGGGCAGCATCAGGAAAAACCACCGTTCCAATATCCCGCCCATCCATTACAACTCCTTTATCCTTGCCAATCACTTGCTGTTGTTCCACCAAAAAAGTTCGCACCGCTTTGATAGCACTCACCAAACTCACCTTATTGGCAATAGCACTACTCCTGATGGCTTGCTCAACATTTTCGCCATTCAAATAAGTGTCAACGTGAGTGTTTGTGGTATTTTTCACAAAACTAATGTGAATATTTGCCAAAGCATCACCTACTGCCAAAGCATTGTCCGCCACCACATTATGGCGCTCAAAATACAATGTAACTGCCCTATACATCGCACCCGTATCTACATAAATATACGACAAACGTTGCGCCAACTGCTTCGCCAAAGTACTTTTTCCGCAAGCTGCAAAACCATCTATTGCAATATTGATGTTATCTGACATACTAAACTATTTTTGGCGGCAAAGGTACAAGACTATTTTCACAATAACACTATACAAACCCTAAAAATCCCTTTTTTGTCAATTTCATCACCTTAAAAACACTTTTTAATGTGCATATTTAATTCAGCAATTACAAATAATTGACCAAAAGAAAGATTATTTTCCAAAAACATAGTACCTTTGCTGCGCCAAACCGTATTTTTATGAAAAAAATAATACTTTTGTCTTGCTTTTGGTGGCTTCTTACAATGAACCTCATATATGGACAACGTGAGTTTTTATATGCCGATTCCTTAGCCATTGCCACCAACGGTTGTGCTTATTCGGGTCCCTTACCCATGCAAATGCGAATGCAAGCCGATAAAATGAGTGCGCTCAAACTTATCAGAATAAATAGCTTTAATTTGTTGGAACAATATATTACAGAAGAAAGCTATGTGTATTCTACTACTTACACCTATTTGCGCATTGGTAATTTTTTTGACGAACAAAAACAACACGCTTTGTTAGTGTATATTTCCGATGCCTTAGTCGAAAGCAACAATGACTACAGGGTTAATGTGCATTTGTTCGAGATAAAAAATGGCAAAGCCGAAGAAACTTTTTTTGCACAAAATGTCAGTGCAGGATTTGAATCCGTTGCCAGCACAGTCACTGATTTTGACTTGGACGGACAAAACGAACTTGTTATATATACCACCGAACCCGAATGGTATCTTGGCGAACGCCCAATGAATGATTACTATCATCTCTACAACTACCAAAATAACAAATTGGTTAAAGTAGAAAACTTTGAAACGTTCCCAAATCCCAGTTATTTACAACCTAATTTTGTGAGCGCTTTCAAAACCTGTGGCTGTGACGGAGACTGTTGGATAGACATGCTTTATCACCAAAAAGACAATAGTTTTGAACCTATTGCCACTTTCGAAACCTCTTGCTCCCGAATCAGTACCGCCTATAAAATAGAAGGAACGCAAAAAATTGCTGTTGCAGACACATACATTGCCGACGGACGAACCACAGCCAATACCTTTTGGATAACTTTTCTAAAGAAATTTCCACAGTATTCACACTAAAACTAAACCGACAAACACCATATTTCATAACTGACTATGCTCCTTTAAAAAGCATAGTCAGTTGTTTTTTGGGCAAATATACCAAATAATTAGCGGGAAAATATGCCATTTTTTTTGCAAATCTTTTGCAATATAGTATTTCATGCTACAAAAAATCGTACCTTTGCAGCCCAAATAGACCACAATGCAAGAATCACATGTTTTGTTGATTGATTGTCAAGACTCCATCGGCTTGGTACACCGTATTACAGGCATTTTGTTTCGTTATGGGGTGAACATTACTCAAAACGACGAGTTTGTAGACAACCAACGCAACTATTTTTTTATGCGCACCCTTTTCGAAGGGCAAATAGCCGCACCAACATTACTAACCGAGCTACAACAAGAATTGCCACCTACTGCCAACATTAGGTTGAATCCCAAAAAAAAGAAAGATATTGTCATATTGGCAACCAAAGAACATCATTGTTTAGGCGACCTATTGTTGCGCTATGCCTACGACGAATTAGATGCTAATATTTTGGCAGTAGTCAGCAACCACAATGTACTACAACCATTAGTCGCCAAATTTGGCATTCCATTCCACTATATTGCAGCCGAACACAAATCGCGCCACGAACACGAAGCAGCTATCGATAAAGCCTTAGCCATATATCAACCCGAATTTTTGGTATTGGCAAAATATATGCGAGTCCTCACGCCCGAATTCGTAGCCAATTATCCCAACCGAATTATTAACATACATCATTCATTTCTACCCGCTTTTATCGGTGCTAACCCATACAAAAAAGCGTTTGAACGAGGTGTAAAAATTATCGGAGCTACCGCACATTTTGTAAACAATGATTTAGACGAAGGACCTATTATTCACCAAGACGTTATTAATGTCAGCCATCGTTTTTCTGCCGAAGAAATGGCACGAGCTGGCAAAGATGTTGAAAAAATAGTCCTTGCCAAAGCCCTAAAATTAGTTTTTCAAGACCGTGTTTTTATCCAAACCAACAAAACCATTATTTTCTAAAATACCATGCAATTTTCTGCACAACAAATAGCCCAATTATTACAAGGTACTATAGAAGGTGATGCCAATGTGTGTGTGCATTCTTTCGCAAAAATAGAAGAAGCCCGCCCCAATGACCTTGCCTTTTTAGCTAATCCCAAATACCTGCCACATCTATATACCACACAAGCAGGAATTATTTTGGTGAATAATGATTTGGTATTGGAAAAACCCATTGCCGCCACGCTTATTCGCGTAGAAGATGCCTATTCTGCCTTGGCTACTTTGCTAAACCTATATAATAGCCGACAAAAACCGCTTGTGGGTATCGAGCAACCTTGCTATATCCACGAAACAGCCACCATAGAAGAAGGTGTTTATATTGGCGCATTTAGCTATATTGGAGCAGGCTCGAAAATTGGCAAACAAACACAAATTTTTCCACATTCCTATATCGGAGCAAATGTCACAATTGGACAAAATACAACGCTTTATTCTGGCGTAAAAGTGTACCATAATTGTCAAATAGGTAATCATTGCATACTTCACGCAGGCGTAGTGATAGGTAGCGACGGATTTGGTTTTGCACCTCAAACCGATGGCTCTTTTCAGAAAATTCCACAAATAGGCAACGTTATTCTTAAAAATTTCGTTGAAATAGGAGCAAATACTTGTATCGACCGAGCAACAATGGGAAGTACTATTTTGCACGATGGCGTAAAATTAGATAATCTAATACAAGTGGCACACAACGTAGAAATAGGAGAAAATACAGTTATTGCTGCACAAACAGGTATTGCAGGTAGTACAAAATTGGGTAAAAATTGCCTCATTGGTGGACAAGTGGGTTTTGTAGGACATATCGTTGTGGCTGATGGCACAAAAATAAATGCACAAAGCGGTATTGCCAAAAGCATAACCACACCTAACGAAGCTTATGGTGGTTCTCCTGCTTTTGCATACAAAGAAAATGTTCGAGCAAATATCGTTTTTAAACAATTGCCTGACATAGAAAAAAGATTGCGCGAAGTGGAGCAACAAGTCAAAAATAACTAAAATTTTGTCAATACAACTCCCATGATAATTGCTAATCCTATTCCTAACTATCTACAACAAAATGTTCAAATGCCTCATGGAATAGGAAAAAATCAAAGCAAACATTCAAAAATTCTAACTAATATCGTATTCTCTTTTTCCATACATGAATTATTATCAAAATACTTTAAAGAAGGCTGTCAGTTTAAGTGGCTCTGGACTACATACAGGCAAAGAAGCTACTGTCACTTTTCACCCCGCACCACCCAATTTCGGGTATAAGTTTCAACGCATAGACCTTCCCGAACAACCCATCATTAAAGCCGATGCCGATTTAGTGACCGAAGTACAGCGCGGCACTACATTGGAGTACAAAGGAGCAAAAGTAAGCACAATTGAACATGCCTTAGCTGCTTTGGTAGGTCTGGCAATTGACAACGTCCTGATTACCATCGACTCCCAAGAAATGCCTATTATGGACGGAAGTTCGCGCCCTTTTGTCGATGCACTTTTAGAAGCAGGTATCGAACAACAGAGCGAAAAGAAAAACTATTTTGTAGTAACCGAGCCATTCTATTACTACGACGAAGAGCGTGATACCGAAATTATCGCCCTCCCTGCTGATGAATACCAAGTAACAGTGATGATAGATTTTAATTCACCTGTTTTGGGCAAACAACATGCCTCCATAGCACACATTGACGAATTTGCTACCGAAATCGCCTCATCGCGCACTTTTTGCTTCTTGCACGAACTCGAATTACTCCTACAACACAATTTAATTAAAGGCGGAGACCTCAATAACGCCATTGTTGTCGTCGATAAAGCCATCGCACAAGAAGAACTCAACCGATTAGCTACGCTTTTTGGAAAAGAAACCGTAGAAGTTCGCAGCGAAGGTTATCTAAATAACCTCGAACTCCGACACCAAAACGAACCCGCCCGACATAAACTCTTAGATGTTTTGGGAGACCTTGCATTGATTGGAACACCCATAAAAGCTCGAATCATTGCTACCAAACCGGGACATATCTCTAATGTTGCTTTTGCCCAAAAGCTAAAAGCACACATCAAAAAACACAAACATTTGTTAGATATTCCCAAATATGATAACTCAAAACCATCGTTGTATGACATTAACCAAATTAAAAAATACATTCCCCACCGATTCCCATTCTTATTGGTCGATAAAATTGTCGAAATGTCAGACAAACATGTAGTAGGTATTAAAAACGTAACCGCTAACGAAGAGTTTTTTCAGGGACACTTCCCCGGACACCCCATTATGCCCGGCGTATTAATTATCGAAGCAATGGCACAAACAGGAGGCATATTGATGCTAAATACCACCGAAAACCCACAAGATTACGTGACCTATTTCCTCATGATAGACAAAGCCAAATTCCGAAACCCCGTCGTGCCAGGAGATACGCTGATTTTTAAACTCGAATTAGCAAGCCCAATAAGAAGAGGATTATGCGAAATGAATGCAGTTGCTTATGTAAACAATAAAATAGCCGCCGAAGCTTTTCTGACCGCGCAAATCCTCAAAAAGCAATAGCTAAAAAACACAAAATCGCACATAATTTGCACAAAAATTATTTCTATGGGATATTCCAACTTCAAAAAAATTCGTCAAGTAGTCAAGAGATTCGATTTAGACGCTCAATTTGCCATCCTTTTTGAGCCAATCGTGCCTAAAAAAGCGAGTGAATGGCTAATAGAAAGTCTACGCCGTTCTTTATTATCACCTCCTACCAACGAAAAATCGAAAGCAGAAAGAATTGTATCGCCTATCTTGCTAGAAATTGTCAATCATTATAGCGAACACATCTCTTTCTTTTCGGGAGAAGACATTAGCGTTAATCCCCAAGAAGATTTGGCAGGAGAATGTGACTTTTTCTTTGCTTTACATCCTGCTAAACCATATATAGATGCTCCAATTATAACCTTAACAGAATCAAAAGATGAGGATATGGAATGGGGTATGGCACAATGCGCCGCCCAAATGTTGGGAGCAAAACTGTTCAACCAAAAAGAAGGCAAAAATATCGATGTTATTTATGGTTGTGCCACTGACGGAATAGAATGGCAATTTATGCGACTTCAAAATAACACCTACTATATTCACCCCAACTCCTTAACACAACTAACAGACATATTAGGCGCTTGGCATCAAATCATACAATTCTACTTGGACAACTACAAATAAAAACAACAACAACACATTTGCCCAAAACCTCAATAAATTTTCCACATAACCCTACATATTCCTTTTTCATGACCCAGATATCTCCCTTAGCACAGGTTCACCCTGACGCAAAAATAGGCAAAAACGTAACTATTTTACCATTTACTTTCATCGACAAAGACGTTACCATTGGAGATAACACGTGGATTGCTTCCAACGTCAGTATTTTTGAAGGCGCACGAATCGGAAACAATTGTCACATTTTTCCGGGCGCTGTCATTGCTGCCGTACCGCAAGACCTCAAGTTCGAAGGCGAATACACTACCGTCGAAATCGGCGATAACACCACCATCAGGGAATGTGTGACCGTGCATCGTGCCACCAAATACGCTTATCGCACTACCATTGGCGCAAATTGTTTGATAATGGCGTATGCACATGTAGCACACGATTGCGAGGTCGGCAACAATGTCATTCTTGCCAACGGCGTACAGTTAGCAGGGCATGTTATTGTCGAAAATCATGCTATTTTGGAAGGATTAGTCGCTGTACAACAATTTAACCGCATTGGAGAACACGCTTTTGTCGCAGGAGGCTCATTAGTGCGAAAAAGCATTCCGCCATATATTCGTGTCGCACGCGAACCCCTTTCTTACATCGGAATCAACAGTGTTGGCTTAGAAAGAAGAGGCTTTTCGTCCGAAACAATGCAACAGATACAAAACATTTATCGCCATATTTTTGTAGCAGGATACCCACTCAAAAAAGCACTCGATGTCGTGCGCCAACAAGAAGAACCAAGCACAGTGCGCGAATATATTTTGCAGTTTATCGAAAACGCTAAAGACGGAATTGTTAGAGGTTTTCACACAAGCAGCCCTGCAACAACAAAAATAACTACCAATACAGACCAAATCATAGAGGTCAACAACAATGGACAACACTAAAATTAGCCTACAAAACATAGGCAAACGCTTCCGAAAAGAGTGGATTTTTCGCCAAGTCAATACCGAATGGAACGCGCCTCAAACGTGTGCTTTGCTGGGAGGCAATGGGTCTGGCAAATCTACTTTGCTACAGATTATTGCAGGAAGTCTCACGCCATCGGAGGGAAATATCAGTTGGCAAAACACACAAACAAATGCCAATATCGACCCTAATTATGTATTTCAGCACATCGCTTGGGCAGCACCATACATCGAACTCATCGAAGAACTTAGCCTGCAAGAAGCCATCACTTTTCAAGCACAATTTAAGCCATTCCGACACACAGCAAACCTTAACGAACTCATACAGTTGGCACAATTGCAACAAGCAAAGGACAAGCAGTTGCGTTTTTTCTCATCAGGAATGAAACAACGCGCCAAATTATTGTTGGCAATTATGGCAGACACACCTATTTTGCTGCTCGACGAACCTACCACCAATTTGGATACCAAAGGAATTGACTGGTATCGAACACTAATGGAACAACACATCGAAAACAGGTTAGTCATTGTCGCATCTAACCAAAAACATGAGTACGATTTCTGCCAACAGCACTTGCATATCGAACAATATAAACCTTAAACTTAGCTAATTTTAGAGCGAAATTCTTCAATTTTTCAGCGAATCTCACTGAATGTAGAGCGAAATTCTCCAATTTTGTAGCGAATCTCGCCAAATTTGTAGCGAAATTCTCCAATTTTTCAGCGAATCTCACCAAATGTAGAGCGAAATTCTCCAAATTTGTAGCGAATCTCACCAAATGTATAGCGAATCTCCCTAAATTTAAAGCAAATCACGCTGCAACAACATAAAAACAAACACACCAAAAAACATTTCGTTCCGACAGAAGGCACATCTTTATCTCCGAAGATGCGCCTTTTATTTTGTACTATTCATAACCCAAAAAAGCAATAGCAAATGTACAAATACCCTTCGCAACAAGATTTGGCACACTATCTAAGCCTAATTCAGTTGGAAAGACAAGAAGAAATTAACCAATATAGGCAAAGCATTGCTACCTTATCTATCCACGAGCGGCGCAAAAAAGGGACAACATGGTACCCCATTACAATAAGTAATGAAGAAATTGGTTTGGGCGAAAAAATAATGCTCGACCTACAACGACCTACCACACACACCGAAACGCACCAATTCCAGCAAGGGCAAACTTGCGCTATTTTTGTCAATGCAAAGGTTGACGGCGAAGAGAACCCCGCACTGAACGGCGTAATTGCATGGGTGCGCGACAATACGATGCGCGTGGTCATTCATATCGACAACCTACCCGATTGGCTCTATGAGGGCAAATTGGGAGTGGATATGCTCTACAACGAAACCACATTCAAAGAGATGGAAGCCGCTTTGCAACGCACCATAAAGGCAGAAAGTAGCCGTTTAAAAGATTTAAGGGAGATTTTATTGGGCTATCGCCCTGCCGAAAGCACCCGAATCGAGAAAATACCACATTACAGCAACCTAAATCCTTCGCAAAACTTTGCATTACAAAAAGTAGCCACCGCCACAGACTTAGCAATTATTCACGGTCCTCCGGGAACGGGCAAAACAACCACATTAGTCCAAACCATTGCCTATACCCTCCAAAGCGAACGCCAAGTATTGGTATGCGCTGCCAGCAATGCCGCTGTAGACCTGCTAACAGAGAAGCTAACAGCCCTCAATCTGCAAGTAGTAAGGCTTGGACACCCTGCCAGAATCAACGAAACCTTGCTCGAACACACATTAGAAGGGCAAATGGCGATGCACCAAGACTACAAACGCCTACAACAGTTTCGCAAAGAGGCACACAACTACCGCAAAGAGGCGCGCAAGTTTCGCAGAACCTTTGGACCCGAACAAAGAGAAGAACGCAAGCAGTTATTAGAACAAGCACGCCTACTAATTGACCACGCAAAAATGACGGAGCGATACATCGTCGAATCGATCATCGATAACGCCCAAGTGATTGCCTGCACACTCACCGGAGCCGCTAATTCCGAAATCCAACGCTTGCGATTCAAAACCGTTTTCATCGACGAAGGCTCGCAAGCCCTATTGCCTGCCACTTTTATCCCCATCACCAAAGCCGAACGCGTAGTATTGGCGGGCGACCACCAACAATTGCCACCCACTGTCAAATCTATGGACGCACAACAGCAAGGACTAAGCAAATCTTTGTTTGAATGGTGTATCGAAAAGCAAAGCAACGCTGCCACAATGCTCCAAACCCAATACAGAATGAACGAACAAATTATGGGATTTTCGAGCGTTATGTTCTATCAAAATCGTTTGATTGCAGATGAGACAGTGCGTTCCCACATACTATCCTCGCAGCCCGACGAACCCCTATTAAATGCTCCGTTCGACTATATTGATACAGCGGGCTGTGGTTTTGAAGAAACATTCAACGGCATCAGTCTAAGCACTTCCAACGACAACGAAGCGAAACTCTTGCTCGATTATGTAGAACGGATATACACTCGCTTGGAGGCTGTTTGCACCCATCAAGTCTGGGAATTTACCGTCGGAATCATTTCTCCCTACAAAGAACAAGTGCTATTGTTGCGCCAAATGATGAAAAACTACGAACTATTGATGCGATACGGCACACAAATCTCCATCAACACCGTCGACGGTTTTCAAGGACAAGAAAGAGACATCATTGCCATTAGCTTAGTGCGCAGCAACGACCGCAACGAAATCGGCTTTTTAAAAGACCTTCGCCGCATGAATGTAGCCCTTACACGTGCCAGAAAAAAACTGATTGTTGTTGGAGATAGTGCCACACTCGGCAGCCACCAATTCTATGCCACTTGGATAAAATACACCGAAGACATAGAGGCTTACCACAGTGCTTGGGAGTTCTTGTACGAAGAATAAGCAAAAAAACAACACAAACGCACAAAACAATCCGAATCAACAACAAATCAACAGCAGATTATCACAAACAAAACCCAAAATAAGCATTTATGGCATACATACAAGAAGGATATAACGAATGGGCGAGCGAATACGACACCATGCTCAACAAAACACGCGATACAGAAGCAAAAGCCTTGCAGGAGCTACTGCAAACTCAAACCTATTCAAGCGTATTAGAATTGGGGTGCGGAACAGGTAAAAACACCAATTTCTTACGACAAATAGCCTTACAAGTAACAGCCGTAGATTTTTCGGAAGCCAT
Organism: Chitinophagales bacterium; assembly: GCA_016787295.1. Classification (GTDB taxonomy): domain Bacteria; phylum Bacteroidota; class Bacteroidia; order Chitinophagales; family UBA2359; genus JAEUUX01. The sequence goes on from JAEUUX010000166.1 coordinate 18,670, forward strand.
GTTAGACATAGCTCGACAAAAAATAAAAGCCCGCAATGTGCAGTTTATCCAAGCCAATTTTCTCGAAAACTGCCAATTTTTGCCCCTAAATAGTTGCGGATTAGTAGTATGCAGCCTCGTATTGGAGCATGTCGAAAACATAACACAACTAATCGAGCGCATATATCCCCTACTTAGAAGCGGCGGACAGCTCTACATCGGCGAACTGCACCCTTTTAAACAATATCTCGGCAGCAAAGCACGCTTTACAGACCAAGCAGGCAACGAAAAAACATTAACAACCTTCGTTCATCACCTAAGCGACTATTTACAGGCATTGCCGTCCAACAAATGGAATGTCTTGCAAATAAAAGAATATTTCGACGAAGAAGATACCACAGCCGTGCCGCGCGTATTAGCAATATTGGCACAAAAAAAATAACACTTACAGCACAAAGACACCTATTTTTACCGCAAACTTCACAGATAGCCAATATCTGTGAAGTTTTTTTTATGTAAAATACCGAACAAATTACAAAAATGCCAATATATTACAAATAATCGTTATGCGTTATGCAGCAATGATAAAACTTCATTTCACAAACCCTATTAACAATAAAAAACAACGCTTTGTAGATAGCATTGACACTTGTATCAGTGAAAAAAACAGCATAATAAATAACACTAATACATGTATCAATAAAAAAAACGCACACAATTTTCCCTCTTTCTTTCCATTATGCACATAGAAACAGCATATTTTAACCCAAAAGGAATAATAAAATGAACAAAAAGCCAACGAATTACAAATAATCGTTATGCGTTATGAAATACCAATAAAATCAACAGCCTAATACCTTTCAAAACCCTAACAAACTAACAGTATTATAAACTCAAAACAATAAAACTACCAATAAAAACCCCAATAGGGTGATAATTTTATAGCCTCAAGATAATAGAACTATTAACATAAACCCCAATGTAGTGACATTATTCAACAAAACACTATATACTTAAGCTATTTGGGGTTCATTTACAATAAGTATTTACCTCTTTTATGTTCAAAGGCTAACGCATTATAAATAATCGTTATGCGTTATGCAGCGATGACACAACTTTATTTCGCAAACCTTATTTAGGACAAAAAATAAAAATAAACTCCTTTGTAAACTCAAAGCCTACAAAGGAGTAAGAAATTATCAAACCAATAAAACAAATAATGTGGACACAAAATAGACAAACATTTTATTGCAAACTGTAATATCAACTGCGCAATTGACAAACGTATTAGCGCAAACCGCAATATTAGTTGCGCAATTGACAAACACTTTATCGCAAACTGTAATTCATCTCGCGCAATTGACGATTAAGGTAGCGCAAACCATAATTCATCTCGCGCAATTGGCAATTACATTAGCGCAAACTATAATTCATCTGGCGCAATGGACGATTAAAGTAGCGCGAACCTAATTTTACCTTGCGCGAAACCAAATCATTGCCTTGCAAACGTTGTTTAATTTAGGTAGAAAAGTGCTGTGCTATTATCAAATGACTATACAACTAACAATAAGCCATTGTACACGGCTGATTATCGTACTATGTATCGATAAAAGTTGGGGTAAATAAAAATTATTACAAAACAACTTACCTTTTAGACCGCTCGTTGTTTATGGTAACTATTACACGCTTATTAGTACAATAATAAGGTTTAATAATTTTTTTCAATGTTATTATCAAAACAAAACCCCTCTCTTGCAATTAGAGAAGGGTTTAGGGTGAGCGAAAAGCAATGCCTCAAAAAACATAGCTCATTTTATTAAAAAATGCAAAAAGTATTTTCAATTTAGTATAAATCTGCCCAATTGAATGACATAGAAGTTTTATAGTTTATTAGCTTTACGAAACAACACCCTGATGCGGTGTCCCTCCTGCCACATATTTTTTCACACGCAACATAAAAGCCTTAATTAAACTACCTGCTTCCATCAAACGACGGTCACTTGTCCAAACACGATTGGACATTTTGACCAATTGAATGCGTCCTAAATCCGCTAATTCGTATGCCATCCAACCATCTTCGGCACGCCCGGTTTTTGCACGGTCTAAGTCGTGCTTAAACCCCCCAATTTGCAAAGCTTGTTCGCGTCTATAAGCAAAATTGAAACCCATCACGTTCACAGCCTCCAATTTTCCGGTGCGCGTCCTAAAAAAGTTTTCGGCAACCAATTCGTGCAACTGCAACCCCAGACGTGTAGCACCTTCGGACGGTATAAAAGAGTATTGTCCATACACCACTGCAACATCGGGATTTTGTTCTAAAGTTTGAATATACGCTATGCCCCATTCAGGTGGATAAATAGAATCAGAGTCGGCACTCAAAATGTACTTACCGCGTGCTGCCTCTAATCCCGCTTGACGGGCATAACTAATCCCTTGTTTTGTTTCTAAAACAGAACACACGCCACAGCGGTCTAATATCTCTTGAGTATGATCTTTGGAGTTGTTATTCACCACAATCAATTCAGTAGGATATAGGCTTTTGTTATGTGCTAAAGACGACAGTGTTTTTAGCATATCTTTTTCTTCGTTGTAAGCAGGGATAACAATGGAAACAAGAGGCGTTTCGCTTGCTTGATAACGCGCCAAATCCTTATGAAGTTGTTGAAACAAAGAGTCGGGAATGGCATTATATGTTGGGAATTCGTGCAGGTGTTGTGTGACCCATTGTGGGACTCGAAAAATGGACATGATTGTATATTTTATTGGGGATTTGTAATGGGATAAAGATAAAAATACTTTGGTTAAACGAAATGATTATTGTTCTATGGCAAGTGGTGTGGTATCAAAATCTTTTAGACGCACCAACATTGCTAAGGTGAGGTAAAAAATAATGCTATTGGGTAGCAAAATAATGGCTTCTTGCGGATAATTGGCAAGTACCAATAGAAACATCAACACCAACAAGGCTTGGTACAGGTTTTTAATAACAGGGTCATTCACACGTATATAATAACGCACGCTCACCACCATCGCAATACAAAGCATGGTGCATTGTAACAACAATCCGAGCCAACCTTGTTCGACTGCCGTTCGCACATAGCCACTATCGGGCGGAAAATTGGCAAGCAAAGTGTTAGGCGAAAAACGCTGCCCCCAAACACCTGTGCTACCCAAGCCGCCACCAAGCGGGTGTGACTGTATAAAAGGCTGAATAAACTTTTGATTATCCAAACGCAACTGCATAGAAGCGTCTTCTTGTGGAGTAAAAGCCGATTGAATGCGATAAATAATGGGATTGCTCGTCGATTTCATCATCAGTACTGTTCCAATAAGCATGAAAAAAACCACACTAATCATCACATTGCGCGAAGGATTGAGCATGACATAGAACATAAAACCCGCAGGAATGAGAACATAAGCCGTCCGCGTACCCGCATATCCCACAGGCAGCATCATCAAAGCACCACAGATAGCCAATATGATTTTTTGGCGCATAGTATAGGGACCAGTGGCTAACACCAAACAAAAAACGCCCATATATGCCATCAAAATGCCGTAAGCTGTTGGGTCGGATAGGAACGAAAATATGCGAAAACGTCCCCATTGGAAAATCAATTCAAAACGTTTGGGGTCTTCATATATCCAATTGAGTTCGGCTTGCGTAAAACCCACATATTCTTGCCAAATGCCATAGAAACAAGCCAGCATAGCCAAACCAATAAACAGTTTTACTACCGTTTTGATGAACTGCAACGAATCGAAGACATACAAAGCAATGATAAACAAAATCGTTAAACCAGCCATGCCGCGCACCGTATAGAACCAAGCCATGCGAGAGGCTGCCACAGGATTAAACAGCTCTATAAAATTGAACAATATCCAAACCAAAACCGTAAAAGTAACAATGTGGTTGAGAAATGACCAATCGCGGTTGAACAATTGTTTGATAAGCAAACCCACAAACAGCAAAAACATCATTAAATCTAACAAAATACCCAAAGGAGGGTCGCCGCCAATGACGCGCTTCAGTCCCATCAAAAAATAACCCGCTATCAAAATAATAGACACACCAATTTTGAGGTCGGCGAGGCATGCCAACAATAAGGGAACACCCACAACAACCGCAAAAACCATCATGCCTGATTTCATGCCCATCACACCAAAAACAAGGGCAATGCCAGCAGCAACAACCGCCAACAACAAATAAGCAAATGGACTAAGGATAAAACTTCGAGTTATTTCGGTAAGACTTTTCACAGTATTTGATAAAAAATGATAAGAAAAGGTGATGTGAATTAGGTTTATAGAAAAACAATTTTCACAAAGAAAAGATAACACACCAACACGCAAAAAACAATGAGCAGCAATTCGTGAAATTGCTCAAAAGGCGTAAGGTCTTCGTTCGATTTCATATAGTATAATTAAGCCATGATTCGTTCCCACTGTTGTGTAGTAGGATTGTATTGTTTAAGCGGGCGAGCGGGATTGCCGCCCACGATGGTATAGGGAGGAACATTTTTTGTTACTACACTACCAGCAGCCACAATGCTATGTTTGCCGATGGTTACGCCTGCCGTGACAACCGCATTAGCACCTATCCACACCTCATCTTCTACCACAATAGTAGCGGTGGTGCAAGGCTGTGTGCTGATGGGTTGTTTAATATCCTCATAGCCATGATTCAAGCCCGATAAAACGATATTTTGTGCCAACATCACATCGTTGCCGATGGTAGTTGGCCCAATGACCACACAAGACAAACCAATACGAGTGCGTTCGCCAATCACCACATCGCCCACGCCATTGTTAATGGTCGCAAAGTCTTCGATAGTAGAATCGCTGCCCAATGCAAAATGTCTGAACGGCAAAACGTCCATGCGCACCGAACGACAAATGGTAGTATTTTTTCCGCGATAATGTTTCATCGGATTCACAAAACGCTGCACCCACCAACGCGGGCGCGCTTGATTGCGCGGTATCATCAACCACAATACCCAAGACTTTAGGCGCGGATTTGATTTGATGCGATTTATTATTGACATAGAAGATAGTCCAATTCGTGTGGCAATTGTATGACAAATAGCGTGCCAAAAGCTGCAAGCTAAATGACAAACAGCAACTAACTAAGCAGCAAAGGTACGCATTTTTATCTGTAAGCAACTTTTTTATGCTATACTCGCCGAAATTTGTGTTAGTTTTTACGGCAAAACACACCAAAGGCTGCCCGAATTTGGACAGCCTTTGGCAGATAGACAACAAAAATGCTTGTATTGTTTATTTACGCAAATATTGCAAAGAAGGGTCAGGGCGACCCACATAACAAGATTTTGTAAAGCCATACTTTTTGATGATTTTGTAGGCGGTTTCTGCTTCTGATTTGGAGGTATTGAAATCGAACAACCAATGCGAACCGTCTAGGATTTTCCACCTACCGTCGATTTGCACAACTTTAATGGTAGCAGGATTAAAATCTAAACAATCTTCACCCGCTACGGCACCACTTGGGCTAGACTTGTCTTGCAATAGGTAGGAAAAAGAAGGGTCAGGGCGACCTACAAAACAGCTTTTGTTCACGCCATACTGTGTGATGATAGTATATGCTTTTTTGGCTTCCGTATAATTGGGAAACAAAAACAAAGCATGGTTGCCGTCCAAAATACGATACTCACCAGCAATACCAAAAGCAACGATTTCTATGTTGTTTGGATTAAAGCTAACGCAATCTTCTTGAAGCGGTGTAAGCAGAATATCCTTCAGATTAGGATTATACGAAAATTGAGCATTTGCGATAGTAGACACAGCTATAAAAGCGATAAGGAATAAAAGAAAGTTTTTCATGGTTGGATAAAGGTTTTAAAATGAAACAATAGATTAATGAAACACACCCTTGTTGTAAGGTATGCTACTATATTCCGCTTCTTTATCTGTCCGTTACTTTTTTTGTTGACTTTTTTTTCTTTATTTTCCTTACCTAACCACCACAATTTTCGCAACAGCATGGTCGTCCATCGAGCTATTGGAGCTAAACACCAAATAAACCCCGCTACTCACTTTGTTGCCTCTTGCGTCTTTTGCGTCCCAAATCAACTGACTTCCTAATGCTTGTCCTTCATGCACCAAATTGCCATTAATATCTGTGATTTTTACCAAAGCATTTGCCGCCAAACCTTTGACCATCACATTGCCTTCATAGCCGGGCGAAACGGGATTGGGATATACCAGAACGTCGTGGTGCTTATCGTCGCCACCCAAAGCATCGCCTTGATAATACATCAAACCCTTGTCTGTGCCTACATATATGCGCCCTGTGGCATCATCTATCGCTAAACTCACAATGACATTAGAAATCAAAGGACTGTTTTCGGTCGTGAAACTTTTGAGCGTGCTGGTTCCGTCGGCAGACACCAAAAATAAACCATTTTCTGTTCCTACCCATTTGCGGTTTGCTCCGTCTACTGCAATGCTTCGCACAATTTGATTTTGAAACAGGTTAGCTCCATAACCGTCCACTTCCACATACGGTAACTCTGCCTCACAACCACCATTAAACACCGAATAAGGGCAATAAAACACCGCAATACCATTGGTAGTGCCTGCCCAAATAGTGCCTTCTTTGTCTTTTTCAATACACATCACCGTCGAGGCAGGTAGATTGCCTTTGCCTGCTGTATTTTTCAGGTAAGTATATTGGTCGTCGTCGTCGTTTTCTAAAGTATTGTTGTGGTTCATTACCAAAATACCTTCCCTAAATTCAATAGTCCATATTTGTCCTAAATCATCGATAACCATATCAAAAAAATTGCGGTTACTACTAATGTTGGGTTTAAAACTTCGCCATTCACCGTTGTCTTGTTTCACTACGATAGGTTCTTCCGACAACCAGTTGGCTATCCACAAATTATTGTATTGGTCAAACGCCATTCCTCCCACACGACAACTATTAGGGTCGCCCACAGCCGAACCCAAATTGCTATTGTTTTCTCTATATTGAGTAAAAGTAGTGCCATCAAACTCCAACAAACCGCTTTGAAAAGACCCAAAATACGCTATATCTTTCGTGGGATGTTGCGCAACACTAATGAAATCAAACATATTGAAAGTAGTATTGTTTTTGTAGGTTGTCCACTCGTTGTCCTTCCAACGACACACGCCTTCTTGCGAATACGTATAGTTGAACGAAGCATTGACAGCACCTGTTGCCACCCACAATTCGCTATTTTTCACGCTCAAATCTGCTAAATTGGGTGTTGTGGGTGAATTGGGCAAAAATAATTGTCCATCACCGGGAGCCGCAATACGGTGCAAACCTGCATAATCAGCCACCCACAATACATTTTGTTCGTCCAAAATGCTCTGTAATGGAAATTTTAACTGCCAATAACTATAGTCAACATATTGTGTTTCGTTGTCAAAAATGCGAACGTGTTGCGCGGTATATTGGTACTGCCAGCGCGAGACCACTAAGCGATTGTTGCCCATCGAAAGGTCTTTGATATACCAACCTGCTTCTGACAAAATAAGTTGTTGCGTTTGTGTTTGTGGGTCATATCGCCACAACTGGTCGGTGTTGTTGCTTTCTTGCTGCAAGGAAACATAAAACATATTGTTCCAAGTAACGATTTCGCGAGCGGGCAAGTTGGGCAAAGTAGTGATGCGTTGCCATTGATTGGCATCGGCTAAATTTGGCGTATTGAATGTGGTTATTTTTACACCCGATTCGGTGGCTACTGCCAAATAATCGCTATTCCACTCAATATCATATACCGCTTCGGGATTGCCATTGTTACCCAATACGTAGGTGTCCCGCACCTCAAGATTAACCAAGTCATATACCACCAAACCAAATGAACAACAAAAATAAGCTGTGTCTCCTTTAATGGCTATGTTGTAAATTGTTTTGTTGGCAGCAATAGACGACCGTTCTATGTCTGTTATGGGAGTAACACTATTGTTTTTCCACAAATCTATTCGGCTATTGCTATAGGCTATCAACAAGCTTTGGTATGACGGACTGTATGCCATAGCCATAATATCTATAGTAGATAAGCCTTCGGCGGGCGTATAGGTGTCAATACTATTGTCGCTGGGTGTATAGCTAAACATAGCACCTTTCTCAACGCCCACAAAAAAGCGGTCGCCTGCACGCACTAAGGTATTGGCAGGAGTATAAGGCAACATAAAACCCCATGAACCAAGACTTTCTTGTGCCAACAAATGGTCTATTTGCCCTATCAATAATACAAAAAAGAAAATAAATCGCATATTCGATTTTAATGTTTAGTAAGAAAAATTGCCCAAGAAGTACTATCAACAACAAGTGTTCATAACACTTCAAAGGTGTGGTTGTTTTAAAGACGTAAAATTAGGCAAAAAAGTTGGCACGGCGCAAAAAAAAATACCTTTCCACTTTAGTTGGGAAAGGTATTGGTATGATTTTGCTCAATGATTTTGCATTTATTTATTGTATCATCTCCAACATGTTGTTATTTTCTACTGCGCAATAATAATCAGGAGTGTTATTGTTCGTATTAGGCAAAGAGACCGTTGTTGTGCTTAGTTCTTTCAATACATTAAATTTGCTATTAGCCTCAATAATAGCATAAATTAGTTTTTGAGGAGCTACGTTAATTGTGCCATAAAAACGGGGTACTTCGCCTTTGGGGGTATTTTGCAATACCTTAATCAAATGTTTTCCGGGTTTTAGACCTTCAATTATAAGCACATTGTCGGTATTTGGGGCAAACTGTTGGTCGTCTATCACCAACACAAAAGGCTCTCTGTTATGCATGGCAATGTACAATGTTGATACACTGTAATTATCGCTGACATCGCCCAAGTTGCCAGCCATGCTAACGGTAGTAATTGATATACCAAAGAAAAGAGCTACAAGTAGAATTATTGTTTTTTGCATAGTACAGATTTTTTTGTGGTACTCCTATACAAAAACAAGTATTGTGCCAAAAGGAATAGTATGCACATTTTTTTTGCACAAATTACAATAACATGACAATAATGCTGCTTATTTTGCGGCAGGTAAGCGGTCATGCTTTGGCGTGTGGCATTGGGGTGTATAGTGATTGGTATAGTGGAAACTAAAAATATACACTTAGGCAACAAGGGCTTTATTTTCCCGAAAAGGAAAATAAAGCCCTTGTTGGTTAAACAAAGAATAAGAAGCAGTTTATTCTATTTTTACAATGCGTTTGGTGGCTATGCCGCTGGAAGTATACACATTCACTAAGTAGACTCCTGAAGGCAGTTGGGTGGCATCAAAAAGTGTGTTGATTCTGCCTTTGGGCATATCGTTGTTGAGTAATTGTGCCACTGTTTCGCCCAACATATTGGTGACAAGGATGTTCACTTTGCCTGATTCATAGTTGTTATAAGCAATATTGAACAAACCATTTGATGGGTTAGGAGCAATTTGTAGGTCGGGATTTTGTGGAAAAGCGGGCGTTGCTATGGA
>JAEUUX010000049.1 GCA_016787295.1 Chitinophagales bacterium
GTGACAGAAAGCAGCAGTTTGACCGTGAACATCAACGGTAGCACAACTTTCTGTCCTAATGGTAGCACAGACCTCAATGCAACAGCAGGATTTGATACCTACACTTGGTCAAACGGTGATAATACGCCAGCAATTACCATCAATACCGCCGCAACTTACACCGTCACCGTAACAAACGCAGATGGCTGCACTGGAACAAGCAGTATTGACGTGACAGAAAGCAGTAGTTTGACCGTGAACATCAACGGTAGCACAACTTTCTGCCCCAATGGTAGCACAGACCTAAGTGTAGATAATACTTTCGCTTCTTACACTTGGTCAAACGGTGATAATACGCCAGCGATTACAGTCACAAATGCCGCAACCTATACCGTCACCGTCACAAACGCAGATGGCTGCACTGGGACAAGCAGTATTGATGTAACAGAAAGCAGCAGTTTGACCGTGAACATCAACGGTAGCACAACTTTCTGTCCTAATGGTAGCACAGACCTCAATGCAACAGCAGGGTTTGATACCTATACTTGGTCAAACGGTGATAATACGCCAGCGATTACCGTCAATACCGCCGCAACCTATACCGTCACCGTCACAAACGTAGCTGGTTGTACAGGAACAAGCAGTGTTGATGTAACAGAAAGCAGTAGTTTGACCGTGAACATCAATGGTAGCACAACTTTCTGTCCCAATGGCAGCACAGACCTCAATGCAACAGCAGGGTTTGATACATACACTTGGTCAAACGGTGATAATACGCCAGCGATTACAGTCACAAATGCCGCAACCTATACCGTCACCGTAACAAACGTAGCTGGCTGTACAGGAACAAGCAGTGTTGACGTAACAGAAAGCAATAGCTTGACCGTGAACATCAATGGCAGCACAACTTTCTGCCCCAATGGTAGCACGGATCTAAGTGTAGATAATACTTTCGCTTCTTACACTTGGTCAAACGGTGATAATACGCCAGCGATTACAGTCACAAATGCCGCAACTTACACTGTCACCGTCACAAACGTAGCTGGTTGTACAGGAACAAGCAGCATTGACGTGACAGAAAGCAGCAGTTTGACCGTAAACATCAACGGTAGCACAACTTTCTGCCCTAATGGTAGTACAGACCTCAATGCAACAGCAGGGTTTGATACCTACACTTGGTCAAACGGTGATAATACGCCAGCGATTACCGTCAATACCGCCGCAACTTACACCGTCACCGTCACAAACGCAGCTGGTTGTACAGGAACAAGCAGTATTGACGTGACAGAAAGCAGCAGTTTGACCGTGAACATCAATGGTAGCACAACTTTCTGCCCCAATGGTAGCACAGACCTAAGTGTAGACAATACTTTCGCTTCTTACACTTGGTCAAACGGTGATAATACGCCAGCGATTACCGTCAATACCGCCGCAACCTATACCGTCACCGTCACAAACGCAGATGGCTGCACTGGAACAAGCAGTGTTGATGTAACAGAAAGCAGTAGTTTGACCGTGAACATCAATGGTAGCACAACCTTCTGTCCCAATGGTAGCACGGATCTAAGTGTAGATAATACTTTCGCTTCTTACACTTGGTCAAACGGTGATAATACGCCAACGATTACAGTTACAAATGCTGCAACTTACACTGTCACCGTCACAAACGCAGCTGGCTGCACTGGAACAAGCAGTGTTGACGTAACAGAAAGCAATAGCTTGACCGTAAACATCAACGGTAGCACAACTTTCTGTCCTAATGGTAGTACAGACCTCAATGCAACAGCAGGATTTGATACCTACACTTGGTCAAACGGTGATAATACGCCAGCGATTACAGTCACAAATGCCGCAACTTACACTGTCACCGTCACAAACGCAGATGGTTGTAGTGGGACTGATGCTGTGACTGTGGAACAAAGCACTGCAATGAGCGTGAACACTATAGTAAGTTGTATAACAAATCCCGGCAGCATAACAGTAAGTGTAGCAGGTGGCGCATTACCGTTGGTGTATAGCATAGATGGCGGTGCGACGCAAAGCACTCCTATATTCCAGAGCGTAAGTAACGGAACACACCAAATCATCGTCACAGACGCTGCCAATTGTTTGGCAACAAGTGATGTGATAATGGATTGCGAGCCAGCGCTTACGGCAACAAACGACCTGATTATCCCGAACGCTTTCTCGCCAAACAGTGACAATGTGAATGATGAGTTTGGTGTTGTCGTTGTGGGCGAAGTCGAAAGTTACTATTTCACGATTTGGAATCGCTGGGGCGAGTGTGTGTTTGAAACGAACGACCCACAAGCTACATGGGACGGCATATTCAGAGGCGTACAACAAGAGTTAGGCGTGTATGTCTATAGTATTCGTTACAATTTCGTTGGTGAGACCACCAAATTCAAATCTGGTAATCTAACATTGGTACGTTAGACCTTCATAAACAACAAAAAGCCGCCCGATTATTGGGGCGGCTTTTTTGTTTTTTGTATAGTCGTTTGAGCATTGACAAATCAAAGAAAAAAGACTCTCTCTCCCAAAGGCGAAGCGCGTTAGGGATTGGAAGGGCAGCCGTTAGGCTGGTGCTTGCACCGTAGCGAAGCGAAGCCCTGTAAAGCCCGACCCGTAGGGAAACGCCCAAAAAATAAAGCATTTCCACAACAAAATCTTTCAAAACAAGTCCATAGTCGTACAAAGACAGGCATTGATTGATAGAACGCAGTATATTGCAGAACTATTAAATGATATTGTAAAGCAAAACCTCATCATTTAGGGCGAAATTCGCACATTCTTAAACGAAATTCGCACATTGTCCAGCGAAACCATATCATTTTGCAGCGAAATTCTTGTATTTTGAGGCGAAATTCGCACATTGTCCAACGAAACTATATCATTTTGCAGCGAAATTCTTGCATTTTAGGGCGAAATTCGCACATTGTCCAGCGAAACCATATCATTTTGCAGCGAAATTCTTGCATTTTGGGGCGAAATTCACACATTCTCAAACGAAATTCACACATTGTTACACAAAGCCAACACCGCCCCCAAAAACCTCATTAACCATTAACAATTAACCATTAACAATTAAAAAAAACCTCATTAACAATTAACCATTAACCATTAACAATTAAAAAAAGCTCATTAACAATTGCTCAAAGCCTTCGACAATTACCAATTATCCCAAAAAAGGACGTAACTTTGCAGCTTTTTAAACAATTTATCGCATCAACAACATGGCAAAATACATTTTTGTGACCGGCGGCGTGACCTCTTCTTTGGGGAAGGGCATTATCGCTGCCTCATTAGCAAAACTGCTGCAAGCGCGCGGTTTTAACACCATCATACAGAAGTTTGACCCTTATATTAATGTCGACCCCGGTACGCTGAACCCGTATGAACACGGCGAATGCTACGTGACGGACGACGGAGCAGAGACCGATTTGGATTTAGGGCATTATGAGCGTTTTCTGAACGTACCAACGTCGCAAGCCAACAATGTCACGACCGGGAAAATCTATCAAACGGTGATTAATAAGGAGCGCGAAGGTGCGTATTTGGGCAAAACGGTGCAGGTAATTCCGCACATCACCGACGAAATTAAGCGCTTGATGCTGCTTCTTGGGCAAAGTGGCAAATACGATTTGGTGATTACCGAAATCGGCGGTACGGTGGGCGATATCGAATCGCTGCCCTATATTGAGGCGATACGGCAGTTGCGCTGGGAGCTGGGCATGGAAAATTGCGTGGTGGTGCATCTGACTCTGCTGCCTTACTTGGCTACAGCGGGCGAACTGAAAACCAAACCCACACAGCATTCGGTCAAAGAGATGATGATGTCGGGCATACAGCCTGATATTTTGGTATGTCGTGCCGAGCAGTCCCTCAATTATGACATCCGCCGCAAATTAGCCTTGTTTTGCAACTTAGATACCGCCTCCATCATCGAAGCACGCGACGCAGAGAGCATTTATGACGTGCCTTTGTTGATGTTACAAGAAAAATTGGACATGGCAGTCATCTCCAAGTTGCGCTTAGTGGAGCGAAGCGAACCCAAACTCCACGCATGGAAAGCGTTTTTGGGGCGTTTGAAAAACCCAACCCAAGTTATCAATGTCGGATTGGTGGGCAAGTATGTAGAACTCCAAGATGCCTACAAATCTATCCTCGAATCGTTCATACATGCGGGCGCAGTCAATGAGTGTCGTGTCAATATCAAAACAATTCATTCCGAAACCATCGACTCCTACAATGTTTCCAACAAACTGCAAGGATTACATGGCGTTTTGGTCGCACCGGGATTTGGGGAACGCGGCATTGAAGGCAAAATCGAAACCGTTCGCTATGCACGCGAAAACAACATTCCATTTTTCGGCATCTGTCTTGGCATGCAATGCGCTGTCATTGAATTTGCTCGACATATTTTAAAATTACAAGGCGCTCATTCTACCGAAATGAACATCGACACGCCGCACCCTGTTATTGACCTTATGCCAGAACAAAAAAAGGTTTCGCAGAAAGGCGGCACGATGCGGCTGGGTGCCTATCAATGCAACCTGAAGCATAGTAGTTTGGCATATAAAGCCTATAAAAAAGCAGAAATCAGCGAACGACACCGTCACCGCTACGAATTTAATAACAAATACCTCTCCGATTTTGAAGCGGCGGGCATGATAGCCACCGGGAAAAATCCCGAATCTGGATTGGTCGAAATCGTTGAACTACCATCACACCCTTGGTTTGTGGGAGTGCAGTTTCACCCCGAACTAAAAAGCACCGTAGAAAGTCCACACCCTTTGTTTGTCAGTTTTATTAAGGCATGTTTAACGTAAAATTTCCACATTTCAGGGCGAAATTCTCACATTGTTGAGCGAAATTCTTACATTTTCAAACGAAATTCTCACATTGTTGAGCGAAATTCTTACATTGTTGAGCAAAATTCTTACATTCTCAAACGAAACCCCCACATTGTTGAGCGAAATCCACAAATTGTTGAGCGAAACCAACACATTCTCAAACAAAACCCACAAATTGTCTCGCAAAACCAAGCACTACCAACACAAAAACAATTAACAATTAACCATTAACAATTAACAATTAAAAAACCCGCTTATACAAACAAAATTTCGGAACATAATTTTTTGCAAAAAACGCTCACAACAGCGCAAAAGCCGATTCATCACGCGCAATTGACGATCATTGTAGCGCAAAAGCCGATTCATCACGCGCAATTGACAATTACATTAGCGCAAAACATGATTCATCACGCGCAATTAACGATCGTTGTAGCGCAAAACACGATTCATCACGCGCAATTGACGATCACATTAGCGCAAAACATGATTCATCACGCGCGAACCTCTCTCTCTGTCGCGCAAACCTAATTTTTATTACCTAAAAACATAGTGTTGTCTATTTTAACCCTATTGTTGGTTTATAGAACCCATAAAATCATGACAAAAAGCAAGAAATAAACACAATTTTAACAATAACAAGCAAAGAACAACCGTTTGTATCATCTAAAACTTTCTCACATTGTCAAACGAAATTCCTACATTGTTGAGCGAAGCCAACATCCCCAACACAAACTCCATTAACCATTAACAATTAATAATTAACAATTAAAAAAATCCTCATTAACAATTAACCATTAACAATTAACAATTAAAAATATTCCAAATGAAATACAGTTTGCTCTTATGGCTGTTCATCATAGCCAGCATACACTCCATCAAAGCCCAACAAATCACGTGGGCAACCCAGTTAGGCGACATAGGTTATGACCGCATTGACCTCACAACGACCGATGCCAATGCGAACGTCTATGTGGCGGGCGTTTTTTCAGATACCCTTACCACAGACGGTGGCATTATTATATCGGACGGTAGCAACAGCGACGTTTTTTTCGGACAATACAGTGCTAATGGCGAAGTTGTTTGGCTAAAGCGGTTGGGAGGCGACGGATTTGACCGTGTGACTGCCATGAACCTCGCTCCGAGCAACCATTTATACCTTGCAGGCACAGTTATCGACACTGTTCGCTTCGGGACTGATACCATTGTTACCAAAGGACACTCCGATTCCGACATTTATCTCACAAAAGTTGACGCAATTGACGGCAGTTTTGTCTGGACGCGCGAAATAGAGACCGCATTAGAAGGCAATGTTGCCGATATTGGCACCGATGCCCTTGGGAACGTCTTCGTATGGGGCAGTTTTCAGGACACTTTGGCACTCGGAACAGATTCCTTATTGACTTTTGGGCAAAGCGACTTGTTCTTACTCAAATACGACAGCAACGGAAATTTGTTGTGGAAAAACCATTTTGGCGGCAGCAAAAACGACTTAGCGGTAGCCCTGCGCGTTAGCGATTCGGGCGACCTATATCTAAGCGGCACTTTTAACGGAAAGATATTATTGGGCAGCACATTCTTAGAAGCATACGACAATCTCGATAGTTTTGTTGCCAAATACGACAGCGAGGGCAACTTAGTGTGGGCAAAGCAGCTCGGAAGCGATCAATTGGGCGCTTTAGTGACCGACCTTGCTTTCGACAACAACCACATCTTTATCACAGGCACGTATGTCAATAACACCCTCATCAACGGGCAAACAATAATGACCGATGGTTTGCAAAGTCTTTTTGTGGCTCGCTTCTTATTAGACGGAACGCCCGATTTTGTGCGCGGCTTCAACAACGATTTAGTCGCAACGCCCACGCAAATGGTTTGCGACAACAACGGACGGCTCTATATCAGCGGCATATTGCAAGGCACGGCGCAATTTGGAGCATATAGCCTTAGCAGTTCCAACAGCGAGAACGGCATAGCGATATGTTTGAGCAGCGAAACGGGCGATGTATATGGAGCAATGAGCTTTGGCGGCAACGATTACGACGCAACCAACAGCATTTGTGTCGCCAACGGAAAATGCTTTGTCGGCGGAGCATTCGCACAAAGCGCCACCTTTGGCACAAACACATTCACTTCGGCAGGCAATTTAGATGCCTTTTTATTACAAATCAACCAAGATGTCATTAACGCCACACCTCTTGTCGCAGCCACCACAACAATATGGAAAACAGCACCCAACCCCGCCAACACAAGCACCCGTTTGCAACTACCCAATGCCACAGAAGCAAACACCTACACCCTGTCCATTAACAACCTATTGGGACAAACAATGTGGAGTGGCAGCGTGGCGAACAGCACCATTATTGACACAAATCAATGGCAGAGCGGCGTATATGTCATGCAGTTGTTTGACAACCATCGCCACATATCCCGACAAATGCTAATAGTGCAACACTAAACCCTCCCTTTTTAGCAATACAAAATACAGATAGCACAGAGACTCGTGTTGGTAAAAAAATACCAACCAATAAGCGCGCATTTTTCGTCCTTAGTGGCTCGAAAAATGCGCGGTTTATTTTTTATTGTCATTCATATAGCAAAAAAGCCATTATATTACAAAAAATCGCAATATATCAGCCCTAAAATCCATATAACACCACCATTTTACAATCAACAACAATAGCGAAGCCGACACACTGTCCAACAAAACCCACACATTGTTGAGCGAAGCCAACACCCCCAACACAAAAATCATTAACAATTAAAAAAAGCTCATTAACAATTAACCATTAACAATTAACAATTAAAAACAACCCTGAAAGGGTGACAAGTTTATAGCAAAAACAAAAAACAACCATTAACACAAACCCTGAAAGGGTGACATAATCTAAACGAAATCCACACATTGTTGA
>JAEUUX010000243.1 GCA_016787295.1 Chitinophagales bacterium
GCCATCGTCTTTTAGCAATTGTTTAGCAATATAGAGTCGTGGGTACATAAAAGTAAGCCAAGCGCTGTGGCTATTACTGTTGCTTTGGGTGAATGCGAGGATTCGTTTGGCTTTTTCTTCGCTGATGCCTGCGGCTTGTTGGAGTTCGCGGGTGGTAAATTTTCGGTCGTCCTGATACACAAAACCGTCGCTACCTGTGTTGTAGGGCGGGTCTATGTAAATCATTTTAACTTTTTCGTGATAGGCATTAGCAAGGTGTTTCAGCACTTCGAGGTTGTCGCCTTTGATGAGCAAATTGTTGGCTTGTTGGTGGGGTGTTTGTTGGTTGTGTTGTTCATCGGCTTTGAGGAGGGTGGTTGCGGGGTCGTTGGCGAGGAGGCGCGCATAGCTTTTCCCCAGCCAGTCGAGTCCATAGCTTTCGGTTGAGAAATTGACGGCTTTTTCGGTGAGCTGTTGCGCAAATTTTTCTAACAGAAAGTTACCCTCTTTGTCGAAGCATTGCGGAAAATGTTGGTGCAAAATAGCTTTTTCGTTGTTGGGAGCCTGTATGTTGTTGGTTATTTTTTGTTCGTGGTTCATGTTATAAGAAAATTGAGAGATTTTTGTTGTAAAAGTATAGAGTGGGCGGAATGTGTGTGAAATTTGCTCTTATTGGGTTGCAAAGGTAAAACAGTATATCCAAACAAGCAAATTTTTTAACTTCTTGTCGTGTTTTTTGAGAAAAGGAACAGGTAGTAGGCTAATAGGGTTTGAGAAAAGAGTATTTTTTTACAAAAAAAGCCGCTGTTATATTGTTCGATTGTATGGAAATGCTTAATTTTGCGAAACAATTAGAATAAAACCGCTTTTTTTAGGCACGAAAATCCCCAATTCTCCAATAAAGCTCAATTGTTTGGCGAATGAGCAAGAGTTATTTTCATTGTATAACCATTAACAAATATCCATTATCTTTTTTCCCATGACCATAAAAAACCTCATCAGTCAAGGTAAAATAGCAGAAGTTATTGCGTTGCTGTCTGATAGAAACGAACTAACGATGATAGCTTCTCGCTTCAACCAAAACGAGTCTGACCAGCGCAAAGGTGTTATCGGATTATCAGATTATCGTTTAGAACTTAACCGCATCACCAGTTCGTTGTTATTTACTGTCAGTGAACTTGGCTTGTTGGATATGTCTGTTGATCTTGCCAACACAGACAAACCCACTCCTCCCCAACACCTTACGCACAACGAATCGAAAGTAACGGGTGATGGTAACTTCGTCATTCAGGGTCTTCATAACAGCACTATCAGCATTGGCGGCAAACACCAAAACCAAAGCGTGGAAGAAGACAAAACACCTCCCAAAACTATTTTGTTTTTGGCTGCCAATCCAAGCAACGAAGCACGAATCGCCACCGACCAAGAGTATCGCCTCATCAAAGCAGCATTGGAACGCGGCAGACACCGTGACCAATACCAATTTTTGCTACCACAATTTGGCGTAACCATCGAGGAACTGCTACGTGCCATGAACGCCAAACCAACCATCGTTCATTTTGCCGGACATGGTGTAGGTAGCCCCAAAACACCAACCACCGACGACGACCGAGCTTTCAAATTTCCAAATGCTGACACGTCTCCTCCCGCAAGTGGTATCATTGTTGCCAACGATGACAATACACATCAACTTGTTTCGACCGAAGTGTTAAGCCGTATTTTCAAACGCACCAAAGACCACACCAAAATTGTTATCCTAAACGCATGTTATTCAGCCGAGCAAGCAAAAACTATTTCTGCTTTGGGTATGTATGTCATTGGCTATAATATGCCAATCAATGACCAAGCAGCTATACAATTTGCAAAAGGCTTATACTTGGGTTTTAGCGAAGGCAAAGAGGTGCAAGATGCGTTTGATGATGCCATTATTTTGGTAATGAATAAATTCCCTTCGGCGGTATCTTTGGTAGAAGTCTGGAAAGATGGAGAACAATTGTCATGGTAGTGTTCTATTTTGCTTAAATAGTCCAATAATAACACATTGATTTATTTGGGCGTTTCCCTGCGGGTCGGGCTGCTGCGGGCTTCGCTACGCTTGGTGCTGCGTTGCTCTCCGCACTGGCTAACGCCACCCTCCGCATCCCTAACGCGCTTCGCCATTCGAACAAAAATATCCTTATTTTTTTACGGCAAAATAGATAAAATAGAACAGCAGTAACCATGTCTTTCTTTTTTCGCACAAAAAAAAATATCCAACAATCCAACGTCCATGCAACCCAAGCTGCTGCATAAACGTCTATACCTTCGATAGACAACTTTATGCCATTTAAATTTCTTATTCAAAACATGAAAAACCTCTTATTCCCTTTTCTTGTATTTTGCCTATGGCTTACTGCCTGTTCCGAAGATTTTTTTGAAACCACCATTCCGATAGAGCTACCCAACCAAGAACCCAAAATAACGCTCAACTGTTTAGCAAACGAACAAGAGCCTTTTCGCCTTTCATTGACCCAAAGCAAGGGATTATTGTCAGACCAATATGACTTCCAGCCTATTCGCAATGCCACCATCGAACTATTGGCAGACGGCACGCCCGTTGGCAGTTTTTCCTATCATGGGCGCGAAATCGTGTATGATGTGCCATATACACCTAAAACAGCAACTTTTATAGACAGTGCCTATTATTCTTTTGTTACTCCGCCACAGGTGGGACAAGCACTGTCGCCTTATTTTGTGGCACAGCCTAATGTGACGTATACCCTCAAAGTTAGCGCACCCAATCTCGAAAGTGTGGAGGCAAGTATGCGAATCCCTACAGCTGTTGCGATACAAGATTTTAAGTACTATTTAGACTCCATCAAACACATAGTTACTCCTGACTATGACACATACTATACTCCTATTGATATTACATTGACCGACCCCAACGATGGAGAGGAACACTACTATAGTCTGCAATTAGAACCTTATGCTTTAGTTGATTATGATTGGAATGGGGCATCAGATACCTTAAAAATTTGTAACTGTTTTTATTCTAATGAAGTTATATTTCCCCAAGACCCAGAAACTAATCCTTTCAATTCCAATACCTCTAACAGCGAAGTAATTATTGGTCATTATGGCGAAACGTTTTTTACTAACCAATTATTTAAAGGTAAAACTATCCGCTTGAGAGTTTATACAACGTTCTATAGTGGAATGGAACTTTTTCGCCTCAAAGCCACCCTTAGCACGCTCAACAAAGAAACATACAATTATCTTCACAGTCGCACTTTACAACAGAATGTGGGCGAAAACCCTTTTGCCGAGCCTGTTTCGGTCTATAATAATGTAACGAATGGTTTTGGTATCTTTGGAGGAAGCAGTAAATATGTTAAGGTGGTAGATTTTTAGCTATCTTACCATGCAGACACAAAAAAAACAGCTATGATTTGGACAACTATTCTGTTCCGCCTTTTACCTGTCTCGTTGCGGTAAAAGGCATTTTTTTGTGCTTTCGTCCGCAAAAGATGGGCATAAATTTGCAATAGATAATATTTTGAAGGAAAAGAGGCATGTAGTTGGGGAGTTGGGTTGGTGAAAAGGATATTTCTTGCAAAAAAACAACTTTTATAGCGTTTGATTGTCCGAAAATGCTTAATTTTGCAGGATAATTAAACCTAAAAACTTTTTCGAAGACATGAAAAACCTCTTATTTCCTTTTCTTGCAGCTTGTCTATGGCTCACCGCATGCTCCGAAGACTTTTTTGAAACCACCATTCCGATAGAGCTACCCAACCAAGAACCCAAAATAACGCTCAACTGTTTAGCAAACGAGCAAGAGCCTTTTCGTCTTTCATTGACCGAAAGCAAGGGTTTGTTATCAGAAGAATATGGTTTCAATCCTATTCGTAATGCCACCATCGAACTATTGGCAGACGGCACGCCCGTTGGCAGTTTTTCCTATCATGGGCGCGAAATGGTGTATGAAGAAACATACATGCCCGAACCTTATACTTTTATAGACAGTGCCTATTATTCTTTTGTTACTCCGCCACAGGTGGGACAAGCACTGCCGCCTTATTTTGTGGCACAGCCCAATGTGACATATACCCTCAAAGTTAGCGCACCCAATCTCGAAAGTGTAGAAACAAGTATGCATCTGCCTGCTGCTGTTGCGATACAAGACCTTAGTGTATATCCTGATGCTATAGTAGAAGTACAAAATATTGATTATACCCAATATTTTCTCCCTATAGATGTCACTATCAACGACCCCAACGATGGTGAAGAACACTATTATAGCTTACAGATAGAACCCTATAATTTAGTCGATTATGATGGGAGTGGCGTGCTTGATACGATAAGAATGTGTAATTGTTTTCATTCCAATGAAGTTGTATTTCCCAAATCTAATGAGAGCGACCCTTTTGATAGCAGTTCTCCTGCCGACCAATCCTATACTTATTACTACGACGAAACACTGTTTAGTAATCAGTTGTTCAAAGGTGAAACAGTTACGTTGCGAGTTTATACCGATTTTTATGAAGGACAAGAATTACTCCGTATAAAAGCCACCCTTAGCACGCTCAACAAAGAAACATACAATTATCTTCGCAGTCGCACTTTACAACAGAATGTGGGCGAAAACCCTTTTGCCGAGCCTGTTTCGGTCTATAATAATGTAACGAATGGTTTTGGTATCTTTGGAGGAAGCAGTAAATATGTTAAGGTGGTAGATTTTTAGGTGTGTTGCTTCATCAACGCAAAAAAAACAAGTCAACTTAGACAAAGATGTTGTTATACTTTATACCTGCACAAAAGAAAATGTCCTTTTCGCGGGCGTTGGTATTTCATCAAAAAATCCGTATCTTTGCAACCTAAACTTAACCCTCCAAGCATGAAATTTGTAGATATAAAAAACGATGTAGCTTTTCGGAAGATTTTTGGCAACGAAAACCGAAAAGAAACGCTTATTTCTTTTTTGAATGCCATACTTGATTTTCGTGACGACCAACGTATAACAGACGTAGAAATCCTTAATCCGTATCAACTGCCCAAACTCAAAGGCGGAAAAGTCACGATTATCGACGTAAAAGCCACCGACCAAGCAGGACGCACCTACATTGTGGAGATGCAAGTGGGCGATGCTGATGGTTTTGAGCAACGTGTGTTGTATTATTCCTCCAAAAGCTACACAGACCAAATCAAACGGGCAGATTTTTATAGAAAATTGCGCCCTGTGATTTTTATTGGTATACTTAATTTTGTGCATACAGCCAACAAACGTTTTCTTAGTCGTAGCCAAATCCGCGATGTTGAAACGGGCGAGCAAACGATAAAAGACATGGAGTTTACTTTTGTTGAACTGCCCAAATTCAAAAAACAACTGCACGAATTAACCACCTTGAGCGAAAAATGGGTGTATTTTTTCAAAAACGCCGAAAACTTAACCGTCATTCCCGAAGATATTAATGATGAAGGTTTGGTGTCTGCG
>JAEUUX010000253.1 GCA_016787295.1 Chitinophagales bacterium
TTGCTTAATTTTGTGGTAGCAAGTACGGTTGTAAGCATTTTGCCTGTTTTTCCACATTAGCTACCACAAAATGTAGGCAATCGTTGAGGCAATTATCGCTTTTTGTCTGTTTTTTCGTGACTTTCATGCCTCAACGACCGACTACAGCACTATTTCGGGTGACGAAAATAGTGTATGCAAAGGCACGTTTTTTGTGACCGCAATTATTTGCCTCAAACACTGTCAACATTTTACAAAATCCGAAGACTGTATTCAATTTAGTAAAACAAACGATATTGCACAATAGGGTTGGATAGCAACATGACATTTTTCGAGATGTTTGCCTAATGTGGGATTGGTTGACAATAAAAAACGCTGATAGCATTGTGTCTATCAGCGTTTTTTGTTTGTTTGCGGAGAGATTAGTTGCCGCCGCTACTTTTTACTTTTGGTTTGGGTTTTACGGTACCCGGTGTGGTAGATGGTGTTGTGGAGGAGGGTTTTGTGGTGTTGTTGTTTTTGTTGCCCGGATCTTGCAAAGCAAATACTTTTTTGAGTAATTCGGTGACACGCGCCACAGGATTGACACGAATTTTTTCCTCTTCTTTGGCTACCATGAAAAACAAACCGTCTAAGGCTTTTTGGGTGGCAAAGTCGGATAAATCGGGATTCAATTTGTTTTTGATGAGTGGCACTTTGTTGTATTCTTTTACGATGTCGCCATAGTATTTGGTGGCTAAAGTTTTTTCTAACGATTTTTGGATAACGGGTTTAAAAGCCGCTTGTAGCTGGGTGGTGGTGGCTTTTTTCAAGAAATCGGTGGCGGCTTGTTTGTTATCGTTTTTGAGGATTGCCATAGCGTCTTGGAAGGTCATTTGTTTGATGGCATTCACAAAGATAGGTTTGGCACTTTTGGCAGCGTCTTCGGCACCGCGATTGATGGATTCGATGGCACGGTCAACTTCTTTGCTTAGTCCAATGTCGCGCAAAGTGTTTTCTACTTTTTGGGCTTCGGGTGGAAGCGGGATTTTGATGGTGGCATTTTTGAAATATCCGTCTGTTTTGGATACGAGGTCGGCACCATTGCCTATTCCAACGGTTAGGGCTTCTTTTAAGCCTGCGATAATTTCGGTTTGGGTGACATTGCCGCCGCCATTCATGCCGTTTAGGATTTCTTCGGCTGCTTTGGTGATTTGCGTGGTATTAAGAGACCCACAACTACTGTTAAAAATGGCTACTGTTAGCAACAAGGCTGTTAGTTTTTTCATAGAAAAAGACTGTTTTTTATTTTGTTGGGAGAAAAGTTTCGTTAGCTTAGACGTTCAAAAAGGGAAAAAGTTTACATTTTGGTAGATTTTTTTTTGTGTCTTGAGGTAAATGATGGATTTTTGTGGAGGAATGAGGTGGTTCGATGTGGTGTTTTTGTTGTGGGGAATATAAATGTTTTGTTTTTTTTAGGGTTGGTGGGTTTTTGTCTTTTTTTTTGTTGGTGCGTTATTGAATGTTAATTGTGTTTTTTATGCCAAAATTCCGAAAAATTGTATTTTTGTTAAATTTTATATAGCGGTGTTCCAAAAAACATACAGGTACGTTTTATTTGTCTAATTCATTGGTACATTATCGAACGCTATCTATATTTTATACAGCCGTGTTTCCAAAAAATGTATTTCTGTTAGATTTCTTACAGCCGTGTTTCCAAAAAATGTATTTCTGTTAGATTTTTTACAGCCATGTTTCCAAAAAATGTATTTCTGTTAGATTTCTTACAGTGGTTTTCCGAAAAATTGTATAGCGTTTGTATTTTGTGTAATGGTGTTTTGGAAAATAAAAATAGGGCTGTATGAGTTACAGCAGCATTCCAAAAAATCGGAAAGCCAATTTATTGTTTTTTATAATTTGTTTTTGGGGGTGAAAATGGTGGTGTTTTTTTGAGAAATAGGCACAAAAATAGGCAGCTTACTATGGGGTTTGCATAGCAGGCTGCCTTTTTTGGGGTTATGGTAGGAATGGTATGGGGCTTAGTGGTCTTCGCTGTGGTCTTGTGTGTCGTAGAAATCGGTGGTTTGATAACTGCCTTTGTCGTTGCAATGGTAATGACGACGTTTGGGAGACATGGGTTCTTGTGTGGCGGCTCCTCCTTGTTTTGCCAATAACATTTTTTGGATTAGGCGGTTTCTTTCTTGTTGTATGCTTTGTCGGAGGGCTTGGTCGTTGGTTATATCGTAGTAACAAATTCCGTCAACGTAGGTACGCTCGGCTTTGGCGTAGATGGATAATGGGTTGTCGCTCCATAAGACTACATCGGCATCTTTCCCAATTTTGAGGCTGCCTACATTTTGGTCGATGTGGAGCATTTTTGCGGGATTGAGGGTAACAAACTTCCAAGCCTCTTCTTCGGAAACGCCTCCGTATTTTACGGCTTTTGCTGCCTCTTGGTTTAATCGTCTTGCCATTTCAGCGTCGTCGGAGTTGAAGGCTACATTTACGCCAAGGTTGTGTAAAATAGCACCGTTGTGCGGAATTGCTTCATAGACTTCGTATTTATATGCCCACCAGTCGGAAAAAGATGAGGCGTTTGCACCGTGTTCTTTCATGCGGTCGGCAAGTTTGTAGCCTTCTAAGATGTGTGTAAAGGTGTTGATTTTAAAACCAAAGCGTTCGGCTACTCTCATGAGCATGGCGATTTCTGATTGCACGTAGGAGTGACAAGTTATGAAGCGTTTTTTATTAATGATTTCGGCTAAGGCTTCTAATTCTAAGTTTCGGCGAATGGCGCTGCTTCCTTTTTTTGCAGAAGCGTTGTTTTTTATTGCTGCATCGTATTGTAGAGCTTGTGTAAAGTGGTCTATATATACTTGCTCGACTCCCATTCTTGTTTGCGGAAAGCGAATAACTTGTTCGTCGCCCCAATTCGCCTGCTTGACGTTTTCTCCTAATGCAAACTTGATGAAAGGATCGTTGGCGGGGTATTTCATTTTTTCGGGTGCTAAACCCCATCTAAGCTTAATCAAACTTGTTTGACCTCCAATAGCATTGGCAGAACCGTGTAGCAAATGTGAGGACGTTACGCCTCCAGCTAATTGTCGGTATATATCTATGTCTTCGGAGTCTACAACGTCTCCAATGCGGACTTCGGAACTACAACTCTGCGTACCTTCGTTCACACCAGCGCTAATAGCAATGTGTGAGTGTTCGTCAATAATTCCTGCTGTTAGGTGTTTTCCTGTGGCATCTATGCTTTTTGTACCTTTGGGGACGCTAATATTTTTGCCAATTTGTGTTATTTTACCGTTCTGAATTAAAACGTCTGTGTTTTGTAAAATACCATCTTTTTCGTTAGTCCAAACGGTGGCGTTTTGGAACAATACAGCTTCGGCGCTGGGAACTGTTGTCCAGCCATAGCCATTAAAAGGGTATTTCACACTTCCATACGCTTCTGTTTTGTCGTCTTTTTTGTCTGTTTTCTTTTCGGCTACGTATTGGCTGGTTCGGGTGGCTTGCCAATTTATCCACTTGCCGTCGGGATTTTGCCCGGTGCCGTTCCATTGTTTGCCATCGGGATTGGTCCAACCTGTTAGGCGTATGATTTTGTTTTGCGAAACGGTATCTTTTGGATTTGGATTAAAAGAAATAGAAAGGTTTTTGTCGGCAATTTGGAGCTTGACAGGAATTTTTGTGGTGTCTTTGGCAGTAATTGTCCATATTTCGGCATTGGTATCGTAGGGTGTATCGCCTTTAATGCGTAGGTCATAATTGTTTTTGTCGACCGAAAAAGTATAGTTGCCGCGCAAATCAACGACCTGCATTGGATTAACAGTATAGCGTTTTCCTTTTATCCATGTCT
The DNA here is from genome assembly GCA_016787295.1 of Chitinophagales bacterium. Taxonomy (GTDB): domain Bacteria; phylum Bacteroidota; class Bacteroidia; order Chitinophagales; family UBA2359; genus JAEUUX01. The sequence continues at coordinate 3,824 of JAEUUX010000253.1, forward strand.
CGAAAAGGGTGTTTTTTTCGTCAAAAATATCTCCTGATGTGATGATAAAATTAGCCATTTTGCCGTTGTCAAGGCTGCCCAATTGTTGTTGCATACCTATGAGGGTGGCGGGAGTGAGGGTGAGGGCTTTGAGGGCTGCTTCTTTGGACAAGCCTCTTTCGATGGCAGTACGCAAATTTTTATAGAAGTCGCCACTTGGGTTTTTGAGGTCGGCGGTGGTTAGGGCAAATGATATTCCTGCTTTTTCTATTGTAGCCAAGTTAGTGGGTGCCAATTCCCAGTGCATCATGTCGGAAAGGGCAACATTGTCTGCCTCAAAAGGATTCTCCACGTCGTAGGCTGCGGGCAGGGTTAGTGGAACAATGAGGGCGGCTTGGGTAGCCTTTATGTCATCGATACGTTGATACACATCGTTTTTTGTCTTCAATATGTATTGTATACCAAATTCATCGCCCACTTTGTCGGCGCGAAGGAGGGATAAACGGTCACCACCGTCAAAGATTTGTGGGAGCTTTTGCAAATTATTCCACGCCTCGAGGGATAGGTTATACTCGGCGGTTTTTTGGCTGTTTTGATACCATTGGGCATCTAAATAGGTTTGGCGCAAAAGGGCGATGGATCCCATTAGTGAGCTGGGATAATCTTGTGTCGAACTGCCTTTGTCGAAGGCATACTGGGCGGTGCAATGTGTGCGAAGGAGCATTTCTTGGGCTTTTTGGTCTCCGAGCAATACGAGGGCGCTGGTGCCGCGTGCGATGCCGTCTTTTTTGTGGGTCAGGACGCTGGCAAAACCCAAATCGCGCCAAGTTTTAGCGGATTTGTCGTCGGGCGAAAATTGCTCGTGTGCGTTTGTTTCGGGATGAATGGCTTCGTTCCAGCCGAAAGCGCCTTTTTTGTCAGACAGCATTTGTGGACGACCATCGCGGCGGCTACGGTTTTCCTTCTGTTCGGGCAAACCATATTCGGTATATATATCGATGAAAGCGGGATAGATGGTTTTGCCTTGCAGGTCAATAACAACAGCGTCTTTGGGCGGCATGATGTTGGTGCCAACTTGCTGCACCATGCCGTTGCGGATAAGCAAAGAGGCTTGGTCTATTTTTTTGTTGTAACTCACAAAAATAGTGGCATTGGTAAAACAATACACACCTTCGCGCGGGTCGGCGGTGCCGTTGATGGGAAATGTGACGCGCTCTTGTGCCTGCGCCGCAAGGGACCAAAGCAGGAACAGGGGAAGGAGGAGCGATAATAGGAAAAGTTTTTTCATGACGATGCTTATATTTTTTGTGTTTTTTGTGGGAGCGGGTGTAGGCGGTTTGTGGAGGGCAAAGGTAGGACGTTTTTTTGGGAAAATGCTTATTTAGGTGTTAATTGTTAATTATCAATGGTTAATTGTTAATGGGAGTGGTTTGGTGAAGATGGTGTTTTATACAAAAAAAATATCTTGACAAAGGTGCAAAAAATGAAAAATTGTTTGTACTTTTGCACCGGGTTGCTGCGAGGTGCGAAACAAACGTAGCAGACTGGGTTTTAAACAGCCATTGCTAAGGCTGACTACCAATATATTTGGGTATTTTATATAATTGTCCGGATGGGTAGCAACCCTTTTCCACTATCAGAATGGATTACGACACCCTGCTGTAATAGCAAGGACAAAGCTTATGATTATCGTAGCAACCCTTTTCCACTATCAGAATGGATTACGACCATATTGCACACGATTCATCGGCACATTTACATCAAGTAGCAACCCTTTTCCACTATCAGAATGGATTACGACTTATTCGTTAAATGGTTAATAGAATTGTACTATACAGTAGCAACCCTTTTCCACTATCAGAATGGATTACGACTTTATTCTTGCCACTGGTCGACGTACCATGTTCCGTGTAGCAACCCTTTTCCACTATCAGAATGGATTACGACTAGTTGCTGACACGTTGTTGCATTTTTACTTTAAGTAGCAACCCTTTTCCACTATCAGAATGGATTACGACGCTTTTTGTTAATAAATGGTGCTGTAATCCAGCTTGTAGCAACCCTTTTCCACTATCAGAATGGATTACGACGGTGCAGGCTGTATGGGCAAGCTGGGACGTGCTTTAGGTAGCAACCCTTTTCCACTATCAGAATGGATTACGACAAGTTTTCGCCTATTTAGTAATTTATTGAAGAAAAGGTAGCAACCCTTTTCCACTATCAGAATGGATTACGACGATTAGATTTGATGAATATCATTTACCCCCCAAAGGGTAGCAACCCTTTTCCACTATCAGAATGGATTACGACAAACAACAAATAAACCTGCCATTTTTTCCAACTATGAGTAGCAACCCTTTTCCACTATCAGAATGGATTACGACGAGCCATAGCTGGAATAAATTCGATTACGTTTTGTTTCGTAGCAACCCTTTTCCACTATCAGAATGGATTACGACGGCAAACGAAAGGCAGCCAGCAGGTTGCAACCCAATTCGGTAGCAACCCTTTTCCACTATCAGAATGGATTACGACTTAGAATACAGGTTTGCTACCTGTTACGTTAGAAAGAAAGTAGCAACCCTTTTCCACTATCAGAATGGATTACGACTAGATAACTACGGCTACCTGTAAAGATGTACGACCCAGTAGCAACCCTTTTCCACTATCAGAATGGATTACGACAGAAATCTCTCAAGTTCGGATTGAAATCTGGTTTCGTAGCAACCCTTTTCCACTATCAGAATGGATTACGACTTAGAATACAGGTTTGCTACCTGTTACGTTAGAAAGAAAGTAGCAACCCTTTTCCACTATCAGAATGGATTACGACATTT
>JAEUUX010000260.1 GCA_016787295.1 Chitinophagales bacterium
GGTCAACTGAACCCACATCGCCCGTATTAGCAACAATATAGGGATAGCCATTGAAGGCGGCATTCACACCACTTGCCAAACTTGCATCGCTGTCGTTTTGGTCGGGTACGCTGCCTTCGCCAGTATTGACATTGGTTAGGGTATATTTATTGCCGTTATAATTAAGTACATTATTGGTGGCATTGAACGTATTAGTGCCACTTTGCCCTAACACAATAAAGTATTGCGTATTGGGAGCCAGTCCAGTATAACCTACTGTTGCTGCGCCTGTGGTGGTATTTACACCATTATTATCCACATTCGTTGGGTTAAAGTAGTATTCACCATTGGCATCGGTGGTAGTTAGTCCCACCAACAAACCGCTTTGGTTATATAAGCGCACTTGCACGTTGGGTATGCCGCTTTCTGTGGGGTCTTGAACACCGTCAGCATCAGTATCTATCCACACATAGTTGCCTATTTCTAAGTATGAAACCATTCTACAAGCTAATTCAATATCACCTAAACCTACGGACTTGCCGAATGTAGATTCAGTAGCATTGGTTGTATTTCTATAAATCATCGCGCCGGTTGCGTTTCCAGAAGCAGAAGTTCCGGTAATGTTTGAAATATACCTGAATCCGCCCGCTTGGCTAATTTCATTAAGCGGATCCATAGCAGTATATATGGTCTGTCCGGAACCGGGTTTTATAGCTAATGCTCCAAAGGCTATTTCGCTATGTACGAGATTTGCATCATTATATGGTATTTCCCAATAAAAATTATCATTATAAAACTCCCCAAATCCAGGACCTTGATTATTGTTTGGACCATAGCCGAGATAGCCTGCTACATAACCATTGTTTTCTAATACATAAGTACCATTGATGTAAGCTGCTCGCAAGAAGTCTCCTGCACCTGATATTGTAAATAGTGAAGTGTTGTTTGAATTCACACCATAATTACGCCATCCACCTTGCAATGCTGTTCTGTCACTAAAACCCAAAATTAATGATCCATCTAAATCAATTTCAATATCTGTAAACATGGGTTGAGGATACACACTAGTTGAGCTAATAGTCTGAAAATCATCTGTCCAAGGATTCCAAGCCCCAATACTTTTGATTCCATTCCAGCAAAAACCTTTCGGATAATTCAATGGAAAGTCAAATATAGGACTGAAAGCACCTAAACTCTCGTCAAAAGAGTAGATGTAAGCTCTCATTTCTGAGACATTTTGTGAAATATAGCCATCACAAAGAGTAGCAATATACACTTTGCCATTTTTTACTTTCAGCCCAAAAGGGCGATTTGCGTCGGAAGTACCACATGCAGATGGAATGGGATAACTACCTACCAAAACAGGACTTGCACCGCTGATATCTAATTTGTACAATACTTTGTCAAACAAATTGACAAAATATAGAGAATTGTTATCATCAGAGATATCCATATCGCCAATACCCACTTTACCTGTAAGAACAAAGACTAATGAATCATGGCTTGCTCCATTAATATTAGAAGGCAGATTTCGTGTTCCGTTTGTTTGACCAAAGAACGGGTCACCACTTACCATACTTCCTACGTTAACTCCTAAAGTTGCTTGCACATCTACAAAATTTGATGTGGCATTTGTATTCACATCGGTAACGTAGATACCACCTAAACCTTGTGGACCTAAGCCCGCATGGCGACGTAAGATAGCAGAAGTATATATTTTATTGCGTTTTTTATCATACGCTACACCCCAAAGCGAGCCTACTTGTGCAGCGGTTGCTACTGAGGTAGTTCCGCTGCTAATTACATTACCATTTGTACCATAAGGCATTCTTTTCAGTGCTGTTTGTGTTGCTGATGTACCACCAACTAAAGGGTTTCCATTAACATAAACAGGAATGAAAATATCCGGAACTGCTTGGCAATAGTCGGTTCCGTTTAATACACCCAAATTAACGGAACAAGAAGCGGCAGCTACAAACTGAACCGTGGTTTGTCCATTAGTGCCATTTACTGTTCCATTATCGCCCACATAAGTTGGCAAATTTGAAAACTCTACCCTGACAGGATAGGTCAATGGATTAGAAATTGTCCAAAGACCATTAATATCTGAGGTGGTACTAAATGTAGCTCCATTACTGTCAAATACAGTAACAGTAACACCTCCTGTACCAAATGTTTCACCCGATTGTTGAATACCATCGGCATTGTAATCATTAAATACCATACCGCCCAAACTGCCCGAACTACAAGTATTAGCAGGGCAAGCTGCTGGCAAAGTATAAACCGATGTTGCTGGCGAACAATTACTATTGTTAACAATTTGGGCTGCAATGGTACCATTAGTACCGTTGGCATCTACTTCAAAAGCAATCACTTGCGGAGAAATAATACTGCCCACACTGCCCGGTGTTTTATATTGTCCTGGGTATATCCAGCGTATCAACGAACCCGCTGATACCTGAATACTATCAGAAGGATATAATCCTTCCCAAGCCACTTCTACACTTACGGTAGCTTTTGACTGCCCCGAACTATTGAGATAACAGCCCGATACATCTACATCGGTAATAGATACGGTTTGTGTAGCTTTGCAGTAATTAGGTATAATTTCAATAGCATTAACAAGAGCATTATTAGCCGTGGCTTTGAATTGCATTTGTAAATCTCCATCGGCTACAGTAACGGGGTAAGCCTTAGTTATTGCGCGATTCCTTTGATTACCTGCTGCTACAAAAAGGTCGAACTTACTCTCCACTATTGTTTTTTCCAAAAGTATATCAAATAGCCGTTGGTTTGCTGATGTAAATGAAGGTTCTGAAAAATGCAATACAACAGTATAAGAACCATTGGGGACAGTAAAATGCCAATCCATATACCCTAAGTACAATGAGTTTTGGTAAATATCGGGAATTGATGTAGTAGAATATGAGCCTCCGGAACTTAAGTTTGAAATGGCAACATTTCCAGCGTCCCAACGAGACCCTTCCAGACTATACTTCTGATAAGAGTCCCACGTTCTTCCTTGTGCATCTGGGGTAGTGTAATTAACTTCATCAGATACAATACGAATGGTATCGGCATACACTTCGCAACCAGAAATGGTACACAAAGGTGCGGTTGTAAAACCAAAATCGTAGGTATGGTTATTTTCGCCTGCATCGCCCAAAAGCACCGAAATAGTAGGTATAGTAGCACTCAACGCGGCATCGCTATCGCGTACATCGGGCTGCCCTGCACCGCCTACATTAGCAGTTGTTAGGCTTTTGGCGAGCAAATCGCCTGCACCTATACTACCCGTCCAGTCGGCACTACCAATACGCACCAAATAGCGTTTATTGGGTTGTGGTCCTGCTTGATTGCCTGCTACCGAAGGGTCGCCATCGGTTACATTAGTTGTATTAAAATACCAAGTGCCAAGCATATTGCCCACAGTGGTTGAAGTCGTAGTCGTTGCTAAGGCTACACCATCGGGTGTACCATTATTATCAAAATCAGCATAGAGTTCTATGCTTACATTACCGATACCTGTCTCACCCGCATCTTGTATGCCATCGCTATCCACATCATTCCAGACGCGGTTGCCGATTTCAAGGGGAGCGGGAGTGCTTGTGAGTTCTATATCACCCAAGCCATTTGCCTTTCCAAAAGCGAAATCAGCACTACCCTCTGGAGAAATGTATAATTGATAGGGCGTGCCAGCTACTAAATCCCCATTTACTGTTGAAAGTTTCTGCAAGCCACCTGAATAAAATGCAAGCGGGTCCATTACTGTTAGCAAGACATTTTGAGTACCTTTCAAAACAGCAGTAGCGCCTTGAGAGGTTTCTCTATGATTGGTATCAAATTTATCACCTTTAAAAAATTCGCTTCCTCCTGGTCCTTCGGTATTAGAACTTCCGCTCGTATAAACAGTTCCATCAGAAGATGTAAATGAGCCATTATTTTCGATAGTGTAAGACCCTGAAGTACAGTTTTTACCTGCCACCAAAACATCGCCACCTATTCGGTAATCAACTAATAGGCTTGAGACAGAAAGAAATTTACGAGTCCTACTACCCCACTGATGTCCTGAACGATCTAAAAAAGTTAAAATTATATCCTGATTTTCAGTAAACTCTATATCTGATAAAATTGGAGTAGGATGTGTATATCCATCTACTCCACCAAAGGTAAATAAGTGAGTCCCACTTCCAGCATTAGCAGTCCAAGGATTCCACGATTTTCCTAAGTTATTTGATGATGGTCCTTTAACATAGTTCAAAGGGAAAGAAATTACAGGAGTGCTTGAGAAGTTTCCAACACCTGTGGCATTATTCAATTCAAAAACATAAGCAAACAAATTGCTTGTGCTTCCTCCTAATTCAGCTGTTGCAACCGCACCCACAAAAATTCTATCATTTGCGAATTTTAAGGCAAATGGTCTCAACACCCCATTTGTAACAGCAGTAGTAGGCAGACTATACTCATCTACTGCAATTACAGTAGTAGGGTTATAAGCGTCATTCAAAGTTAACCGAAATACTTTTCTGCTGTATAAGTTTGTTAAAAAGAGGTATTTTCCATCATCACTAATATCAATATCTCCAATACCTACTTTTCCCACCTGATCGAATGCTGCTGGGTCATATTCTGTCGCATTCATATTCGTACTCAATTGTCTTTCAATATTTGTACCAATAACTCCTAATCCTGATGGAAGACCAGTTAATGGATCATTAGAACCTAAATAAGTTACTGTTGTACCATTTCCTGATGTAAGGTTAATATTAAAGCTTGAGGCACTGCCATAAGCTGGTGCTGTGTTGTCAGCACGGGTACGATGACCATTGGCATCCATATCGTAAAACTGAGTCACATTAAAACTCGTAGCCGTTGGCTCCAACATGTAAATACCGCCGCTACCCATGACCCCTAATCCGGCATGTCTCTTCAAAAATGCAGATGTAAATAGTTTTTGTGCCTGTTTACTGTAGGCTACACCCCATGTAGACCCAATAACTTGACCAGAAAGTTTCTGCGAAGGAGCGGTTGTACCTGATGAAGTGTATGGAAATCCAACAAACCAGTCCTGTGAGCCAGAAGAGCCACCAGCCGGTAGTGGATCTCCTTTTATGTGTCGTGGTATAAAGACATTTATCCCCGTCGTACCTGTATTATAATCGGCGGGGTTATTGACAGCAAAATTCACGCTACTAATTGGAGCATTAACAAACTGCACCGATGAGCCATACGAACCACCACCACCTGATGGATAGTCAATATTTGTATCTAGGCAATTAGATAAAGTCTCAACAGTGAACTCCACCCGCACTGCGCCACTTACTCCTGCAATGGTATAGGTACCATTGGCAGCAGAAGTTGCCGTACCGACAGATGTGCCGACGGTGTTGTAAGCCGTAACTGTTACGCCTGCCAAGCCTATCTCGTTAAAAGGCGATGTGTTATCTTTAATACCATTGGCATTGAAGTCACGAAAGACCGTACCAGATACTTGGGCATAAGTATATGCCGAAAAACACAGCAAGTTTAACGATAATAGTATCGTTTTTTTTAAGAAATAATTGTTGTTTAGCATGTTTAAGATTTTTTGAAACTTGTTTTCTATGCTGTGCAATTTTTATACCAAAATTAAATTCCTAACAACTATTTTATCATAACTCGCCTATATCCCAAAACCCCAACAACTGCCTTTCCAAAATGGAAGGCAGCCGTCGGGGTTTTTACTTTCAAAAAAAAAAAAACTTAAATCATGCTTAATGTTTCGTAATTCCAATGGTTATACACTTAGGAGGTGGGCAAACTATACAAGTTTGAGTGGTTATGATAATAGGACAACACATCACATCACCACAAGCACCCGTAATTGGAGAACCATTGTAGGCTACTTTAAAATACTTCGTAATATTATTGCCGCCCATTAAGGTATTATTCACCACCAAAGTTTGGCTTGTTTCACCCGATAAAGGTGTATAAGTTGCGCCATTATCTGTGCTTACATACCATTGATACGTTGTCGCAGTTGCTGCGGTAATGGTGATGCTGGCTGTCGGACTGTCACTACACAAACTTGCTGGCACGCTAAAACAGGCTTGGTCTTGGTCATCTTCACCTGCAACATCATTATTAGGCGTGCTATCTGTATCTGTTTCGTTCATGTCCGTAATTTCGGCATTGTTCAAAAAGCTACCTTCGCTATTAGCTGTTACGGTAATATCTAACATCTTAGGAGCATCTGTTCCCAACATATTGCCCACATTCCATGTCAAAGTATTGCCACTTACCACCACATTTGTAGGGTCGGAACTGGATACAAAGGTTACGCCTGCGGGTAAAACATCGGTTACAACCACACCCGTAGCGTCGACACCATTGTCGTTGGTCAATGTCAAGGTGAAAGTTACTGTACCGTTGAGAGCTACAATGGCATTGCTCACTGTTTTGGTGAGGGATAGGTCGGGAAGCAATGTAACACCGGGTTCTGTTATTGTTTGTGCGCACATCGCCGTACAACCATTATCGTCCGTAACAGTGACGGTATAAGTACCAGCAGTCTTGCCGCTAATGCTTGATGCTGTTTCACCACTACTCCACAAATATGTGTAAGGGCTTGTACCGCCTGTGGCATTCACGCTTGCCGTACCATCGCTGCCGCCATTGGTCGTTACATCTGTTTTGCTACAAACAACGCTCAAGGTTGTTGGTTCGTTAACTGTGTATGATGTTACGGCTGTACATGTCGCATTTTCTGTTACGGTGACGGTATAAGTACCAGTAGTTAAGCCGCTGATACTCGCTGTTGTTTCGCCATTGCTCCATAAGTAAGTTACAGGACTAAGATTGCCACTTGCAGTTACGTTGGCTGTACCATCGCTGCCACCGTTGCAACTTACATCGGTGCCGCTAATAGATGAAATAGAGAGATTACAGCCCGGCTCTTGAATAGTGGTTGTACATTGGTCGCTACAACCATTATTGTCCGTCACCGTGACGCTATACGTGCCAGCGGTCTTGCCACTAATGCTTGATGCAGTCTCGCCGCTACTCCACAAATATGTGTAAGGACTGGTACCGCCTGTGGCATTCACGCTTGCCGTACCGTCGCTGCCGCCATTGGTTGTTACATCTGTTTTACTACAAACAACGCTCAAGGCTGTTGGCTCGTTAACGGTGTATGATGTTACGGCTGTACATGTCGCACTTTCTGTTACTGTGACGCTATATGTTCCAGCAGTTAAACCACTGATACTCGCTGTTGTTTCGCCATTGCTCCATAAGTAAGTTACAGGACTAAGATTGCCACTTGCAGTTACGCTCGCCGTGCCATCGCTGCCACCGTTGCAACTTACATCGGTGCCGCTAATAGATGAAATAGAGAGGTTGCAAGAACGATAACCAGCATCAATAGTCAAATTATCTTTGTCAACACCTGTTCCAAGTATATTCATGGCAAAAATCGGACTTTCGCCAGTTGTTGCATTGGCATCGCTATTGCCATCGGTTGCAGCAGTTGTGGTTTGTTGTGTTAGGATATTTGTGCTATTTGTCGTAGGGAATTTAACTTGATAATTAGCACTTTGTCCGATTATAAACAAG
>JAEUUX010000065.1 GCA_016787295.1 Chitinophagales bacterium
CATATCGCAAGCGTTTGATTTTGCTTTTGCTCAACAAAAGAAGTTTCTTGTTTTTGTCGTCACATTCATAGTATTTTACTACCAAAGGCTGTTCTTCTACGATGTGTGCAATAATTTCATTGCCATCATTCAGCTCGATGAGGTCGCAAGGTTCGCCTTTGGTGTTTGGACGCTCGGCGGGAAGGTTGCTGGGCATTTCGGGCAGGTACAACAGCTCTTTATTGTTGTTGGTTGCCGTAAAAATAGGGTTGTTTTGGGCGGCTACGGGTGTTGCTGTGAGCCATAATAGCCACAAAAAGATTGAAATGATACGAAACATGGTTTAATTGTAAGGGATTTTTGCGTGTTAAAAACAGTATTATTATGCTTGTTGTAGTGGTAAGTTAATCGAGCGGAACAATAGCCAAAGAGTCAATACCACAAATAGCTTAATCAATAAACATAACGAATTTTTCTTGGTATAGCTGTTGTTCAATGTCTTTATGAAAGTGTTTTTACAAGACAAATAAAATGACAAATAAATGACACAAAAACTTTTTTGTCATCAACCCAAACAAAAGTCAACAAAATAATGTCTAAATAGCTGTTTCAGGGCTAAAAATTGGCTTTTTGCTAAAAAAACATAGCTTTTTACTTAAAAATAGCCATTTTTTGTCGAAAAACAAGGGTGAATCAAAAAACTTTAGACCCCTAAAGAAAAACTTTAGACACCTTTTAAAAAACTTTAGACACGTTTAAATATTTTAAGGGGTGAATCAAAAAACTTTAGACCCCTAAAGAAAAACTTTAGACACCTTTAAAAAAACTTTAGACACGTTTAAATATTTTAAGGGGTGAATCAAAAAACTTTAGACCCCAGAAAATATTTTTTTTCGGGCTGTTTTCAAAAAAAAATGGGCAAAAAAGGTTTTTCTTCAGACAATGTAATGACAAAATTTGGCTATTCGATGACTTTGCGGGGGTGTTTTTTTGTTTGCGCCCCCTTTTTTTGAATTAACATTGGCATTTTAGCATTGATTTTTAGTTGCAATGCCGCTTTTTAATGCTTACTTTACGATATTGTTGTCAAAACCTCCATTGCTTGTTGTGAAAAAAATAATCAGGTGGAATTATAGTATAAATAGGAGAACAATTAATAACGCGAACAATGAAATAAATAAGGAAAGTCCGGCAAAAACGATACCCAGAATGCCAAGAACACTTCCTTTGAATTTTGTTTTAAAACGACGGATACGGCTTAATGATATAATGCCTGTTGTTAGTCCTGCAATGGAGAACAATAGGGGGATTATTATTGGTGTAAATAGAAGAAAGAAACTTAATGCCCCCAAACAAAGGGAGAGAATACCCAAAGGGTCTGTTTTTGCCTTGCTGGTGTCTATTTTGTCTGTGTTTTCGTCGGTTTCGTCATCGATTTCATCATCATCGTTTGTTTGTGCGTTGTCGTCAGTTGGTTTTTTGTTAGCCAAGCTGTCTTCTGTGGGGCGAGTTTTGGGTTTTGTTGCCATATCGCTCACTTTTCCGTTGGCGTATCGGATTTTTTTGATGCGATTGTTGTTAATTATCAAGACTCTGCCGTTGGGTTCATCACATTTTTGGTATTTTGTGACTGAAAATTCTTCTACTACCACGCGAGCCATGATTTGTTTGCCATCATTGAGTTCGATGATGTCGCACGCTTCGGTTTTTGTAGGTGAAAAGGCGGCGGGCATGGTGCTGGGCATTTCGGGCAGGTACAACAGTTCTTTGTTGTGGTGTATTGCCTTGAATATAGGGTTATTTTGGGCGGCTATGGGTGTGGTGGTGAGCCATAATAGCCACAAAAAGGATAAAATTGTGCGGGTCATACGTTTTTTTTGCTTGTTATGGGTTGTTGGTGTTTTTTTGTGGGGGATGTGGTGGAGTAGTTTTGTTGTTTACTTCTTTAAGTTATTAAAACAAAAAGTTTAATTGACTTGTTTAGAAAATATCATAATATCAATAATCAACTATGGCGCGCAAAGTTACAACTTTTCCACAAACTTTCACTATTAACGTAAATATAATTGTATATCGGACAACAATCGCCAAAAAACCGTACCTTTGCTCCCAAAACAAAGCCTATTAGCAAAATATGTTCAATAAACACGTCTTTAGATGGTCATTAGGATTGTTTTTGATAAACCTATTGACCCATTTTTCAGTATTTGCCCAAACCAAATACACACTAAGTGGCTATATCAAAGACGCACAAAGCGGCGAAACTTTGATTGGAGCGCATATCTACAATACTGCCAACAAAACACAAGGCAATTTGACGAACGAATACGGTTTTTATTCCCTCACACTGCCACAAGGCAAATACGATTTGTCGGTATCCTATATTGGTTACGAAACAAAAAGCATACCCATCGACCTACAACACAATACTAACCTGAATATAGACCTGAACGAAGCAGGTATCTTGCTCGAAAAAGAAGTTGAAGTCACAGCACGCCGCAAAGATGAAAACATACAAAGCACACGCATGAGCGTCATTGACCTTCCTGTGGAACAAGTCAAAGAACTACCTGCTTTGATGGGCGAGGTTGATGTCATTCGGACAATACAACTGATGCCCGGTGTCAAATCGGGTGGCGAAGCAAGTGTTGGCTTCTATGTGCGTGGCGGCGGTCCCGACCAAAATCTGGTATTGTTGGACGAAGCGGTGGTTTATAATACAGGACACTTGTTTGGGTTCTTCTCCGTATTCAATTCCGATGCTTTGAAAAACACAACATTGCACAAAGGCAATATGCCTGCTGAATATGGCGGACGATTATCTTCCGTCTTGGACGTTCAGATGAAAGAAGGCAACAACAAGACCTTTTCGGGCGAGGGTGGCTTAGGAATCATTTCGTCGCGCTTGACTTTGGAAGGTCCTTTGCAAAAAAACAAAAGTTCGTTCCTTATATCAGGTCGTCGTACCTACATTGATGTGTTGGTGAAGCCTTTTTTGAAAGGTACAGAGTTTGAAGGCAATGGTTACTATTTTTATGACCTCAATACGAAGTTTAATTACCAGTTTTCGGACAAAGATCGCGTATTTGTGAGTGGTTATTTTGGGCGCGATGTGTTTGATTACAAATCATTGGACGGACTTTCGTTCAATATGCCTTGGGGAAACGCCACCGCCACCATGCGTTGGAATCATGTGTTCAATAGCAAATTGTTTATGAACACAACTGCCATTTATAATAGCTATAATTTTGCGGCTAATTCTGTTTTTGAGACCTTTGAGTCCCAATTTTATTCGGGTGTGAAGGATTGGAATGGCAAGATAGACCTCGATTTTTTCCCAAATCCAAACCACACTCTCAAAGGCGGCGTGAATTACACCTTTCATACCTTCACACCCTATACTTTTAAGGCAAAAGTGGGCGAAGTGGATTTTTCGAACGACGACCTCAACAAACAATATGCCCACGAGTTGGCTTTGTATGTCCAAGACGAGTTTAATATCGGCAAAAAACTGAAATGCAATATCGGTTTGCGTGCTTCGGGCTATGCACAAGTGGGTCCGTATCGAACCACCGTCTTTGGTGCCAATGGTTTGCCAACAGACACCTTGGATTATGATGCTAACGAAAAAATTGTCACTTATACCGCTCTCGAACCGCGTGCCAATTTCCGCTACACCCTTTCTCCTGTTGCTTCTTTGAAAGTGGGCATTGCTCGCACCCAGCAATACATTCATTTAGTCTCTAATTCAGGCTCAACACTGCCAACAGATTTGTGGGTACCCAGCACTTTGCGCACACGTCCCCAGCAAGGCATACAATATAGCTTAGGTTATTTCCAGAACTTTGCGAACGACCAATTTGAAGCCTCCGTCGAAGTGTATTACAAAGATTTGCAGAACCAAATCGAGTTTTCGGAGCAATATATTCCCGAATTAGGCACCAACTTGGAGGACAGCTACGTCTTTGGCAAAGGACGAGCGTATGGTTTGGAGTTATTTATCAACAAGCGTGTAGGAAAACTCACAGGTTGGATAGGCTATACCCTTTCGCGCTCCGAAAGGCTGTTCAACGACCTCAACGACCAGCAATGGTTCCCCACAAAATATGACCGCACCCACGATGCCTCTGTGGTCTTGACCTATAAGTTCAATAAGAAGTGGACAACCTCTATCGTTTGGGTCTATGGCACAGGCAACGCCCTCACCCTGCCCAACAGTTTCTATCTTATCAACAATTGGTTATACACCGAATACGATATGCCCCGCAATTCCTACCGTTTGAAACCCTATCATCGCTTGGATTTATCGGCTATTTGTCAATTAAACAAGAAACCAACTGCCAAAATCAAATCCGAATTGGCAATATCAGTCTATAATGCCTATAGTCGTGCCAATCCGTTTTTTGTGTATGTGGATCCCGAAATCAACACAACCAGCAATGCAGGAGCTATCGATGTCAAACTCAAACAAGTGAGTCTTTTCCCCATCATTCCGTCTGTTACATGGAATTTCAAATGGTAAAAAAGACTTATTGTATAGACAACAGAAATTCCAGACAAAAAAATCGCCGCTACAAGCACAATAACTTGTAGCGGCGATTCGTTGCAGCCTTTGTACCATGTTGGTAACTTATATTATTCGGCAGATTGTTCGTATTTGGCAGTAATATCGGCAGCTATTTGTGCCATTTCGTCGGCTTCCAACTGCAACGGTTTGCGTTTGAAATCCATATCCGACAACCGATTCAAGGGAATAAGGTGTATGTGGGCATGTGGCACTTCCAAGCCAATGACCGCCACACCAATACGCACACAAGGTATCACTTGCTCGATAGCGCGTCCAACTTTTTTGGCAAACACCATCATTTTTGACAAAGTATCGTCATCTACATCAAAAATATAGTCTGTTTCTTTCTTCGGAACGACCAGCGTATGCCCTTTGGCTAAGGGGCGAATATCCAAAAAAGCAAAACATTCGGCAGTTTCAGCAATTTTGTGGCAAGGAATTTCGCCTGCGATGATGCGAGAAAAAATACTACTCATGGTTTATTTAAAATAAAAAGTAGATGTAAAAACAAAAGAACAGATACGCCCCAATTAGCGGCTAATCTCTAAAATTTCTAACTCCAACGTACCCGACGGCACAGTAATTTGTGTTACATCACCCACCGATTTGCCGAGCAAACCTTGTGCAATAGGCGTGTTAATAGAAATTTTACCTAATTTTAAATCGGCTTCTTTTTCGGTCACAATCATATAATCAATCACCTTGTTAAGTTTTAGATTTTTCAACTTAACTTTCGACAAAATCATTACTTTTGAAGTATCCAATCGGCTTTCGTCCAAGATGCGGGCGCTAGATAGTTCTGCTTCCAATTGAGCAATTTTCATCTCCAACATACCTTGTGCTTCTTTGGCAGCATCGTATTCGGCATTCTCCGACAAATCTCCTTTTTCACGAGCTTCTTGTAAGGCAGCAGCAGCTTCGGCGCGTCCTTTGGTTTTGAATTCGTGTAGTTCAAGTTTAAGTTTTTCTAAGCCTTCGGGGGTGAAATATTTTACTGACATATTAAAAGGTGTTTTTTTGTGTTAAACAAATAAAAATAATTCAAACGCTCGTTCAATGACAGAACAAACATTTGAAAGACAAAATAGTTATTGTTAAGTTTGGGTTGCCGAAGCGAAACCTTATAGTAAAATTTTAAAAATACATTATTTTTTGGGCGTTTCCCCGTTGGGGTCGGGCTTTACGAGGCTTCGCTCCGCTTCGGTGCAAGCACCTGCCTAACGGCAGCCTCTACAATCCCTAACGCGCTTCGCCACACGTCCGTTTTGCCACAATACTTTTTTAGACGGCGGGCTAACGCCCTTGAAAAGCAGCAGTAAATATTGTGCTTGTTTTTTGCAAAACAACAACAACACACATCATTGTCCTTTTTGCTTGTTTTTATGCCCGAATTCTTGAAAAATACACGGTTGCACAACAACAATGCAAGTCTATTTCCCTCAAAAGCTCGAAATAATAAACTAAAAAACAGACACCCAAAGTCGGTCTACAACTTTGGATGCCTTTGTGGGTCAATTATTGGGTGCAAAGGTAATACCTTTTCTGCAAATTTCCAAATTTTGTGGAAAATTTTCTTGTTTTTTTTCACTTTCCATCATCTTTTCTCTTCTTTTTTTGTTTATCATTCATCAAACAACATAAAATCAATGCGTTTTACGTTTTCTATTAAGTGGCAATTGTGCTTGCTATGGTGTTGCGGTATGTGGCTCTCTTGTTCGCCCCAGCTTAAGCAATACGCTTTGCGTCCGAGCGACATCATTCGCCCCGAAACCGTTACCTTGCCCACTTCGGGCAGCGGTATCAACAACCCTTGCATCAATCCCAACAACTATGCACCCGATTCAAACTACATCAACCACACCACTATGCGCTATTTGCGCATCAACCTCCACTTCTTGAACAGTAGTGACAGTAGCCGCAATTTTGACGAAAAATTGGGGCGCGAATTTGCCCACACCTTAGTCAATGCCTCCAACCATTGGTTGCAAAACAATCAAAAAATGTTTTTGCCACTACACAACACAACGCCTGCACTGCCCACACAAATCCAATATGTCATAACACCTTGCGACACCATTCCGAACGACGATGGTATTTATTTTCACTATAACGACACCCTCTCTAATTTCAACAAACGCAACCATGGCAGAATAAAACGCGCCGATGATATTTACTCAACGCGCCAATTTGACAATTATGCCATTTCGCCCGACAAAGTCCTCAACATTTTTTTGATGGAACACCCGCGCGACAGTGTTGTTTCGCCCACCTACAAAGCCTCTTCCGATGGCGTTGGGCTTTATAATTGGGTGAAAGTGGTGGCGTGTTATCAATTCTATCAACAAAAACATTTTCCAACTTGGGGCGATGTGGCATGGTTTGCGACAGGCATTATGAACCACGAAATAGGACATTCTTTGGGTTTGATGCACACATGGTCGGGCGGCGACGGTTGCGACGACACACCCAACAACCCCAATTGTTGGAATGTGGCACCGGGCGTTTGTGATTCGCTTTTGTCCAACAACGTCATGGACTACAATGCGTGGCGAAATGCCTATACACCTTGTCAGATTGGCAAGATGCAATACAATTTTTGGTTAGAAGGCAGCCCACAACGTTCGCGAGCCGTTCCCAAATGGTGCGAATATCAACCCAATGCACCAATTATCGTTCCGCGCGGCAAAACCCTTGTTTGGAATTGCGGCAAAGACGTTGAAAGTGACATCATAATACAAGACCGCGCCCAATTGATTATCAATTGTCCGCTATCCATGCCCAAAGGTAGTCGCATCATTGTTGCTACAACTGCCCAACTGATTATCAACAACACGGTCATTAATAATCGTTGCGGCGACGAGTGGAAGGGTATTGTTATAGAACGCATGGGCAAACAGCGCGGCAAGGTAGCATTGATTGGCAATGCCAAATTGGAGAATATAACTGGTTTTGAGGCGCTTATGCCAAGGTGAAAATGCTTTTTTGGGGGGCAAAATGCACATTTGGGAACTATACAATGGCGTTTGTGCATTCACCGCAAGTATTAATAATCCTGTAGCAAAGTGGTATTGCATAAACACAAGTTACTTCAATTTCCTTTGCTCGATAGCTGTCCGAAAAGATTCGTATTGTCCTTTGCTGACTGGCAGTTCGTGTTTCCCAACAATAACATGGCTACCAGCAATGCGTTCTATCTTATCAAAATTGACGATATAGGAACGATGTATGCGTTTGAATTTATGTGGCGGCAAAACTTTTTCCAACTGACTTAAACCTATCATAGTAATAATTCGTTGGTTAATGGTATGGATTCGGACATACTTTTGCATGGCTTCTACAAACAACACATCGTCAAACAAAACCTGCACTAATTGATGCTCCGTGTTTACGATAAAATGCTTTGGTGTTTCGTCTGTTGCATTGGCGTTGGGAGTTGGAGTAGTTTCTGATTTTTGGGTTTTGCGTTGCTCGACTTGTAGTATAGCTTTTTGCAAGGCTTTTTCCAAGCGGTCAAATTCGATGGGCTTAAGCAAATAACCTGATATGTCGAGTTCATAACTTTCGATGGCATATTGAGAATAGGCAGTGGTGAGGATAGTGACAGGATAAAAAGAGGCTTGTTTGAGCAATTCGAGGCTATTGGCAGGAGGCATTTGTATGTCCAATAACAACAAATCGGGCTGATGTGTCGCAATAGCGTTCATTGTCTCGATGGAGTTGGCACACACCGCCACAACCTGTATGTGGGGCAGCCGTGCAAGATGCAACGATAAGAGTTGGCGTGCAAGGGTTTCGTCGTCGGCAATAATACAGCTATAAGATGTCATGCTTTTTGTAGATTTAGTTGCAACACCGCCTCAAAATAGTCGCTGTGTTGTTGGGTCATAAATTGATGTTGTTGAGGATAATACAAGGTGAGTTGTCTTTGCAAATTGGTCAATCCGATGCCACCCGAATTGTTGGACGGAGATGGTGCTGTTGTCGGAATGCTGTTTTGTATGTTCAATACAAATAGTCCTTTTTCTGTCAGATACGCATTAATTTTTATCCAAGCCGTAGGCTCTTGGTCTATGCTGCTATGTTTAAAAGCATTTTCTACCATATTGAGCAACAAATTAGGTGCGATGAACCAATGCTGCATATCTCCTTCGCCATACACATCAATATTGTCGGAAGACAGTTTTCGGAGGAGTTGAAGCGCTATATATTGTTCCATTACTGCCCATTCTTTGGCTAACAAGGTGCCTTTGGGTTGGTTTTCATATAAGATATGTTGCAAGATAGCTGCCATTTGGGCAATCATCTTTGGTGCTTGAGGGTCTTGTTGCAAAACGAGCGAATAAATATTGTTGAGGGTATTAAAAAGAAAATGGGGACTGAGTTGTTGCCTCAAATAAAGCAGTTCGATGGCTAATTTTTCGTTTTGGAGTTGCAATTGTCTTTCTTTATCCATTTGTGCTTGTCTAAAATACCAATATAATAAGGAAATGAGCAAAAAAAGCGAGGTGTTGAGCAACATAGAAAAAATGCTTCGCCAGCCCAAATAAATATAAAAATACTGTTCCCATCCTGTTTGTCGCATAACAATAATATACACCACAACAGTAGCTATCCAAGCCAAACAATAAGCCACCCAACGCTTTTGCTGCCACAAGAAGGGTAGCAAAATCCACCAATTCCAATAAACAATGATCATATAAGTAGCTATTTCGGTCAAGGTATTGCTTACTGCCAACCACCATTGTCCCTCAACAAAATGGTAGTCGAAAATAAACAAAAACATAAATACCCAGAAAGAAAGGTGTGCTACCCAATCTGTTTTTTTAAAAGAAATACTAACCGTCATAATTTTGCTCGTTTGGTTGATAGGGATATAACGCCATTGTTTTTTGTTGGTTATTGCCAAAATTGACCCAAATGCTTATGACCAACAAAAAAAACAAAACAAGTGTATCACAAGCTACAAAAACACACAAAGGTAAAACTATTTGCACAATATTGAGGCAAAAAACGTTTTTTTGTTCGTTGATGTGTCATTCGTTACCAAAAAAGCTCCGTTGGTGGATTAAATTTGGTGCTAATTGTTTGTTGCACTAACTTTGCACCCAGAAAACAGTTTTTTCCTTTTTTGTTCATCAACATAAAAAATAATATGACCCGTATTTCTTTTCGCCAACTAATGATTGGCATGATGAGTTTGTTGGTAGTGGCATCTTGCAGCAAAGATAGCCTCGAAACACCCGAAACCAATAATTATGAGCAAGCCGCAAAACTCAACAGCAGCGCTCCCATATATTTTACGATGCCCGACGAAACACAACCTCATGAAGGAACATGGTTGCAATGGCCTCATCACTATCAATATGGAACAACCTACCGCACCCGCATAGAATCAACATGGATAGCCATGACGCGCGAGCTGGTAGAAAGCGAAAAAGTACACATTATTGCTTATAACAGTACCGAACGCAGCAGAATTATTAACTTGCTCAATGCCGAAAATATCCCGCTGACTAATGTTGACTTTAAATTGTTCAAAACCAATGATGTTTGGGTGCGCGACAATGGTCCTATTTTTGTTCGCAACAGCAATAATCAGCTTCGGATAGAAGATTGGGGTTTTAATGGTTGGGGCAACAAAACACCATACGCCAAATGTAATGTTATTCCCAATTCGGTAGGAAACGCCATCGGCATGAATGTTGTTAACCTCAATTCGAATATGATAATCGAAGGCGGTAGCTATGAAATTGATGGTAATGGCGTTTTTATGGCTTGCAAAAGTTCTATTCTCAATAGCAATCGAAATCCGGGCATGACCCAAACACAAGCCGAACAAATACTGACCAATTATTTGGGAGTTACCAAATTTATTTGGCTAAATGGTGTGGCGGGATTAGAAATTACAGATATGCACATAGATGGTTTCGCCCGATTTGGCACACCCAACACCATTGTTACCATGAACCAAAATGATTTGCTTTATTGGGAAGTCCCCCAAGCAGATATTACCAAATTGTATGCAGCAACCAAAGCAGATGGCACGCCCTATAACTTTGTTTACCTTCCTTTGACCCAAAATAATGTAACAACGACTTGGAATGCCAATCTGGGTTACAAAGGTTCGTATGTCAATTTTTATACTGCCAACAACAAAGTTTTAGTGCCTTTCTATAACGACCCCAATGATGAAGTGGCGCGTAATATCCTACAAAACCTATATCCTAATCACGAAGTAGTGGGCGTAGATGTCCGAAATCTCTATAAATATGGAGGCATGGTGCATTGTGTTACCCAGCAACAACCGCAGCAATAGACCAATTGTCAACTATTTGTTTTTCAAACCTAAAAAAAAACAACAAAACTTCTTTCCTGCCACATACATTTTTTTTAATCCCAATTCAAAATGATGAAAAGAAAAATTAGTTTGTTATTTATGCTGGCGTTGATACCCGTCTTGGGCATTTTTTTAGCCTGTGACCCCAAAGACGAGGAAGAAGACGATAATCCCGAAAAAGTTTTTTACAATGGCAAAATCTATACGCTCAATGGAGCACAAACGTGGGCAAGTGCCATATATATCAACGACGGAATAATAGAGTATGTTGGTACTGACGAAGAAGCAGAAGAATATGCCTCAGAAGATGCCGAGTGGATAGATTTGGAAGGGGCTTTTGTGATGCCCGGCATACATGACGTACATATGCACCCACTTGAGGCGGCTTCCGAAAACTTTAAATTCATCGTCGACGAAAACGAAACAGACCCCGAAAACTATGCCAACGATGTAGCACAAGCCATCATAGAAAATCCCGGCGAAGGTTGGTTGCTCGGCTGGGGACACCTTTTAGAAACGGTATTGGAAGCCGAACGTGACCCAAAAAGCATCATAGACGACGTGGCACCAAATCGCCCCGTTGCTATTATGGAACAAACCTCACACTCTATTTGGTGTAATTCAAAAGCCCTCGAACTATTGGGTTTTACAGCAAACACACCCAATCCCGTAGGCGGAATTATTATGCGCAACGACGCAGACGAACCCAATGGCATATTAATTGACAATGCAGGAGAATTGTTGATGCAGTTAGCCTTAGCCCCAACTGCCC
This sequence comes from Chitinophagales bacterium, assembly GCA_016787295.1. Lineage (GTDB taxonomy): Bacteria > Bacteroidota > Bacteroidia > Chitinophagales > UBA2359 > JAEUUX01. The sequence continues at coordinate 11,656 of JAEUUX010000065.1, forward strand.
AAGGTATGGAAAATGACTATGATGGCTTAGTTAATTTTGCACTGCCCGAATTAGCCAAAAATGGTATCACCTCTATTTGTGAAGCACGTACTTTCTGGAAACGAAACCAACAAGATACATGGAAACAAATAGAAGCCGATGACGAACTTACGGTGCGTGTCAATCTGGGTTTGTGGGCTTATCCCGCCGAAAACGATGCCACACAAATAGCAAAACTCAAATCATTGTATAGCGACAATCCTAATAGCCTGCTGAAAATTAATCAGATTAAAGTCTATGCCGACGGTATTATCCACAATACGACTGCTGCTATGCACGACGACTATTTGGTGGATTATTTTGGCGAAGCTACCAACAATGGACTCAATTATTTCGCCCCCGACCGTTTAGCACAATATATTGCGGAGTTGGAAGATGTTGGTTTTGACTTTCATATCCACGCATTGGGCAACCGTGGCGTACATGAAGCCCTAAACGCCATAGCAACAGGCGGAACAGCAAACGGAAGACATCGGTTAACGCACGTAGAATATGTCGACCCCGAAGATTATGGACGTTTTGCACAACTCAATGTGACCGCCGACGCACAAGTAGTAGGTGATTTTACGCAACCCGCCCATTGGCACGATAACGATTATTTGGTAGGCGCAGCTTTAGCCAATAATATCATTCCGCTCAAAGCCTTCAAACAAGCAAATGCAAGAATCACACTAAGCAGTGATTGGGACGTAAGTGACCTTAATCCTTTTGTGGGTATTCAGAACGCTGTTACCCGCTCACCACAAGAACTTTCGCTCGAAGACGCTCTAAAAGCCTATACCATCAATGCGGCATACGTCATGCGACAAGAAGACATTGTGGGTAGTTTGGAGGTAGGCAAAGAAGCCGATTTTATTGTTTTGGATAGAAACCTTTTCGAAATCCCAACTAACCAAATTAGCCAAACCAAAGTAGACATGACCTACTTGCAAGGCGAACTTGTTTATGAACGCTAATCAATAGCCCAAAACACCTAATTCCCCCAATATAATACTGTAGAATATGCTACAGTATTATACTGGGGGAAATTGTGTGTTTAATAAAACTTCGAACGGATACTTGCAAAATTATCCAAACGTCATTATATCCTATTTTCCAATACAAAACTTACTGAAAATATTTGCCAAAAGGTCATCACTACTGATTTCGCCACTAATTTCGCCCAAGAAAAACAAAGCTTGCCGAATATCCAACGCCAAAAGTTCGCCCGAAATCCTTTGTTCCAAACCGCCAGAAACCGCTTCTAATGCCACCTCAGTACGCAACAAAGATTCATAATGGCGAGCATTAGTGACCATAGTAGCATCTTTCAGTACCTTGTCACCCACCACCAATTGGTATAAATGTTCTTTTAGGGTATCGATATCTTTGGATTGATGTGCCGAAATAGGTATGCAATCAATGTCACCCAAAGCCATTTTGATAGCAGGAGATAACTGTTTTTCTGTCAGCAAATCCACTTTGTTTGCCAGAACCACCAAATTACGACCTTCTTGTGTTTGTAAAATGTCAAGGTCTTTTCGCAAATCGACTGCCTCAATAGCCGCCGCATCAAATACATATAACAAGACCGCAGACTGTCGCACCTTTTCCCAAGTTTTTTCAATACCAATAGCTTCAATTTGGTCGGCTGCCTCCCGAATCCCTGCCGTGTCAATCAGGCGAAACTGAATGCCATGAATCACCAAACTTTCCTCAATGGTATCGCGCGTAGTGCCAGCAATAGGACTCACAATAGCCCGATTTTCGTTGAGCAACGTATTGAGCAACGTAGATTTGCCCGCATTAGGTCTGCCTGCAATAACCGTTACTACTCCTTGTTTTACCACATTTCCCAAACGAAAAGAATCCAATAAAACGCGTATTTGTTGCCGTCCGTTTTGCACCAATGCTGCCAATTCTTGCCGATTAGCAAAGTCGACATCTTCTTCTGCAAAATCCAACTCCAACTCAACCAAAGACGCAAAATGCACCAATTGCTCCCGCAAAGCAGCAATTTGTAGCACAAAACCACCACGCAACTGTTGCAAAGCTGTGTGATGGGCTGTTTCGTTTTCTGCTGCAATAAGGTCAGCAACAGCTTCGGCTTGCGACAATGCCATTTTACCATTGAGAAAAGCCCGCAGAGTAAACTCGCCCGCTTGTGCCAAACGCGCCCCTGCTGCAATAAACATCTCAATGGCTTTTCGCAAAATATAAGGCGAACCATGACAACTAATCTCTACCACATCTTCGCCCGTGTAGGAACGCGGCGCCCGAAACAAAGATACCAAAACTTCATCAATCACCGCACCATCTTGTGCCACTAAACGACCAAAATGAATCGTATGAGAAATTTGTTCTGTCAATTTTTTGCCCCGAAATACAGTGTCACAAATGCTAATAGCTGCCCCGCCGCTTAAGCGCAACACTCCAATTGCTCCCACACCCGCAGGAGTAGCCAACGCAACAATTGTATCCTCCCAATTAGAACGACTATACATACTCAAATACCAATTTAAACCGCAAATGTACAACTTTTCGAGCATTTTCTATCCATTAAACCCACAATATAACCAATTTTGGGTATGACAACTAATCAAATGCCACTTTTTGTCCAAAAAAGATGTACCTTTGCTCCCACAAATTATTCCCAACCTAATAAATAACACACACCAAACGCAACATTCGGAGTACTACTGCTCCATTTTGCTTAAATAGTCCGATAAAAACACATTGATTTATTTGGGCGTTTCCCTGCGGGTCGGGCTGCTACGGGCTTCGCTGCCGCTACGGTGCTTCGCAAGCTACGCACTGGCTAACGCCACCCTCCGCATCCCTAACGCGCTTCGCCATTCGAACAAAAATATC
>JAEUUX010000066.1 GCA_016787295.1 Chitinophagales bacterium
GAAGCACCTTCGACCCGCTTCGAAGCACCTTCGACCCGCTTCGAAGCACCTTCGACCCGCTTCGAAGCACCTTCGACCCGCTTCGAAGCACCTTCGACCCGCTTCGAAGCACCTTTGACCCGCTTCGAAGCACCTTTGACCCGCATCGAAGCACCTTTGACCCGCTTCGCAGCACCTTTGACCCGCTTCGAAGCACCTTCGACCCGCTTCGAAGCACCTTCGACCCGCAACGAAAGGGAATATATGTAGCTTCTCCTTAGTAGGGTGTTTTATTTTGTCAAAAAAAAATTGTTTTTGCGGTATGGGTGTGTATGGACTATAGCCTTGTATCAACAATAAAATTCTATGACTAAAAAATAACGATACTTTTGTTCGAATGGCGAAGCGCGTTAGGGATGCGGAGGGTGGCGTTAGCCAGTGCGTAGCTTGCGAAGCACCGAAGCATAGCGAAGCCCGTAGCAGCCCGACCCGCAGGGAAACGCCCAAAAAAATGTATTCGACAAAATAATCTGAATGGAACAGCAGTGTCGTTTTTCATGATGGAACAACTTTGTGAGCTTGTTTAATATTGTTGTCAAAGCACAGGTTCAAACCCCATCGCTACATAGTTTTGCTACAAAATCTATCTAAATATGGTATAAAAACCCTAACTTTGCGGCTCAAATAGGGCTAATAGCTTTTGGGATTAGCCATTATTATTAAAAAAAACAATCAAAAAAGATGGATACTACAGCACCTACCATTAATAGGAAGTTGCAAATGGCATTGTCAAAATTGGCAACACAATTGGAGGGCGACCTACATACAGACCTGCTTACCCGCTCGCTATATGCCACCGACGGCTCGGTATATCGCCAAATTCCGTTGGCGGTATGCTACCCCAAGACGGTTGCCGATGTGCAAAAAATGGTGGCGTTCGCTGCCAAACACCAAACTCACCTTATTCCGCGCACCGCTGGCACGTCCTTAGCAGGACAATGTGTTGGCACGGGCATTGTGATGGATTGTTCGCACTATCTCAACCAAGTGTTGGAAATTAATGCCGAAGAAAATTATGCCATTGTGCAGCCCGGTGTTATTCGTGACGACCTCAATGTGTTGTTGCGTCCCTATCAGCGCTATTTTGGACCCAATACAGCCACCTCGTCGCGGGCAATGATTGGCGGCATGGTAGGCAACAATTCTTGCGGTACTTATTCGTTGGTCTATGGCACCACGCGCGAACATGTTATTGCCTTAGAAACCGTTTTGAGTGATGGCAGTTTGTGTACTTTTGAGCCAATAGAAGCCGATGTTTTTCGCAAAAAATGTGTTGGCAGTAGCCTCGAAAACCAGATTTATAGACAAATAGCACACGACCTCCAAAATCCCGCTGTGCAGGCAGAGATAGCCGCCGAATTTCCGAAAGCCAGCGTCACGCGCCGCAATACGGGTTATGCGGTTGACGAATTGTTGCAGTCCGAAGTGTTTGACCGCAGTAGTGAAATCCCTTTCAATTTTTGCCGTTTGTTGTGCGGGTCAGAGGGAACTTTGGCATTTGTAACACACATCAAAATACGCCTTTCGCCTTTGCCGCCGCCTTGTCAAGTGGTGGTTTGTTCGCATTTTGGGTCATTGTTGGAGTCTGCCGAAGCCGTGTTGGTGGCAATGCAACACCAGCCGCGTGCTGTCGAGATGATAGACAAAATTATTTTGGATTGTACCAAAGAAAATATCGAACAACAAAAAAATCGCTTCTTTGTGGAAGGCGACCCGCAAATTATTTTGGCTATCGAGTTTGGCGAATCGACAATAGAATTGGCTACACAAAAAGCCCAAGCTATGGTGAAGGATCTGCAACAACATGGTTATGGCTATGCTCATCCCTTGGTGTATGCGCCATATATCAGCAAAGTGTGGGCGTTGCGAAATGCAGGTTTAGGGCTTTTGTCCAATGTGCCGACAAGTGCCAAACCACTGTCTTTTATCGAGGATATGGCGGTGGCGGTGGCAGATTTGCCTGCTTATTTAGCCGAATTAGATGCGATGTTGCACCATTTGGGACAAACGAATGTGGTGTATTATGCCCACGCGGGCGCAGGCGAACTGCATGTAAAACCTACGCTCGATTTAAAAAAAGTTGCTGATGTCAAGCGGTTTCGCGAAATAGGCTACGAATCGGCACGCCTTATTAAACGTTTTCAAGGCTCTTTGAGTGGCGAACATGGTGATGGACGCGTGCGGGGCGAGTTTATTCCTTTGGTGGTGGGAGAGAAAAATTATGCTTTGTTCCAAAAAATAAAACGCACTTGGGATCCACAAGGTGTTTTCAATATAGGAAAAATTACCGATGCTCCGCCGATGGACACCGATTTGCGCTATGTGCCAGGACAAGAAACCTCGTCGGTAGACACATTGTTCGATTTTTCTGATGCGGGCGAATTGGGTATGCTTCATGCCACCGAAAAATGCAACGGGTCGGGTGACTGCCGCAAAACACAACTTACTGGTGGCACGATGTGTCCGAGTTATATGGCAACCAAAAACGAACGCGATACGACCCGCGCCCGTGCCAACGCTTTGCGCGAATTTTTGACTGCCAACAATGCCGAACGCCACCAAAACAACAGCTTGACTGGTGATGATGTAGCCGCTGTTTTAGACCTGTGCCTGTCGTGCAAAGCCTGTAAATCGGAATGTCCCTCGAATGTGGATATGGCAATGCTCAAGGCAGAATTTATGCACCGTCACCACGCCGAAAAAGGAGTGTCGTTGCGGACGCGTTTGGTGGGCAATATCAACCGCATCAACCGTTATGCGTCTTGCTTGCCTTCGCTCCACAATTGGACGATGAACAACGGCATTGTGGGCGGAACGGTGAAAAAAATGCTCGGTTTTGCACCAAAACGCTCCATGCCAAGCCTCCACAAAACTACTTTGCGAAGATGGTATCAGCAACAAATCGCGCGTTTGCAAGCGGGCAAGACTTTTCGGCAAAGTCTGTATCTTTTTTGCGATGAATTTACGAATTATTACGACACCGAAATAGGTATGGCAGCCGTTCAGTTGCTCACCCATTTGGGATACAAGGTGGAACTTATCGAACACCCCGAAAGCGGACGTGCCTATCTGTCCAAAGCCATGCTTGACGAAGTGTTGCCTATTGCCCAAGAGCAGGTGCGTTTGTTTGCGCCGCTCATTAGCGTCGATGTTCCTTTGGTGGGCATTGAGCCGTCTGCCATTTTGACTTTTCGCGACGAATATCCCAAACTGTTGCGCGGCGAAGCACAAACCCATGCCCAAGAGTTGGCAAAACATTGTTATACGATAGAAGAATTTTTGGCACAAGAGGCAACGCGCGGCAACATTCGCTCCGAGCAGTTCAGCACGGAGGCAAGGTATGTGAAAGTGCATGGACACTGCCACCAAAAAGCTTTATCCAATATGCAGCACACTGCCACTATGTTGTCTTTGCCCAAAAACTACAGCCTCGAAATGATTCCGTCGGGTTGTTGTGGCATGGCAGGGGCGTTTGGCTACGAAGCCGAACATTATGATGTGAGCATGAAAATAGGTGAATTGGTGTTGTTTCCTGCTGTTCGAGCTGCTCAAAATAATATGCTTATTGCCGCCGCAGGCACGAGTTGCCGCCACCAAATCAAAGACGGCACCGGACGCATCGCCTTGCACCCTGTCGTTATTTTGTGGGAGGCTTTGTTGCGGTAGGAGGGAAGGGATACGGCAGATTTTGCACTCTCCCGCAAAACCTGCCATATTTTTGTGTAAAAAAAACTATTTTTTTCAAAAACCTGCACAAATTCAGTTGAATTGGGCAGAAATTGTGTTACCTTCCCTAATGAATCAACATCAATATAAAAATTTGGTAGTTGCTGTGATGGACGAACCGACTTATAAATTTGGTTCGTCGGACAATACTTTTAGTTACACAAAACACTATTTTGGCGATGAGGCAACAGAATATCCAATTTCCAAACATGGAATAAAAATTTATCAAGACAAGCAAGTTATTAACAGTTGCTTGGTTGTGGGTTCTGGTGGAGCAACGAGCGTTCACAAAAATTCATCGCTTCTTGACGATAACCAACTACTAATTTGTTGTTGTGACACTATATTTTGTTTGGCACTTCCTGATTTACAATTAAAATGGAAAACACAAGCAGACATGGCGACTTGTTTTCAAATTTTCGGACAGCAAGACAGCTATATTATACATGGAGAACTTCAGATAACAAAACTTGACAGAGACGGAAATAAGCAGTGGGGATTCTGTGGTACAGACATTTTTGTATCGATGGACGAGGAAGAAGCCATTAAAATAGAAAGTGACGGAATTTTACTCACAGACTTTGCCAAGACAAAATATAAAATCGACTTTGACGGAAAATTAGTTGATAGTAGGTGCAAAAAATAGTCAAATTGGATAGCAACTGCATTTTAAAACACTACAAGGAATCGACCTTAATCTAAACTAAAAAATCAACCCATCAAATTAACACAAGAAATTACACAAACCATCAATACCTTGCCCAGAGAAGTTTGGGGTGCTATTGAGAAAGAGTCGAAAGAAAAAATGCGTTTGTCCTTGCACTTTAAAACCATGTTAATCGAAGATAAAAAACTACTCAAAAAATTAACCAAATGATTGAGGTAGAAGAAGTTTCAACGAATATCTATACATAAACCCAACCTAAAAACAAACCCTCCCTTCGAAAGTTGTATTTCGAAAGGAGGGTTTTTGCGTATGTGGCATGATGGATTTGGGCAGAGATATATGGACTGCCTTAGTTGTGTTAGCTACTATTTGGGTATTAAGCTAACACGGCAGTCATTATAGTCACCATCACCGCCCGACATAGTATAGGAAAAAGTGATAATGCCTGTTGCTTTGTCGCGCACAGCTTTACCATTGACTTTGATTTGCATATCGTTGGTAGTTGTTTCGCCAATTTCTAACTGCATCGCATCAAGCATTTGGGCAGATAGTACTACTTCGTTGCCCATACTTCCCACACCAAGCAAGAGTAGTTCGTTGGCTTCCGTACCTTGTTTAATGGCGACATTATAGGTAAAATCGCCATTACATTGGTCTTGTGCCGTATAATTGCCTACATACTTGTTGGCTTCGGCAGTACTCGAAGCAGCAGTATTAGTGGTATTTTTAGGACTGTTGGTGCTTTGGCTGCTATTGGTGGTGGTGTTGGCTTGCGTTGTCGCGTTTTTGCGGCTTCCACAAGCAATACTTAGACAAAATATGCCAATAATTAAGCAATATAAACGCATAGAGAAAAAGGAAGATTGGTTTGGAATTATGGTTTAAGTTTTACTTTCATATAGACAGGCTGATGGTCGGAGTATTCAAAACCAACATCGATGCCTTTGACTTCCAACAACTCCACATTGGGTGAAATTAGGTAGAAATCTATCACAGTAGTAAAACTTTTATCGGGAGAATACGGAGCGGTCACTTCGCGATTGGTGGCAACTTTGGGGTCGTATACCCACAACCATTGCGGCAGAAAATCGGGTTCGATGGTCATTTGTGCAGGTTTGTTCATGCCTGTCTTCCAAAACTTATCGGGCTGAAAATGCGGCGGACACTGATTCCAATCACCCCCAACAACAATATAATTGCCTTTTTTGTCGTATTCCTCTTGATACAGTTTTTGGATAAATTCCATCTCGTGTTTTTTCAATTTACCACCATCGTAGGCAGAATGGTGCGTATTGACCACCACCAACTCTTTGCCGTTGGACAAAGGATAGCGTTGCACCAACAAACAACGGTCGAGAAAATAAACTGACAGGGGCCACTCAAAACTACCCGGCAACTGATAGCGCATACTACTGCTGGGTTTAAAACGGCTATAACTCGCCAAACCGCCATGCACACCGCCCATAGGATTGGTGAAAGGTTGAGGCACAAAAGCTACTTTATAGTTGGTGGCAAAAGTGGTGTTATATGGAGCTAATGCTTTGCCAATATGTTCCACCTGATTCACACCATAGCCACGGCGCGATTTGATATCCACTTCTTGCAGCAATACAAAATCGGCTTTGTTTTGTGTCAAGAATTGCGTGACACCTTGCAGGTTTTTTTGTGACATTTCGCGCGTCGGAATAGACATTTTTCCGCCATCATAAAAGAAGTCAGACTCCTTGCCCAAACCCGCATAGCCGATATTCCAAATCAAAAACGAAAGTTCGTTAGACAAGGTATCGTTGGCACTGCCTTGGGTGTCGAGCGATTCGGTGGGTGGTGGCGTATAGTTGGTATAGGTGGCATGGAGCAACAAACCAGCCACAACAAGTCCCGCAGCTAATGCAAGGATTAGGAAAGCACGTATTATTTTAAATAACAGTTGCATGAGCTTATTATTTTTAGGTGAAAAACTCGCAATAAAACTACTTGAGTGCATTAGGCAAAAAAGGCATTGCAACAACTTTTGCAGCAAGGGCTTTGTCGCGCACCACAATATTAATAGATGTTTCAGGCTTCGCAAAAGGCATAGCAACATACGCCATACCAATAGATTTTTTGAGTGAAGGCGATGGTGCCGCCGATGTTACCTTGCCAATGACCATTCCGTTGGCATCTTGCACCAAACAACCGTCTCGCGCCACACCTTTATCCAACAACTCAAAACCCACCAAACGCCGCGTCAAGCCAGTTTGTTTTTGGGCTTGTAGCGCATCGCGTCCCACAAAATCGCCTTTGTTCAACTTACATATCCAACCCAAACCAGCTTCCAAAGGGCTTGTGGTATCGTCGATGTCGTTGCCATAAAGCATATACCCTTTTTCGAGGCGAAGCGTGTTGCGGGCTGCCAAACCAATGGGAGCAATACCACAACTCTTGCCTGCCTCAAAAATGGCGTTCCAGATAGTATCGGCATGTTCTTGGTCGAAATAAATCTCAAATCCGCCCGCTCCCGTATAACCCGTAGCCGACACCAAAACGTTGGAAACACCCGCAAAAACACCTTTTTCGCAAGTATAATAATCCATGTTTTTCAAGTCCATAGCCGTGAGCGTATGCAGAACTTCGGTTGCCAACGGACCCTGTACTGCCAACAAAGCCGTGCGGTCAGAGATGTCGATGAGTGTTGTTTCGGGTGCGGCATGTTGCACAATATAGTCCCAATCTTTTTGGATATTGGCAGCATTCACCACCAACATATAGACACCATTTGGCAAACAATATACCAACATATCGTCCACTATCGTGCCATTGGGATAGAGCAAACAAGAGTACTGCACCTTACCTTCGTACAACTGCGCCACATCGTTGCTGCTCAATTTTTGCACCAACTCAAAGGCTCCTTCGCCGCGCACAATAAACTGTCCCATATGTGAAACATCAAAGACTCCCACCTTTTGGCGCACCAATAAATGCTCCTCGTTAATACTTGTATAACTAATGGGCATATTATAACCCGCAAAAGGCAACATTTTGGCACCCAACTGTTGATGAAAATGGTAGAAAGGCGTATTTTTTAACATCTTTTTTTATTAAATAGCAAAGACACAAAATCGGCTGCAAAGGTACAAAAACTGTAGCAACAAATTCAAATAAACTTCGTATATTCAAAATATTGTGGTATCTTTGCCCCAAAAAACACCTACCAACATGCTTTCGGAGATAACCATACTTGTTGTTGACGACGAAATTGATATTGTAGAAATAGTAAAATACAACCTTGCCAAAGAAGGATACAATGTTGTGACGGCTCGCAACGGCAAAGAAGCAATAGCACAAGCCCAAATCCACCTGCCACAATTGATCCTCTTAGACATGATGATGCCCGAAATGAACGGCATGGATACTTGCCAAACCTTGCGCAGTATGCCACAATTCAGAGACACCCTGATTGTCTTTTTGTCTGCCCGAAGCGAAGAGTATACCCAAGTCTGGGCATTAGATATTGGAGCAGATGACTATATTGCCAAACCCATCAAACCGCGCTTATTGGTGAGCAAAGTGAAAGCCCTTTTGCGACGCTATCTGACAAACGATAACGAAGAAGAAAATATCCTTAAAGTAGGCAATTTGGTGATTGACCGCCAACAATTTTTGGTGCGACAAGATGATGTGTTGATTGAACTGCCGCGCAAAGAATTTAATTTACTCTACCTCTTAGCCACACAACAAGGAAAAGTTTTTACGCGCGAAGAAATTTTAAGCCGCATTTGGGGCGACGATGTCATCGTAAACGACCGAACAATTGATGTGCATGTCAGAAAATTGCGTGAAAAATTTGGCGATAACTTTATTAAAACCATCAAAGGAGTCGGATACAAATTAGACGGTTAAAACAACGGCAATGATTTTGATAACGACATTATTTAGGGGTATCTCAGAAAATAACAACAATAAAAAAATCGGATAAACCCTGAAAGGGTGATAGGTTTATAGCAAACAAACGGAGCAAAAAAGGAAAAACCGCGACGGGGTGACATTATGTTGTGTTTTTTTGAATAATTTCACCTCATTGGGCTTATTTGATGATACAATAAATAACGCTTTTTTGTTGTTGTTATCAAAATGGTGTTTGTTGAATATAACCATATTGTTTTCTGGAATGAAAAAGAGAAACACCAAACCCCCTTCCTCAATTTTTCAAGGAAGGGGGTTTGTTATGCCTAAGCAGCAGCACCAACAAAACTATTTTTTCTTTGGCGTATGTGCAGGTTTTTGTTTTTGGATAGCCATAGCAGTAGTATCACCTTGGGCTGCGGCTTTTTTCATCAACTCCTCAAACATTTGCTCATCGGTTTTGCCAATATTTTCCAAAAGAATTTTTGCATCATCAGCCAATTCGTGTTGTGGAAACTTTTGCAAAAACTCCGCATAGTATTGTTTCGCTTTGGTAGTATCGTTCAAGTTATCTTTGTAGCTCATCGCCATCAAAAACAAGGCATTAGGTGCTTTCGCCGACTGCGGATACTGTTGATACACCGACTCAAAAGTACCAACTGCCGTTTTGAAATCATGAAGTTGCTGGTACAATTGTCCCGTATTGAACAAATACTCCGCCGATTTTTCATCTTTTGGCGCATTTTTTACGTAATTTTCGTAGGCAACAATCAAGTTTTTAGTTGTCACACTATCAGGCATAGCGTTTTTGACAGAGGTATATGCTTCTTTGGCTTTGGTGACTTGTTCGTCGAAGCTGGCAGTGCCGCCCGTGTTGCAGGCAGACCAAATAAACAAATTAGTGACAAATAGGATTGGAAATATCAGTTTTTTCATGTTAGACAATTATTTTTTTTGGTTTTTTGTTATTAATTTTTTGTTGGCAGATAAGAACACTTTGATTTTCGAACGACACACAAGGCACAATAAAACACACAACCTTCAGCATGATGAAACCTCATAAAATCGGCAGGTACAACACCAATTCGTTTTGTGAGCGATAATCTTCTATTTGCGGACGCGACGAATCGTGCGCAAAATAGTTTTCCATATCCATAAAAACATGCTTAATTTTTGTGACTTGTTCCGCCCAATTGAGGAGTTTGCAATACGCATATTTACCTTCGGGCAGCGTAAATGGCTCCAAACCATACAATTCAAATTCCGTATCCACAAAAGGAGCTACACAAGCCCAATACTCCAAGGCTGTTCCCACACAACGGCACGCCCCATAGAAATGCCGTCCTTTCAAAGAAGGCAACACCATTTCCAATTTCGCAAAAGCCGTAGGTATACCCAACTGCATATCGCTTGCTTTGATGCTCATCACCACTTGTGTTGGCAGGTAAGTAACTTGGTAACTTGGCATAGCTGTATATTTGGCACAAAAATAATGCTTTTTGCGCAAAAAAAAGCACATCTGTTGTTTTGTCAATAAGAATCACTAACTTTGCAGTAAAATACTGCCACAAGGCTTATAATTTCTAATAATTCTTGATCATGAAACAACCCACAACAATGCTTTCTAGCCTACAAAGAGCCAAAGATTTTGAAGCATTAGACCAACAACATTTCGACGTATTAATCATTGGAGGCGGAATCACAGGAGCAGGCATTGCCTTAGATGCAAGTTCCCGCGGATTGAGCAACGTCCTATTCGAAAAACAAGATTTTGCAGCAGGCACAAGTAGCCGCTCCACCAAACTCATCCACGGAGGCTTGCGCTACCTCAAACAATTAGAAATCGGACTCGTGCGCGAAGTCGGACAAGAACGAGCCTTGCTCCACCGCAACGCACCCCACATCGTACAGCCCAAACAAATGCTCTTGCCCATCATCAAAGAAGGATCTTTGGGCAAAACAAGTACCGCTTTTGGCTTATACGTCTATGATTGGTTAGCCAACGTCGACGACGACGAACGCCGCACCATGCACGAAAAAAACGAAGTCATGGAAATGGAGCCTTTGCTAAGAGAAGACATTATCCAAGCAGGCGGACGCTATTGGGAATACCAAACCGACGACGCACGCCTCACCATCGAAGTCCTCAAAACAGCCATTAGCCTCGGCAGCCATGCCTTCAATTATACCGAAATCACAGACTTTCTCTACAACGACGACAACAAAATCATCGGAGCAAAAATCTATGACCATATCCACCAAAAAGCCATCGTCGTATATGCCCAACACATCGTCAATGCCGCCGGCCCATGGGTCGACACAGTCCGCCGAAAAGACGATATAGTCAAAGGAAAACGCCTACACCTCACCAAAGGCGTACATATTGTCGTCCCATATAACCGCTTACCCCTGCGCGAAGCCGTTTATTTTGACGTACAAGATGGACGAATGATTTTCGCCATTCCCCGCCGAAAAACCACCTATATTGGCACCACCGACACCTTTTATCCCACCAATTTATCCATCGAAAAACCCGAAGTCAGCCTCCAAGACGTAGAATACCTCCTCAAAGCCACCAACGAAATGTTCCCATCAACCAACCTCCAAATCGAAGACATAGTATCGAGTTGGGTAGGCTTGCGTCCCCTTATCCACGAAGACGGCAAATCCCCCTCCGAACTATCCCGCAAAGACGAAATTTTCATCTCATCCAAAGGCTTGATTTCTATTGCAGGAGGCAAACTAACAGGCTTCCGAAAAATGGCAGAACGAACAATAGATGTAGTAGTAAAACAACGCTACAAACAAAACAAAACACCCATCAGCACCTCTGCCACAGAAGACCTTAAACTATCAGGAGGCAACTTCAAAAACCCCGAAGACATTCCCAACTATATCACCGACCTAAGCAATACCTACAGCCAATTACAAATCACAGAACAACAAATCCACGATTTGGTCTACAAATATGGCACCAACACACCCCATATCATCGAAATTTACCAAGAACTATTGCCAAAAAACACCAAATTATCAACCACGCAACGCCTTTTATTAGCAGAACTGCACTACAGCATTCGCCACGAAATGGTCACAAACCTATCCGACTTCCTAATTCGCCGAACAGCCCGCCTCTATTTCGAACGAGAAACCATCGAGGAAACCTACTTTCTACTACTCGATGAATTAGCCAAACAACTACAGTGGAACAAAAAACAAAAACTGCAATACCTCCGCGAGTTTGAGCAAGAATACCAAGCCGTTTTATCATTCATTCCCCAACAAGCATAACCACCACCAAAATAGCCAACAACGCTGCTTGTACCATTAAAAAAACAGCCAGCAACAATAATATTGCCCCAATAGGTAGCAACGGTACTTGTACCGTTGAAAATAGGCAACAATAGTACAATTACTGTTAAAAAAAAACAACCTATATCATTTAAAACCCCGAAGTAGTGACACAACATAAACAAAAAGAAACTACCACCACAAAACACCACCAACAAACAACACACCCAAAAAAAACAAACCCATCACCCCTTAAAAAAGCACCAATGAAACCCCAAATAATCCTCAGTTTCCTATTATGTTGCTGGGTTTTCGCACAACAAGCAACAGCACAAAACACACCTGCCCCCATCGTCACACCACCCACCGAAACCATCGAACCCGCCCGACTCCACCAACTATACCTACCCAAGCCCGCCATTAAGATAGGCGTATTGCGCCATCGCGACGGAGAAGTCCTAGACGGCGAACTATCTCCCGACGGCTTGCGAATCATCATCAAAAACTACACCCGCCGCAACGGTGTAGAAGTAGAAGTACTCTTCAAAGACGGCACAGAAGAAAAAATATCCCGAAGCCCATGCGTCATCGACGAAGTACCCGCCCTATAACACACACCACCAACAAACCAACAAACCAAATACCCATTATATCCAAACACAAACACAACAGCATAATATTCTCCCACAACTAACCAATAAAAATACCATGCAGTTATCCGAACAACAAAAAAACAGCTTAGACAAAGCTATAACAGCTATCCAAGACCGAAACTTCTATGCCCATCACCCCGAACACCCAGGAGCTTATGGCGAAGAAGCAGCCAATAGTGGCAAAGCCGCTTTCGAACAACAACTCAACAAACCCTTTACACAACTCCTCCAAACAGGCACCACAGCACAAGCAGGCGACGAAACATCGCCCTATACAGGACAAAAATTGGGCATTACATATCCAACAACAACCACCGACACCCTAATCAACAACGCAAATACAGCCTTCGAACAGTGGCGAAAAACCACACCCGACACAAGAGCAGCCCTGCTCATCGAAGCCCTAGAACAAATCAAAAATCGCTATCACGAAATCGCACACGCCACTATGCACACCACAGGACAATCTTTCGTCATGTCATTCCAAGCCTCCGGTCCCCATGCCGCCGACCGAGCAATGGAAACCCTCGCCTTAGCCTATCAAGAACTCACCCGTTTTCCCGCCCAAAAAACATGGACAAAACCAATGGGAAAATTCGCCATTCAACTCCAAAAAACATTCACACCCATTCCGCATGGCATAGGATTAGTCATAGGCTGCTCCACATTCCCAACATGGAACTCCGTCCCCGGACTATTTGCCGACCTAATGACAGGCAACACAGCCATCGTCAAACCACACCCATTAGCAATACTACCCATTGCCATTTTCGTCGCAGAAATCCAACAAACACTCCAAAAAAATGGATTCAACCCCAACATCGTACAATTAGCCGTCGATACACCAGACCAACTCATCACAAAGCAATTAGCCGAACACCCCAACATTCGCCTCATCGACTACACAGGTGGAAACACCTTTGGAGACTATGTAGAATCCCTCCCCAACAAAATCACATTCACCGAAAAAGCAGGAGTCAATTCAGTCATCATCGACTCCGTCCGCGACCTCCGCGAAGTCATGCGAAACCTCGCCTTCTCCGTCTCCCTATACTCAGGACAAATGTGTACAGCCCCACAAAACCTATTCATTCCCGAAGGTGGAATCACCACTACCGACAACGAAAACATACCATTCGAAACCGTCGTCGACGTATTCAAAAATGAAGTAGCCGCTTTGGTCTTAAACCCCAAAATGGGAGCTGGTACACTCGGCGCAATACAAAACCCACACACATTAGAAAGAGCCAAAAACGCCGTACATCTCGGAGCAACCGTAGTCCTATCACCCTTAGACATAAAAGACACTATTTTTCCCGACTCACGCCTTATATCACCCACCATTTTACAAGCCGATGCCACCCAAACCGACATCTACCAACAAGAACTCTTTGGCCCCATCGTCGTCATAGTAAAAACCCGCAACACAGAACACTCCACCGCATTAGCCAAAGCTATGGCAGCCAAACACGGAGCAATCACCTGTGCCGCATACACCACCTCCAACCAAACAGCACAACAAATCACCGACGAAATGAACCAAGTATTTGCTCCCGTTTCCCTCAACCTCACAGGATTTATTTGGGTCAACCAACATGCAGCCTTCTCCGACTTCCACGTCACGGGCGGCAATCCCGCAGGCAACGCCTCATTCACCGACCCCAACTATGTCAACAAACGATTTGTATGGGTAGGCAACCGTTCCATCGCCTAAACCTTTCAAAACATAAACACCCAAAAACGCCAAATTTGCCACCCACAGCAAATTTGGCGTTTTTATTTAAAATACAAATTAAATACTATTTTTTGGGCGTTCCCATACGGGTCGGGCTTTACGAGGCTTCGCTAACGCTACGGTGCAAGCACCAGCCTGCGGCTGCCCCTACAATCCCTAACGCGCTACGCCATTCAACAAATACACCCAACTCTTTTTTGCGGCGGCTTACGCCCACCAAAACAATAACATAAAAAATAAAACTCCCTTCCTAAAAAATAAAACTCTCTTCCTAAAAAATAAAACTCCCTTCCTAAAAAATAAAACTCCTTTCCTAAAAAATAAAACTCCCTTCCTAAAAAACAAAACTCCTTTCCTAAAAAGTAAAACTCCTTTCCTAAAAAATAAAACTCCCTTCCTAAAAAATAAAACTCCCTTCCTAAAAAATAAAACTCCTTTCCTAAAAAGTAAAACTCCTTTCCTAAAAAGTAAAACTATCGACAAATATCACCATGCTTTTCACAAAAAATAAACCTATTAAACCATAACAAAAAAAAATCCCTTCCTTACCATTGTAAAGAAGAGATTAAACATAAATAAAAATAAGATAAAGCCAATAACACAAAACATTATACCCAACTTTTAATAACTACCATTCCTGTTGCTGTGGTTGATAATTAGTATAATAGTCAGCATAAACAGCTTGCACTTTCCCCAAAATAAGTTCTCGCAAATCATCGATATTTTCGCGTTCCGTTGCCGAAATAAAAATACAATTACCATCAGCACGTTTAAGCCATTGTGTCATCAATTCCTCCACGATTTCCGTTTTAGTAGCCTCATCCAAGTATTCATCTAAATATTCATTACGATAGCGATCAATTTTGTTAAACACCAAAATAGTTGGCTTCTCACCCGCTTTAATATCCACCAACGTTTGTTGAACAACATTAATTTGGTCTTCATATTGCAGATGAGAAACATCAACAATATGCAACAAAATATCAGCTTCGCGCACTTCGTCGAGTGTTGTCTTAAAACTTTCCACCAAGCGATGCGGCAGCTTTCGAATAAACCCAACAGTGTCAGACAGCAAAAAAGGAGTCTGTTCCCACACCACTTTGCGCGTTGTCGTGTCTAAGGTTGCAAACAGTTTGTCTTCGACAAACACCTCCGATTTGCTTAACAAAGACATCAGCGTACTTTTACCCACATTAGTATAGCCCACCAACGACACCCGCACCAAATCGTGGCGTTGTTTGCGCATCGTCATGCTTTGGCGATCAATTTTTTCTAAGTGTTCTTTCAGACGACTAATCTTTTCGCGTACAATTCGGCGGTCAGTTTCAATTTCCTGCTCGCCCGGCCCTCGCATACCAATACCACCGCGCTGTCTTTCCAAGTGCGTCCACAAACCACGCAAACGCGGCAAAAGATATTGCATTTGTGCCAACTCCACTTGTGTTTTAGCTTGTGCAGTTTGGGCGCGTTCCGCAAAAATATCCAAGATAAGAAAAGTGCGGTCTAAGACTTTTACCTTCAGTTCTCGCTCCAAAATAGCTTGTTGTTTAGGACTTAGGTCATCATCAAAAATCACCAAGTCTATTTCTTGCGCCACTACATATTCGCGTATTTCCTCCAATTTTCCCGACCCAATGAAAGTTGCACTATTAGGGTGTGGCAGTTTTTGTTTAAAAATCTTAACCACATCTGCACCAGCAGTTTGCGCCAAAAAACTTAATTCTGCCAGATATTCATCTAATTTGGTTTCGGGTTGTTGAGGCAATATCAATCCCACCAAGACGGCTTTTTCGGCTTGTGGATTTTGTTTTTTCTCCGATAACTTGACAAATTCCTTCATAAAGTTCGTTGTTTGTATTTTTTTATGGGGTGAATAAAGAATGCCCTAAAATAGGGCGCTAAGGTAATAACATCTCAACAAATAAAAAAGTTCCCAATTAGTTTTGTTTGGGAACTTTTTTATTACTACCAAAGGAATTTTATGCGGATAAATGGCATTCGTCTAACAAATTTATCTCATCAACACCACAAAACCTTTGCGTTCGATGGTTTCGTTGGTGCTATTGGTGATTTTGGCAAAATAACTATACGCACCAATAGGAAGGTCAATACCTTTATTTTTACCGTCCCAACCTTCGCTTATATTGCTACTTGCAAAAACTTCGCGTCCCCAGCGGTCATAAATGTGTATTTCGGCAGCAGTAGCATCATTGCCAGCAATGCGAAATAAGTCGTTAACATCGTCACCGTTGGGCGAAAAAGCGGTCGGAATGAGAATGGCACGCACCGTTTGTTGCACAAAAAAGACTTGTATAGTGTCGTTGGCTGTTGGCACAAAGCTGATAGTGGGCTGTTGTGTGTCAATACCCACCCAATTATTGCCTTCCCAATGCCCAAAGACAAAGCCTTCACCCGCCAAAGCCGCCAAGTCGAGGCTTTCTCCTTCGGTCAGCACGATGGTATAGGGTGATGTTGTGATGGTTCCGCCATTAGCGGTCAGGCTACCTTCGGTGCTGTTCAGTAGGAGAGTGATGGTATAAGTAATGATTTCGTCAAAATTTGCAGTAATTTGAAGGTCTGCTGTTGGCACAAAACTAAGATTGTTCGTGCTGGTATCGGCAAGAATTTGTCCCACAATGTTCCAACCCTCAAACGAAAAACCCTCGGCTGCCAGCGCTGCCAAATCGAGGTTACTGCCTTGTGGAATGGTAAAAACATAAGGCGAAGGTGAGGCAGCACTATTGTTGGCTGTCACTGTCCCACCATTTTCGGTCACAATAGTAATGGTATAGGTGGGAATAGGTAGCGCATTGAAGTGGGCAATAATGGTATCGGGTGCGGTGGTGTTAAAAACAACTGCCGAATCAGTTTGACTCGGGAAAAGAATATTGTTTTGTAATTCCCAACTCACAAACTCAAAACCCGCAGCAGGAATAGCAGCCATATTAATGGGCGTATTGATGTTGTAGTCAACACTATTCGGATAGTTGCTAATGTTGCTATTGTTCAGATTGATTTGTCCTGCGCCCGCAGGCTCTACCATATATACAATGGTATACACAATTGGCGCAAAATGTACCACCAACGTATCATTTTGGGTCAAAACGAAGTTGGCGTTGGTGCTGGTGTTGTTGGGTAAAATGGTATGATTGCTCAGTTCCCAACTCAAAAAGTTATACCCAAAATCGGGCAATGCAGAGAGGCTAATAGCAGTATTGGCATTAAGTTGCAAAGTCGTGGGCGAAGTGCTGATAGTGGTGCCATTGAGCAAAATTTCGCCGCCAGCGGGAGTATCTAAAATAACGGTTAAAGTAGTGGGATTCAATGGCATGAAATGCGCCACAATATTATCACCAGTTGTCATCAAAAAGTTAGCAGGGTTGCTTAAGCTATCTGCTAAAATAATATGGTTGTCTACTTCCCAATAACTAAACACCCAGTTTGTGGCAGGTGTAGCCGCCAGTGATATAGTGGTATTGGCAAAATAATCGCCTGTAAATGGATAGCTATAGTTGCTTAAATCGAGTGTGTTGAGTGTTACATCTCCCGACAAAGGTGGTTCGACGGACACAGTAAGCGGGAAAGGACCTTCCACATCATAACAGTCGATAATTCCTGCGTCGATAGCTGCGCAGCGTGCTGTAATAAAGTCGCGCAATTGTTGCACATTGTTTTGCCAGCCGTTCATCGTTCCACCCCAACGTGCTACTTGTTTGGGCATTTCGGGTTCAATGCGGTCTATCAATTGGTCAAGTATTCCCAACATATAGTCGCAAGAAAAAACGGTATTGTTTAAATCGGCATAACGGTTGATATACAAAGATCTGAATTGCTCATTTTCATATAAACGTTCAAAAATATTTATATGCTGTTCGGGGTCGTCTACGCCCGGCGATTCCACGCCACAAGGTGCTGCATTAGGGCTTGTGCTTGGTACACCTGTATAATTAATGTAGTGGTCAAAAGTTGCGTCCATATCCCACAACACGTATCGCCAACGCACCTCATTGTCGTTGCTATGCCACCAAGATGTATTGTAGTTTAGCCAGTCGGAGCAAACCGTGTGTGAGTTGATAATAATATAATCTATCAAACTCAGAGGATTCAGACGTTCGGTGACATATTGATAGTTGGCATCGTTGCTCATATCATTTGATAAGACATAGTTGCGCAAAGCATTCCAATCGTTCATATCGCCATACGCATTCCACGTTCCGCCCCATGTTTGGATATAATCTATTTCGTTGCCTTCTTTGTCATAATAATAATCAGTGAAATCAGAATCGTCCGTTTTTTCGCGGACATCGTATAAACCCCAGTATTCTCCATTCATAAAAACCACACAAGGTTCGTAGGCACGTTCGTCTAATTCCAAATTGCCTACTTGTGACAGGTGATGTACAAAAGCGTCTCGAATATGCGCTCCACCTGTTTGAAAGGGATAGTTATCATTGGCAGCGGCTTTGAAAATCAGGCGCTGAAAACTATTGCGGTCTGTTGTACTAAAAATTGTTTCGTCAACATCACTATCATAACCCAACTCGTCGCGTGTAATATAGTCAAATCCGCGTTGAGCGTATGCCCATGAGTCGTTGCCGTGTTTGTTGTATTCGCCAACAGTTTCGTCTTGTAATTGTAGATTGGCATCGAACCATTCAAACGAACCAATGGGAGTGGCATTATAATCACCTTCGAGCAATTCGTCTACCTGTGTGCCACTAATCGACACCACTGGCATGGTAAACGTTTCGTTAATGAAATAGGTGTTGGTTTCCATAAAACTCGACAAAATATTGCCATCGGCACTCACCGCAATAGCATGAACAACGCTGGTGGAACTGACATCAAAAGGTGCTGTATAGAGCGTCGCGGCTGTTGTTGGAAAATTGCCATTGGTAGTATAATAGATAGTGGCTGTTGGGTCGGAGCAAGTTATTGTGATGCTGGTGGTGGAGGCATAACCGCCTGACGAAGGTTCGATGTCGGGTGTGGGAGTATAGGCAGTAAAAAAAGAACCGGTAGTATTGTTGGTGGCATTGGGCGAGGGAGATGTGTCTATGCCCCAAACCATGTTGCCATCAGTTTGGCGGGCGTGCGAATGGTTGGTTTGGGTGGGCGAAAAAACGTAGGAGTCTATAATCACACCCGATGGGTCGGCAAACACAACTGCTTCGTTATTGGCAGTTTGGGTGAGTTTAAAATTGGTATGATGTGTGTTGCCTGTGGAGGTGTTGCGCCCCGATGCCCACACCAACAAACGTCCATTAGGCGCGATGCTGGCTCCTGCGGGAAATGCCCATTTGTCGGGATTACTAATACGGTCGCTGAGGTGATAACCCGACAGGTCGATGGTCATAGAACTTGTATTATAAAGCTCTATCCAATCTTCGTATTCGCCAAAATTATCCGTTATGATGCTTCGGTTAGCAGCCGAATATTCGTTAATGACCACTTGTGAAAAAGCGGAAAAAGTGACAAAACAAAGTGTGAACAATAATAATGTATTTTTTTTCATAGTAACTATGATTTGTGTGGTATTATTTTTTCACACAAAATTACGCCATTTTGAGACAAATAGCAAATACATTTTTAGGGACTTTCCAAATTTTTTATAACCCTAATAGTTGGTCAACAAATGAAGCTATTATTTTTAAAATGAACCTCAAAACGTTGATTAAGGTCACTTTGGGACTGCTAATTGGTCACAATAATATAAAAAATAGCCCCAAATAGAGAAAAACTGACAAATTTATAGAGCTATAGACACAAAAATTTTGCAGTCTGAACAAAAAGCCCTACCTTTAAGCGTTTAAAACCGTCATCATCGCATTCATATCGTTATTTATTGTATGGTTTCAGAATAATTGCAAGAAAATCCCCAAGATTTTTTTGTTTTTTGCGCTATCTTTGGCAAATAAAATAGTATATTTGCACCCAAATAAACACCCTATAGCATTTTTCGAGTACCTTATTAAAATAAGTAAAATTATATCAATATGAAAATTAATCAACCCTATTTACTCTTAACCTTGATGATCTGGTTGGCGGGTGCGTCTGTAATGGCGGGTACTGTCGATCTTCGTTTTAACAACATCAGTACTAATTGTAACACCAATCAAGTGTGTGTGAATGTACAGATGCGCGCCCAAAGTGGCACTGTCAAAGTAGGTAATGGAACAGTATATATTACTTACAATACCCAAGCAATCAACAATCCCACTGCTACGGCTCTCAATTTTACGACTCCTCAATATGGGTATGCTCCACAGTTTAGTTCTTATGAAAATGGTAGCGTAGGAGAGGGTAATTACAACATCTTACTTGGTTCGGCAGGAGGCAATCCTACCACAACTATTAGCACCGACTGGATTGATGTTGCACAATTTTGTTTTACTTTGGTAAATGTCAACCAATCTCCCAATCTACAGTTTAGTTCTACCTATACCGGTTTTAATAGCGAAACGAATCAGCCATCTGCCCAACATACTTTGGGTACGCTTAGTGGCGAAAATAATGCTTTGGCGTGTGTAACCAACCAAACCTTGCAACTCAAAGTTTTCTTAGAAGGACCTTTTAGTGCAGGCACAGGCTCGATGAGCAAAACCCTTAATACTTCCAACCTTATTCCATTAGCACAACCCTATAACATCACTCCGTTCAACTATGCAGGCACAGAAAGCCTCGCTTCGTTGCCTACTGATATGGTTGACTGGGTATTGGTACAATTGTCATCAGACCCTGCTGTGACTGGCAATAGCGATATTGTTCGTTCGAAAGCGGCTGTTTTGTTGAGCAATGGCAGTGTGGTTGACCCTGGTGGAACATCTTTATCGTTTAGTGGTTTGTCTGGTTCATCATATTATGTCATTGTGCGTCATCGCAACCATATGGCAGTTGTAACTCCAACAGCAGTTAGTTTGTCATCTGGTTCAACAGTAGATTTGACCACCAGTACTTTGACTTATAATGGTATTGCTCAATGCAAACAAGTTGGTGCATCTAACTATTATGTGATGAAAGCAGGCAATGCAGATGGCAATATGAATATCAATACTGTTGATTTTGTGCAGTGGAGAAACCAAAATTCACAATTAGGTCAATACCTAAAAGGTGATTTTGACATGAATGCCAATGTCAATACCGTTGACTTTGTAAAATGGAGAGCTAATAATGGACAATTAGGTGTGTCTACTATTGCCCCCTAATTGAATTGTCTTTTTTCCTAAAAAAATATTATAATAACAAATAAACAGCAAGTTATGAATTTGAAAAAAATTTTTACACTCTGTGCATTACTGTTGTGTATCGGTTCGTCCTATCGCGTAGCGGGTCAGGGAAGCATACAATTTGCTAATCCCGAAACCACCTGTAATGGGAGTACGCCTAGCAACTTCTGTATCGATGTCGTACTTACGGCAAGTACCGCTTTCAACACAGGAGGTTGGGCAACCCTTATCAACTTTGATAATGCCGTTTTGGGAAGTCCGCAAGTAACAGTTAATCCGGCATTTAACGATGTCGCAAATTACCAAACTGCCTCTAGCACGACTTCTAATCAAGTTAATATCAGTTGCTTTCAAAACGGAACTGCCACTTTTGTTAACATCAGTGCTACTCCTACAGTAGCGGCTACTGTTTGTTTTTCTACATTACAAACAGGTAATCCCGGTTTAAGTTTTGATACTGGAGCTGGTAATATTGTTCTTTACGATGATACTTTTTCAGAAGTATCACTTAACCCTGCTCCTGCTGCTTTTTCGGGTAGTGTTGCTTGTCAAACAGACCCTTGTGCGGGTGTTACAATTACTGTTGATGCAGATTATAGCTGTGTGGCTGGTGTAGCAACTTTGACATTGGTTGAACAAGCAGGTATTACTTATGCCTATACCAACAGCCAACCTGCTGCTAATGGCAACGCTTTGACTGATGGACAAACAGTGAATGTAGTTGGTACAAATGCCGATGGTTGTGTGGGTACTTCTGGTTCTTTTACCGTAGATTGTCCTGCTCTTGATCCTTGTGCCGATGTTGTTATTCCTGTTTCTACTACCTATACTTGTGTTGATGGTGTAGCAAGCTTGGTTATCGAAAACCAAGATTTAGCTTTTGACTATACGTATGGTGATGGGTCGGTGGCAAGTAGTGGTGATATATTGACCGATGGACAAGTAGTAACTGTTTCTGCTACGAGCGCCGATGGTTGTGTGGGAACTGCTGCTGCTTTCACCGTCGATTGCCAACCTATTGAACCCCCTACAGTTGTGCCTTTGGTTATCAACGAAATTGACTATAATACAACAGGTACAGATGCTGGCGAATTTATTGAATTATATAATCCTACCAATGAAGCTGCTTTGTTAGATGGTTTCTATCTTTCTCTTATTAATGGTAGCAATGGTACAGAATATCTTAATATCCCATTAACAGGTTCTATCGCTGCTGGTGGCTACTTTGTAATTTGTGCAGCAGGATCGGGTACCACTAACTGTAACTTGGAGATTGATCCAGGTACAGCAGGTTTTATCCAAAACGCAACAGATGGTATTGGATTATACCTTACTGATGGTGGAGGTATAGGTACAGATTTATTGTTAGATGCTGTTAGTTATGGTACAGGTACTATCGAAGGTTTGACCGAAGGTAGTGCTGGTGCTGGTAATGATGATGGTGAAGGAGATTTCGGTCTTTCACGCCTCCCTAATGGTAATGATACTGACGACAATGGTGCCGACTTTGCTTTGGTAGGTATTACGCCCGGTGCAGCCAATGATGCTTGTGCTGGAGCAACTTTCAGCGTTCAGGCAAGTTCTACTTGTGATGCTACTACAGGTGTTGCTAATTTGATTCTTATCGAAGAAGCAGGCATTGGCTATACATATAGTAATGGTAGTGCTGCTGCCAATGGTGACGAGTTAGTCAATGGTAGCTACACCATTTCTGGTACAGATGCCAATGGTTGCGTTCGTGCTTCCCAACCTTTCACTGTTAGTTGCGATGCTCCATCTCCATGTGACGGTGTCGTAATTGAAGTAGCAGCAGGTTTTGCTTGTAATGAAGGTGTTGCAACCTTGACTTTGACCGAAGAAGCAGGTATTACTTATACCTATAGTAATGGTAGCACTGCTGCCAATGGCGATTTATTGACCAACGGAACTACTTATACTATTACAGGTACAAATGCTGATGGTTGTACAGGTTCGGCTACAGTATCTGTACAAGGCTGTACTCCTCCCGACCCATGTGATGGTGTTGTGATTGAAGTAGCGACAAGTTTTACTTGTAACGAAGGTGTTGCAACTTTAGAAATTGCCAACGAATCATTAGAGTTGAGCTATACATACGGTGATGGTTCTGCTGCCACAACAGGTGACTTATTAGCACACAACCAAGATGTAACTATTGTGGCTACTAATGCGGACGGTTGTACAGGGTCAGCTTCCTTTGTAGTAAATTGCCCTCCAATAGGCGACCCATGTGAAGGTGTTGTGATTGATGTGGCTTCAAATACAGGTTATAACTGTATTGATGGTGTAGCTAGTTTGGTACTTACACCACAAGCGGGAATCACCTATACTTATGGCGATGGTTCTACTGCTACTGCTGGCGACCTATTGTCACATCTCCAAGATGTCGCAATTGTTGGAACAAATGCTGATGGTTGTTTTGGTGCCGATGACTTTGTAGTTGATTGTCCTCCACTAAGCGACCCTTGTGATGGTGTGGTTATTTCTGTTAATGCTTCTTATAGTTGTACTACAGGCTTGAGCGTGAGCGCAAGTGGTGGTACTGGTTCATATAGCTTCACTATTAATGGTAGCACTGTGAACAATGGTACAACTTTAGCCAACGGTAACTATACTGTAGTGGCTGTTGATGCAAATGGTTGTAGCGGTCAGTCACTAGGGTTAATCGTAAACTGCCAACAAGGTTGTGATAATCCACCTGTGGTGCAATTGGTTTCTCCACAAGCATTGTGTAACAGTAGCACTGAAGGTAATGCCAACTTAAACTTAAATAGTATTTTAGGCACAAGTACTCCGGGCGGAACTTGGTCTGCAAGTTGTGGTAGCTGTTTGAGTGGTGACAACTTCTCTGCTCAAGGTTTAGCTGTCGGAGCTTATGTTGTTACTTATAGCATTGCTGCTGCTGGTGACTGTCCTGCTGTTTCTGGTTCTCGTACTATCTTTGTGAATGACTGTAACCCTGCTCCTGTGGCTGTTCCCGACTTTACAGCGGCGGCTCCCGGTCAAACAGTTACTGTCAATGTTGTGTCTAATGATACCGACGCTGGTGGCGGTACTCTTGCACTAACTGGTGCAACCGTAAATCCTGCTTTGGGTACAGTGACGACGGCTGGTAACAATGTTACTTTTGTGCCAGCAGCGGGTACAACAGGCAGTGTAACCATTACTTATACGATTAGCGACATCGCAGGTCAAACAGCACAAGGCACATTGACCATCAACTATGGTTCTTGCTTGGCAAACGCAGGTTCAATCATCTTGAACTCTAACTTTAACCAAGAAGAAGATAAATATATCTATTGTAGTGGTGCGTTTATACAAATTATCCAAACAAGTCCATTCAACGATGACAACGATTATACCCAAACTTATGTCGTAACAAATGAAAATGGTACTATTGTAAGTTTGGCACAAATTCCATTCATAACCCCTCCTGGCCCTGGGTTATACTTTGCTTGTGCGATAAACTATGAAGAAGGCAATATTTCCGGCTTACAATTAGGAGCAGATATTGATAACTTAAGTGGTTGTTTCTCTAAAACTTGTGCCGATAAGTTATTGGTATTAACAGATATTAATATTACCTATACAGTAGCGCAAAATACTGCTGCCAACGAACAAGTCTATACTTTCTGTGTGAGTGGTGGTTATCCTGAATTGGCAAATGGTGGTTGTTACTCAATCAACTGGCCTCCCTATAGTATTTGTACCACACCCGTTATTGTTGGCGAAGATACCACTTATGTGGCATGTGGAGATGTAACAATTCCATGCGAAACCGATGTAACCGAATTTAACTTTGCGGTATACAGCGACGGTTCTAACTGCGATGCCTTTATTACTGTTCCTGTTAATCCATGTCCGCCGATTCTTTGTAATCCTACTCCGGGTTCAATGCCTGGTCCTCAATTTATTTGTGCGGGCAATGTAGCTTCTGTATTGGCAAACGGTTTGGAAATTCACCCTGAAGATGACGAAGTGGCAGTATATGTATTGTATAATCCTGCTAACTTTGATATTAACGACCCAACAACTTATATAGCAACTGCAACACCTACTGGTGCAAACAATTTTGTAACTTTTGCTTTTGTAGAAGGCGAAATGTCTTACAATACGACTTATGAAGTAATTGCTATTGTTGGTCCAGATGACAATGGTGATGGCTTGCCTGATATGAACAATGCTGAATGTACAGCAGTAGCTGATGGTGCTACAGAACTTACTTTCTTACCACCATTAGTATTAGATGCCACACATGTATGTAATGACCAAGAGCAAACCTATACTGTTCAGCTATCGTACAACGGGGGCTATGATATAGATGTATATGAAGATGCAGTCTTTACCATCGAAGGAACAAGCACAAGTATTACTGCTTATGCCGCAGATAGCTTAATTGTTGGTCCATTCGCCGGCGGTAGTGTTTACCAATTTATGGTGACAGACCTTGCAGGTTGTACTGCTTCTGTTGAACAAACAGATGCGGTCGATTGCAAAGTGTTACCTATTAGTTTGTTAAACTTCAGTGGCGAAGTATTGCCTACTGCCAACTTGTTGAAATGGACTACTGCCAACGAATTGAATAACAATTATTTCACTTTGTTGCGTTCTACAGATGGTGTTAACTTTACGCCTATCGCTACGGTTGATGGCGCGGGTAATAGCAACTTTGAACGTAACTATAGCTATGAAGATAAATCTGCTCCTGCGGGTGTGGCTTATTACCGCTTAGACCAAACAGACTTTGACGGTACTACCACTACTCCTGCTGAATTGATTTCTTTGACGCGTGGCGAAGTGAAATTTGGCGTTACACAATTGGTGCCTGTTCCTGCTCACACTACGGTTGCTGTTAGCTTCTCTAACAATACAAAATCAAGTGTACAATTAACGGTACATAATATTGAAGGAAAAGTGGTGAGTACACAAATTGTTGAAGCTATTGCAGGTTTGAACAATGTGGTACTTGATGTGACTAATTATGTGGCTGGTACTTATTTCTTGACTCTTAACAACGGTTTAGAAGTACAAACCATTAAATTTGTAAAACAACAATAGGCATTAGCCAATAAATAAAAACCCCCTCGAATCTCAAAAGATTCGAGGGGGTTTTTGCATTATACAGTCAAGTATTGATTGTTTGTTGTGATTTTAGCTAAAAAAAGAATTGGGACAAAATGAACGAATGGCGAAGCGCGTTAGAGATGGTAGAGGCAGCCTGTTAAGGCTGGTGCTTGCACCGTAGCGTTAGCGAAGCCTCGAACAGCTCGACCCGCAGGGAAACGCCCAAAATAATATCAAAAAAATGATGAACGAAAAAAGATTCGATGTTTTATTGTTTGAAACCACCTTTTTGCAATAATTCTTCGCGGGAAGGTGTTTTGTCTTTGAGGTTTTCGGGGTTGATGTTTATTCGGTAGGAACTTTTGGTGGGTTGTGCATTTTGAGGCATTTCGATACGCACAATATAGTTTCCATTAGCGGGTAAAGTTCCTTTCCACTCGTGCTGTTTTGATGCTAAATGTTGCTCGTCGGGACGCAAAAGGTGGAAATACAAATCTTTGCTTGTGGCTGTGAGTTTGACCTCTGTTTTTTGTCCGCCTCTACCTTTGAAGGTATATTCATGCACATCACCCGCATTCATAACACCCTTTTGGCTTAAATTGTCCACAAAACGAAAGTCTTTGCGAATGTGTTTGGGCATATTGGCTTGTGGCGATGTATTTGCCTGATTGGTGTTTGTCGTGGAGGTTGTTTGGGAAGTGGTATTTGGAGTGTTGGAGTTAGTGGTTGTGTTAGCGGTGGCGGCAACGGTTTTCTCACTATCAGGGGTGAGTGGCAAGGTATTGTTGGATTGACAAGCCGATAAGGTTGCTGCACAGCATATAGCTATGATATGTTTTAATGAAAATTTGGGAATCAATAACATGCGAAAAGGAACTTAATGTTTAGTGGTATCTGTTTGTTGGGTGTCGGAGGGTGCGGGGTGTTTGGTGACGGTGATGCCTTGTGCGGGACGTGCTGGTTCTGTGGTGGTTTTTTCGGTTGATTCGTTGGAGCTGCAAGCAACCAAAAAGGCGGTGCAACAGATGGCGTACAATAATAGATGTTTCATAATGAAAAAGAATTATGGGAGATTTTGGGTATGGTTTAGCGATATTAGTGGTTTTGCATGACGATATATAGGCTTTGTTTTACGATTTCGCCCATAGTTTGGCAAGCCAAGAAACGGTCGTTGCGGTAGTGTGCGGTCAGCTCGTGTTTGAGTTGGTATATTTTTTCGTTGGTAGATATTTCTGCTTTGACCATGATGTCCATGAGTGCTTTTAGACGGTAGCGTGAGGTGTGTATGCGTCCTGCAATGAGGGAGCATTCTTCGCTTTGGTATTGACGCACGGTTTTTTGGTTGAGGCGTTTAATACACAATTGGACAAATTCGAAGTTTTCCTTAAAAAATTGAGGGCGGTAGATGTTCATGCGCCCTTCGTGGCATTGTTGGTCAAAGTCGATGGCTCTGATTCGGTATTGCAAATCGTCGAAATCAGGTGTGATGTCGACCACAAAGTTGTAGGCTCGCATATCACCCAAAAGTTTGACAAAGCAACGTTCGTTGAATTTGACAAATTCTTTGGCGAGGCGGGTTTCGTTCATTTGAGGGTCTTTGAAGTGAGTGGTGATGAATTGGTCACCGGGAATGCCGGCTATGTGTTCTTCGATGAGGGTTTCGTGGTCGACGAGATAGTTGATGCGGTTGGGCGACAGGATATGTTCTAGTTCTAAACCATAGATGCGCGAACTATCGCCCAATTTGACATAAAAATAATCGTAGTTGTCATTAAAACTATTGATGATTTTTACGCGAAAGGGTTTAGAGTTGCCAAAAATACAATAGTCTATCCTATCGACGCGCAAGTGTTCCATGACCGATACGTCGCCTGCATTTTTTAGGATAGCATAAATTTTGGTTAAGCCACTGTGGAGTTCTTGCTGTTCATAGTCGTTGTAGAACACGGTTTCCCACAAAGTATCTTTTCCTTGTTTGTCTAACAAAGGAATGGCATTGGAAAAACGCAAAAGGTCTTGATAGTGGCAAGGAATGCGCGTTTTTCGGTCAAATTCTTTGAGATATTTTAGGAGGCTTGAGGTAAGTGGATAAGAAGGTTTTCGCATCGAGATATGCGCCTCGCCTCGCTCCAAAGCGGGTTCTTCCATAATTATTGAGGGGAGTTTTGTTATTGGTGTATAAAATAGATGAAAGATATTAAACAACACGATTGTGTGTTATACAAACCTGCAAACTAGGATAGAAATGTCGTCGGTATAGTTTACTTTACCTTTGAAGTTGCTGAAGTATTGAGTAAACAAACTTTTAAATTCAGTGAGTGGAATGTTTTGATGTTGTTTTGCAAAATTTTCTACTCTATCAATGCCCAGATTTTCGCCTTTATCGTTTTCTATATCGGTTAGACCATCGGTATAAATGAGTAATTGGGAAGCAAATGGCACATACAGAGTTGTTTCTACTATCTTGGGTAGGCGGTCAAACACCCCCAACAAGGTAGAACCTTTTGTGAGTAGCTCCAGCGATTCGGCTGTTGTTAATACAGGAGGATTGTGTCCTGCATTGATATAGGTGAGCAGGCGTGTTTGTGTGTTATATCGGCAGACGAAAAAAGTCACAAATCGGTCACCGCCTGTTAGGTCATATAGTAATTCGTTGAGGCGTTTAACTAAATAGGCAAGTGATGATGATTCTCTTGCTATGGCTCGCACTAAAGCCTGTAGGTTGGACATTAGCAGTGCAGCTCCAATCCCTTTGCCTGTCACATCTGCCATACACAACAAAAATTCATCTTTGTTCAATTGAATATAGTCGTAATAATCGCCTCCAATTGTCGAATGTGGTTTGTAGATAGCCATCATTTTCACCTTATCATTATTGGGCAATTGGTTGGCAATCAACATATTTTGTATTTGTTCTGCCACTTCTAAGTCTTTTTTAAGACTTTCTTGCTCCAATTGTTGTTTAAAAAGGCGTTTGTTTTCAATAGCCACCACGATGATATTGGTAATAGTTTGTAGAAACCCTATTTCGTCTTTGGTTAGCTCTGTGTTTCCTGTGTCAATATTGCCTAATAGTAGGTATGCCAAAGGTCGTTCTTTGTGAATAACAGGAATAAGATAGCGAAAATCCAACAATAAGTCGGTATCTAAATCGTTACACAAAGTTACTTCGGTGTGAGGAGCTAAAAGTTTGTTTACATCAAGTTTTTGCAATATACGGGTATCTACATTTCGATGTAATACTGCTTCCCAATTTATATCGGCATGATAAAGCAGTATTTTGTCGAAACCTAGGTAGGAGGTTAAAATAAATTCGTAAATTTGAAATAATTCTGCCGCATTTCGGTTGGTGTTGATAGCTTGAGTAATTTTTAATAATGACGTAAGCAAAAGTTTATTGCGGCGCAATTCACCCTCTAAATTGTTGATAATTGCTTGCATACTGCTTAATTAATTTGGTAGAACTTGGGTGCAAAGATAATTCTTTTACTCAACAAAACGGTTAACTAAGGTTTTTTTTCTTGTTTCTTAACAATTTTGCTTATTACAAACTCAAAATGCCTTTTTATGGGCAATTTGGATAGGTTATGTGTCATAGTTTATTTGGTCAAAAGTTGTAAAATTTTGTGTGATGTTTGTTTATTGCATTGTTAGATACGATTAAACACGATAAAACGCCATCGGATAGTACAAACCGATAGCGTTTTGTCGTGTATTATATGGTTGTTGGTGTTATTTGATAATGGTGACATTACCTTTTTCAAAAACTTCATGCTCGCCTTCACAGTCTACTACAAAAGCTCTGCAATACCAAGCATATACACCTACTTCTTTCAATATCCCGTTGAGTGTGCCGTCCCAAGCAACAGTCGGGTCAGTAGTGTGGAATAATTTTTGCCCCCAACGGTCATAAATACTAAATTCATAATCACCCGAAACACCAATGAGTAAAGGTCTAAAAATATCGTTTACATCATCATTATTGGGTGAAAAAGCATTGGGCATGATGATTGGGTCTTCGATTAGTGGTAATTGGCGGAACGTTATGGCTACTTCGTCGCGCACTGTGTCGCAAGCAGAGGTCATTTGTAGCGAATAGATACCACTTTCGGTAGGAGTATAAGTGGGAGTGCTACTGCCATCTTGCCATGTAAAACTGCTATTGGAAGGGGGTGTGGGAGCAGTAAGTACAATACTTTCGCCAAGACACAAGGTTTGATCATCACCTAAATTGATTGCGGGCAATAGTGGTGCAATATTAATTTGAATGGTATCTCGTGCTTCGCAACCTGTAGTGCTATTGACAGTTACAATGTAATTACCACTTTCGGAGGCAATTAAAGTAGGCGTATTACTGCCATTATTCCAACTATAGGTTACATTTGGAATACTTTGAGTGGCATCTAAAAGTGTCGTTTCGTTGGGACAAAGATTTTTATCATCGCCCAAATTGAGGATTAAATTGTCATAAACCACAGTTATTTCGTCTGTATCAACACAGTCGCCATTGGTGCCGTATGTGATAGTAACACTATAAGTACCTGATTGTGTTATGCTAATGTTGGCTATTTGTTCGCCATTGTTCCATTGGTAGGTAGCGTTGGGACTATTGAGCGTCGCATTAAGCGAAACGGGCGTGCCGTCACACACATTCATGTCGGGTATATTGATGTCTTGCTTTTCTTCTAGTGTCAAATTCATGGCATCGGATAGAGTGCAACCTTGAATCGTGGCGATAATAAAATAAGTACCCGATTGTGTGGCAGTAAAAGTGGGATTACTGGATCCATCTTGCCACATATAGCTGGTAGCATCAGGATGTGTGGCATCTATCACAAATTGGTCGGCACAAATGGTAGTATCAGGTGGCAGCGAAAAGGCGGGGTCTATAATATCTACCGCAAAATTTTGAGTTTGGGAACAATTACTGTGAGTCATCACAACGGAATAATTGCCGTCTTCTGTTATGCTAATATGCGGCAAGGTGCTTCCGTTGTCCCAAAGATAAGTAATGCCATTTATAGGAACACCCACATTGATAACCAAAGGTCCTTCGATGGCACAATGAGAGACTGTGTGGTTGTTAGTGGTATTTTCTAATACCACCATCTGCAAAAATGAGGTATCAACAATATTACAACTCATCGAGTCAATAGCCAATAACATCACCTCAAAAGTGCCTGCTTCCAAATAAGTATGCGTGGGTTCGTCTAAGGTACTTGAGTCACCATCACCAAAATACCAGATAAAATGGTCGGCGCTACTTCCTACATTGGTAAAATTAACCGTAAAAGGCACACAACCTGTTAGTTGTGGAGAGGCTGCTGATTGTGCATTGACGCTGGGTGTTTGAAAATCTATTTTGAAAACGCCAATATCCCAACCATTTGATTGATTGGTTGCCCATGCTGTTGGAGTGGTATTAAAACCGCCACCAGAACAAACACCTTGATAAACAATACCATTGCGGTCAAAGCGGCTTGTGCCACCATCGACGTGGTTGGCAGAATAATAGGTGCCATAGTTCAAGGCAACAGCATCAGGTTCTAACACACCCAGATAAAAACCACCTGTAGAAAACAAAGCACCAGAAGTAGTGGGCAAACCTGGCGAAGCACTATAGCCCGACATATAGACATAACCACAACCGTCAACCATGAATGCTACAGGTACCAAACCGCTTTGGGGACCAATAGTAGTTGCATAATCAATAGCAGAGAGGTTATAGTCGTATGCAGTTACAAATATCGTTCCGTTGGCTTGTCCATATGTGCCTGCTGTAATAGGCATATTACCCGATGTTTGTCCATAGATAAGAATCCTATCGCTGCGGTCGTCAATGTCTAAGAAGAAAGCGTGGTCAGTACTTGATGTTCCTCTAAAAGTACCTTGCAAAATTTGGGAAGCATCATCATTCAAATGCAATAAAAAACCGTCATTGTTGCCTGCATAAGTGGCTTGTGCGCCAGGATTAGGTCCCAAAGGAAAGTCGTTACTAGCAGCGGTTCCGCAAACATAAATAGTGCCATCTTCGGCTATGCGGATGCCAAAAGCCATGTCCAAACCTGCTCCACCAAGATAGGTGCTAAACACAAGGTCGGATAAATCGGTATTGAGTTTAAACAAAACACCATCTTGAGGCTGATTGTCCCAACCACCACCGACTGGGTTGATGGCAGGCTGAACAGCATTGGCAGATACAGGAAAATTAGTAGAAGATGACCCACAAGCAATATATGTGTTATTAAATTGGTCAATCATAATCTCACCACGATAGCTGTCGCCGTAGTTATTTGTAGCAGCATTTCGCCCATCTGAACCGCTACCTCCCATATAGGTAGAAGCTA
Organism: Chitinophagales bacterium; assembly: GCA_016787295.1. Taxonomy (GTDB): domain Bacteria; phylum Bacteroidota; class Bacteroidia; order Chitinophagales; family UBA2359; genus JAEUUX01. Next base: position 32,649 of record JAEUUX010000066.1, read on the forward strand.
CCAAACTGTTACCTGTTTCAGACAGAATTGAAACAACAATATCGGTGCTTCCTGCAAAATTAGGTTGAAAACAGCCAGTTGTAGTGGGATAATTGGAACCATCAGTGCTACCCAAGACGTGTATTTGGTCTTCGTAGTCGACAATAAGACTGTGCGGATAATCGCTACCGTTGCTACCTATATAGGTGCCATAGAGGCGACTAGAAGCATCAGGAGAGTATTTGGATATAGCAATATCGGTGCCGCCGCCATTGAAACTTACATCAAAACTACCTGTATTGGTCGAATAACCCGCACTAAAAGAAATAGCACCTGTATAGATATTGCCCAAACGGTCGTAGGTAGCGCAGTGCCCATAGTTGGTTGAACTGGAACCAGATAAAGTTGCGCCTACCAATACAGGGTCGATGATTAAGGGATAATTTTTCTGATAACCTTGTGGAAAAGCAAAGGAAACAACTTGCGCTGAAGAAAGAACAAACTCACAAGGCACTATCGTTTTTTGTCCATTGATGATTTGATAGGCTAATGGTCGTTGTTCTATCAAATCGCCAACTGAGGTTTTGATAACCAAATTACCATCAGTCAAAATCAATTTATCTGCTCCGACATACTGCATTTTAATCTGTTCGGTGTTGGCATTAGCAGCCACTATAAAATCGTATTTCAAATTCAAATCGCTGCTATATACATTCAAATCTATGCCTTGATAAAGCTGGTGGTACTTTATAGCATCGAATATTGGAACATTACTTTGCCATTTTGAGGGGGCGTTGCCAATAAAATAGTTGTTGTAATCGGAATGTTTGCCCATAGTCTCAAGGGTTGCAGTAGATAGTGAATGTAAGAAATTAACTTTGTAGGTGTGCCCTGATAAGCGAAAAGCCGCTTTTTCTTCAAGGGATTTTTGGGATAGGTCATGTAATTGAGCTACATCTGTGGGGTCGAAAAAGACGTAGGTGAAACTTTGTTGTTCCAAAAAAGCTGCATTCAAACCGCCCAAATCAGTTCGGTACAACACGTTGGAATGCCATTGTCCTTTATTTTGAACAAAAGATAGGTTGTGTGGGTGGTCGTGTACACTTACTAAACCACCATTGGCACAAAGTGGTAAAACATATAATATCAGTAAGGTGCCTAACAAAGCAGATAGTCTAAATTTTCTCATGGTATTTGGTTTTAGCTGTTATGGCATTAAGGCTATAAAGTAAATGGTAGACGTATTAATAGCCATAATGGTTGCAAAGCAATGATAGTTTATTATGCTGAATGGCAAAGTTAAGTTTTTTTTTACTGTTTTGGCATGTTTGTATAGAAAAAATGTTGTTTTTTGACCAAAAAATGTTGAAATGCGTATTGTGAGTGCTTATTGTTGATATATTAGCACAAAAAAGCCTCCATCTTTCATAGACGGAGGCTTTCTGTTCGGATACTTACTTGTTTTATTGCAATTTTTGTTCAGCTCGCGTAAGGTATTTATCTGCGTCTTTGCCTTGTGCGGAGTTAGGATATTTTTGCACCAACTGTTCATAAGCACTTTTAGCTGCTTTGAAATTGTTTTGTGTTTCGGCAATCAAACCTGCTTTTAACAAAAACATAGGTGCTGTAAATTCATTGGGGCTGCTGGCAGCGGCTTTTTGGTAGTATCCCAAAGCCTCTTGCATTTTACCCAACTCGCTATAGGCATCACCCAAAGCACCATTTGCCATAGCGGTCACAAGGTCATCGTTAGATGATACATCGCTAAGGTGGTCAACGGCTTTTTGAAATTCACCTTTGTTGAGATAGGCGATACCTGCATAATAATGTGCCAAATTAACAGCTTTGGTAGAACCACTATGAGAACTTATCACGTCTAAGGCACCTTTGGTTTTAGCAGTTTTGTCTCCGTTCAATACTTTGTCCCAATCATTTTTGTCGAAATAACGTTGTGCCTCGAACAAATCGGCTTGTGCGGCGGCTTCTTGGCGCGGAACATAGACATTGGTGTATAATAGATACAAGACAAATATCAATGCAATTACGCCCAAAATGCTTAAGATTTGGCGAGCATTATCTTCTACAAAATGTTCTACTTTTTCGAAAGTAGTGCGCATGTCGCGGTCTATTTGTAGGGTATCATCTACAGTGGGGGCGGCGGTTTTAGTGGCGAGTGTGGTATTACGATGTTTATTTTTTGCCATTTTTTATTGTTAGTTAAATATTTTGGGGGGGGTGAAGTATGGCGAGAGAATATAACAAAAGTGGTTTTATTCCATCAAGAAAGGATAATCTGCCTCGGCGTAAGTGTCGTGGTAGAGTTCTGTATCATCGGGAAAAGGCGATTCCTCAGCGAAATGTATAGAGTCTTTGATGGTTTGCATAATACGGTCATCGAGAGTTTCTATTTCAGCTTCGGTGAGCCAAGCGGCTTCCACAATTTTGTTTTTGATGGCGTTGAGTGGGTCTTTTTGGCGGTATGCAGCTACTTCTTCTTTGGTTCTATATAAACCGGGGTCAGAAACAGAATGTCCGCGATAGCGATAGGTTTCTATCTCTAAGAAAACGGGACCTTTACCTGCTCGGCAGTGTTCGGCTGCGCGGCTGACGGCTTCGTGTACGCTCTCGGGATTCATGCCGTCGACCGACTCAGAGGGCATTTCAAAAGCAAGTCCAATTTTTGCCAAATCTGTCACGTTGGAAGTTCTTTCGACCGATGTTCCCATGGCATATTGGTTATTTTCGCAGATGAAAATAACGGGCAACTTCCACAGCATTGCCATATTAAACGTTTCGTACAACGCACCTTGTCGCGCGGCTCCGTCACCAAACATACAAATACAGAGGTTGTCTGTGCCTTTGTATTTTTCAGCAAAAGCGATACCTGCTCCCATAGGAATTTGTGCGCCAACGATGCCATGTCCACCAAAAAAATAATGTTCTTTGGAGAAAAAGTGCATTGAACCGCCTTTGCCTTTGGAACAGCCCGTGGCTTTGCCAAATAGCTCTGCCATACATTCATTGGCACTCATACCACGTGCAAGGGCTAAACCATGGTCGCGGTAGGCAGTAATGATGGGGTCGGTGAGACGTGTGGCAGAACATATTCCCGCTGATACGGCTTCTTGACCGATATAAACATGGAAAAATCCGCGTATGCCTTTGCCAAATTGTGTGCCTGCCTGTTCCTCGAAGCGGCGTTGCAACAACATAGATTCGTACCAACTGAGGTATTGTTCGCGGCTGTAGGGCAATGTGGTTGTTTTTTTCTTTGCCATTTGGGATTTAAATGTTTTGCAAATTACAAGTGCATTTCTTATCGGGTGGATAGCGATGTCCTACCAATAATTCGGCGGTGTATTCTTCAGTAAAAAAAGCTATTTGGTCTTGTGAGCTTGATGTGGTGGCAGGAATTTTTTGTTTTTCGTTATGGTCAAATACAGAGGCTATGGCTATGATGTTTATGCCTTGGGATAACAATTGTTCTAAGATATTGTTAGTTGCAAAGATATTAAGTGTGTTTGCTAACTGTTCATAACTTTCTTTTCGCTTATTTTTCCGTTGTTTGTGTGTATCTTTTCGCGTTTGCCAGCCGTCTTTGGGTTCAATTATTTTTAGTTCGACAAGGATTAATTCGACATCGCTACTTAAACCAAAATCGCATTTACTGTCATCTCCATCACTAAAAAGACAGTTATCTATCTTTAAAAAAGTTGTCATTTGGGCGCAAACATTGCAAACGTCAAACTGACTTTCCGCGCTTTGAAAAGATACCATAACCGAAACCTTGCCTGCTGTATCTTTTACACCAAATCTTTCTTGCGTGATTGGTTCGAAGCATGAGTCTTTATCGCAAAAATGTTGCTTGAGAATACGAACTACCTTGTCCATTAAACTTGTTGTATTTTTTGTTTTTTGAGATGCAATAATAAACGATTAAGCTCCGAAAAAGTATCGTGTATTTCTTCAGAAACACTGTCTATCATTTTGCCAGCTATTAAGCCCGTCGTTTCGTTTATCAACGCTTCAATGTTAATTTGTTGGTCTTCGTATTCTTCAGGATTATTAATATAGTAGGCAGTTACTTTATCAGGTGTTAAAAAGTGCGAACTACCAAGAATATCAGCTACTTCCTCGCGGCTTTCGGGATGCTTTTCAACAATACTTCCTGCCATTAATAAATTATTGATAGCAGTAATAAGGTAAGGACTGTGTGTAGTAATCAACATATTGTGGTTTTGTGACAATACATTACTGACAACCCATTGCACAAGTTGCTCTTGCGCAGCAGGAAACAAACTAATTTCGGGTTCCTCGAAAGCGTAACTGCGTTGCGTACTTTTTTGTTTATGTGCTTCAAATATCACAAGAGTTGGGACACTAAACTGCATACCGCTTGCACTCAAAGCCAGCGGTAATTTGGTACTCGAATCGTTGCGTAATAACAAATAGTCTTCTTCTTCTTCGGAGCTATAAGTAACACCCAAAAAGTCAACTTCAAGTTTCCTTACTTTTTTTCGGGCATCATTATAGGCAGCAGAAAAAGACAAAATAGTGGAAGGTAATGTAACTTCTTTCATGGCATTGGTCAATACAATATCCTTTAAGAAGGTCACTAAACTTCTTTCTACTGGAATATATGTGGTCTCGTAAGCAGGTAAAATAGACGAAATAGCCTTGTATAGGTCGAATTCTTGGGCATTAATGAATTTGGAAAAAATCCTCTTGATGTCATCAGAAAAATCTACGCTAACTTTTTGTTGTTGATAATTAAATACAAAATCTCTATTTTTGTTGTAACTATACTGAATTTCGGTATTATGGTTAAAATAAGTGCGAATGCCATATTTTTCTGTATAGACTAAAAAAGTTTCGGTGCTATCGTCTTGTTGAAAAAGGTCATTCCAAAAGGATTCGTTCCTAAAAATACTGATAACTTTGGCAAGTGTACTTTTACCTGTGCCTTGTTTACCAATAAAAATAGTGAGTTGGGAGAGTTGAATATCAATATCAATAATAGCTCCCAAATTTTTGATGATTAATTTTTCCATGGAATTTTAGATTGTTATTTGAAAAAGTTCTAAACGTCTACTATCGTAATAGAAAACTAAGAAATCCCCATCATCGTCTATCAAACCAAGAGCAATATTTAATGGTTCATGAAAATAGGGTGTTCCTGCTCCACTTTCTGTGTCATAAATAGGTTCTTTCAATACTTCGACCACTACTGCGGGTTCTTTTTCGGCAGGTCGGGCTTTGTTTTTCATGCCTTGTTTCCACACCACAATGTCACCCGGTTTCAGGTCTTGTTGGACACTAAATTTTTTATACGCATTAGTTAGGTTTGCCGTATGTTCAGGCACATTTTCAATAACCCTATTGCGAAATCGGTCTTTCAGCATTTGTGCAATTTCTTGCTCCAATCTTTCATTCTTTGCCATAGACTACACTTTTGGGGCGCAAAGGTAGCGCTTTTTTTGCGCATAGTAAACACCTACATAGCGCTTTTTTTATTCTTTGTGCAATGTTTTTGGTAATGAACAGTTTTTTGCACTTTTTGAGACAAAAAACATACGACAAATTTGGGCAAAAACCAAATTTGTCGTATATCATAACTATGATTAGCCTTATACTTTTTGCATAAAACGCAACAAAACATCTGCCAAAACTTGTGGGTCGGGCAGAAAAATATCATGGTCGCTATCTGCCAACACAACAACTTCACCTTGCGGAGTTGAACCTTCAAACAACGGTATGTATTCATCAGGAAACAAACTGCCCTCCTTGCCGCCTTTGACCAATAGACACGGACAAGTCATAGTTTTTAACAGCGGCACATATTCGCGCAATTCGCTTTCGCGCACCGTAGCCTCAAAAAAAGTGGGACTCAAATGTGGATTTTGTTCTTGGGCGCGTGCCGCCCATGCTTCGCTAAAAGGTGGATAGATAGGCACATAATCTCCAATCACCACGCCCGCTATGGCATCACGATGCTGGCTATAGAGTTCCAAAGCAATGCCTGTTCCCACCGAATAGCCAAACACCACCGCTTTTTCGATGTTTTTGTGCTGCATAAAAGCCCACACATCTGCCGCTAAACTTTCTACACTATAGCCCGTTGTTGGCACATCACTTTGCCCTTTGCCACGCATATCCAAAACATAATGCAAGTGGGAAAAGGCAGCCGAAAAATCGTCTGCAATTTCTTGGGCGTTAGTAGTAGCTCCCGGAATAATTATCATCGGAATATCGGCAGGCGCAGTGCCGCATTCCAAGGCGTGTAGACGCACGCCGTCGCGTTCAAAAAAGCAACTTTTCATGGTCATACAATTTTTATAGGTAAATAGAAAAAACGCACAAAAATAGGCATTTTGTTAAACTTTGGAGCAATATTTCGTTCACAAACGCTAATTTTTTCGTTTTTATCGACAATTTTTATAGCTCTGGCGCACTATTTGATGTACAAATACCCGCTATACACCACATTTTGTAGAGAATTGCTTATCTTTGCACGGCTAAATCGTCCCTATCCGCTTGTCCAATCTATATTGCGACTTACTCGTTTCATTTTTTTACCATATCAATACAAAAAAATTAGACCATGTCAACACCAATAAAATTCGGCACCGATGGCTGGCGTGCTATCATTGCCGATACTTTTACCAATACAAATGTGGCGCGCGTGGCAACTGCTACGGCTTCGTGGTTGTGCCAAAACGCCGAAAAACCTGCTGCTGTGGTGGGTTATGACTGCCGTTTTGGTGGCTTAATGTTTGCCGAAATTACTGCCAAAGTTTTATGCCAACACGGAGTAAAAGTTTATTTCACCACCCATTTTTGTTCTACGCCTATGGTTTCTTTGGCAACAAACCGCTTAGGTTGTCAGTTGGGCGTTATTCTCACTGCCTCCCACAATCCGCCGAGTTATAATGGCTACAAACTCAAAGCACAGTTTGGTGGTCCTGCCGCACCGAGCGTTATTACGGCTGTAGAAAATTTGATTCCTGACCATGCCGAAATACCTACCGCAACGATGGAGTCTTTGGTAGCTAATGGACAGTTGGAATATGTCGATTTTGAGGAGATGTATTTCCAACAGGTTATGGCGAGTTTTGATATGGCTGCTATCCACCAAGCCAACTTAAAAGTGGTGTATGATGCGATGTATGGCGCAGGACAGCGCGTTTTGCCGCGCATTTTGCCCAATGCCGACCTTTTGCATTGCGACTACAATCCGTCTTTCAAGGGACAAGCACCCGAACCAATTCACAAAAATTTATTGCAACTATCCGAACACATTCGCCAAACAGGTGACTATGATTTGGGTATTGCAACCGACGGCGATGCCGACCGCATTGGCTTGTATAGCCCCGATGGTAAATTTGTGGATTCGCACCACATCATTTTGCTCCTTATCTATTATTTCTATCATTTCAAAGGCGAGCAAAAAGGTAAAATAGTTATTGCGTTTTCGGTTACGGAAAAAGCAAAACGTTTGTGTGAAAAATTGGGTTTGGACTACGAAATCACCAAAATTGGTTTCAAATATATTGGAGAAATCATGGTTCAGCCCACCGAACACGTCATTGTTGGGGCAGAAGAGTCGGGTGGCATTGCGGTTATTGGACACGTGCCTGAGCGCGATGGCATTTGGATATCGTTATTGGTGCTTGAGATGATGGCAAAGACAGGTAAAACGTTGCAACAACTTATCGACGAAGTATATGCTTTGGTGGGAAGTTTTACTTATGACCGCGACGACCTGCACATTACCAACGAAATCAAACAGCGCGTTCTTGACCAATGCAATGCTGATGCCTACCAACAATTTGGCAAATTCAAGCCCACACATCGCGAAACCATCGATGGTTTCAAATACCATTTTGCTAATGGCGACTGGATGATGATTCGTGCTTCTGGTACCGAGCCTGTGTTGCGTGTCTATGCCGAATCAAATAGCCCTGCTGCCGTGCGCGAATTATTGGACGACATTAAAGCAACCATTTTGGCATAAAAATTATTTAGTCACATCAACAGAAAGCATCGAATAAATCCATTATTTTGTTTCCTTGCGCTGCTATCAATGTGTTTGAACAACTAAAATACTAAACAATAAGCGCAAAATGCCGGAGTTATCAAAGGTTATGTACACAGAAAGTATATAGCGCAGTTGCGCAAAATACTTGGTGTGCATAACCTTTTTTGTTTTATACAATGAAGCGTTTGTAAAATACAAAAAGAAATTTTTTGCTTCTGCTAAATGTAGTACACCATCAAAATCGATACTGAACAAAAGAGCTTCAAGGCTTCCAACTGACAAATCAGCAGTGAAGTTGATGGTTTCGAGACAGCGCACCCCCAGCGCGAGTCTGAAGTTGTCTGAGTCAAATGTTCGAAGTGCTGATTCAGTGTTGAAGTTGAGGGTTTCGAGACAGCGCACCCCTAACTTCAGTACTGAAGTTAGGGGTTTCGAGACGGCGCACCCCCAGCGCGAGTCTGAAGTTGTAGGTTTCGAGACTTCCAACTGACAAATCAGCAGTGAAGTTAGGGGTTTCGAGACTTCCAACTGACAAATCAGCAGTGAAGTTAATGGTTTCGAGACAGCGCACCCCCAGCGCGAGTCTGAAGTTGCCTGAGTCAAATGTTCGAAGTGCTGATTCAGTGTTGAAGTTGATGGTTTCGAGACAGCGCACCCCTAACTTCAGTACTGAAGTTAGGGGTTTCGAGACGGCGCACCCCCAGCGCGAGTCTGAAGTTGATGGTTTCGAGATTTCCAACTGACAAATCAGCAGTGAAGTTAGGGGTTTCGAGACTTCCAACTGACAAATCAGCAGTGAAGTTAAGGGTTTCGAGACGGCGCACCCCCAGCGCGAGTCTGAAGTTGTAGGTTTCGATATTGTATACCATCAACTTCGATATTGAACATTAAAATTTTGAGGGTTAAAATAACCATATCAAATTTCATTTGCTTTCCCAACGATACTCCAATAAGTAATAATAACTAAGATATTACTCCTATAAAATTTTAAATAAACTTTGCTTCCTTCATTGCTATAATTTCATGACTTTTTTAGGGTTTATTGACTTTTGCCCAATACAAAAAAAATATCCCAATAAAGACTTTGTAAAAAAAAGTGTTTATTGGAACAATAAAAAGATAAAGAAATATTAAGCTTGACTACAAAAAAACAGACAGCTTACTATTATTTTTTTAGAACAGAACAAAATAAGCAAATAGTAAAGCTAAGTTTTTTTTTCACCCAACACAAAAAAAATACCCAAATAAAGATTTCGTAAAAAAAAGCGTTTGTTGGAACAATAAAAAGATAAAGAAATATTAAGCTTGACTACAAAAAAATGGACAGCTTGCTATTATTTTTTTAGAACAGAACAAAATAAGCAAATAGTAAAGCTAAGTTTTTTTTTCACCCAACACAAAAAAAATATCCCAATAAAGACTTCGTAAAAAAAAGTGTTTATTGGAATAATAAAAAGATAAAGAAATATTAAGCTTGACTACAAAAAAATGGACAGCTTACTATTATTTTTTTAGAACAGAATAGAATAAGCAAATAATAAAGCTAAGTTTTTTTTCACCTAAAACAAAAAAAATACTCCAATAAAGACTTCGTAAAAAAAAGTGTTTATTGGAATAATAAAAAGATAAAGAAATATTAAGCTTGACTACAAAAAAAATGACAGCTTGCTATTATTTTTTTAGAACAGAACAGAATAAGCAAATAATAAAGCTTAGTTTTTTTTCGCCCAACACAAAAAAAATATCCCAAAAAAGACTTCGTAAAAAAAAGTGTTTATTGGAACAATAAAAAGATAAAGAAATATTAAGCTTGACTACAAAAAAACAGACAGCTTACTATTATTTTTTTAGAACAGAATAGAATAAGCAAATAATAAAGCTAAGTTTTTTTTCGCTCAACACAAAAAAATATCCCAATAAAGACTTCGTAAAAAAAATCGTTTATTGGAACAATAAAAAGATAAAGAAATATTGAGCTTGACTACAAATAAATGGACAGCTTGCTATTATTTTTTTAGAACAGAATAGAATAAGCAAATAGTAAAGCTAAGTTTTTTTTCGCCCAACACAAAAAAAATACCCCAATAAAGACTTCGTAAAAAAAAGTGTTTATTGGAACAATAAAAAGATAAAGAAATATTGAGCTTGACTACAAAAAAACGGACAGCTTACTATTATTTTTTTAGAACAGAACAAAATAAGCAAATAGTAAAGCTAAGTTTTTTTTCGCTCAACACAAAAAAAATATCCCAATAAAGACTTCGTAAAAAAAAGCATTTGTTGGAACAATAAAAAGATAAAGAAATATTAAGCTTGACTACAAAAAAAGACTTAATTCAGACAAGTATTATTTTGATAATGTTTTTATTGCATAGAAACAATGTACTTCTTGATAATTTTTTAGTGATTTATACCAGTCCAATATAAGATCAAGAATAAAATTAATAACACAACGGCTTCATGAGTTTTCCCATGAAGCCGTTGTGTCGTTATAAATAAGTTTTGGGAAAAACAATTATTGCTTCACAAAACTTTGCGTAATAATTTGTGTGCCTTGTTTGACCACCACAATATAACTGCCATTGCTCCAGCTTATAACAGGAAGATTAATGTGTTGTTGTGGTGCTGCATTGAGTTGTTGATAAAACACAATTTGACCTAAATAGTTGTATATCTGTACCTCTTGTGGCAACAGTTGTGGATTTTGGAGTTGTAAAGTGAGTTGGGTGGTAGCAGGAATAGGCGTAAGGCTCAAATGAGCGTTAACGACATTTGTTTCGATACCCACCACTTGTAAATTAAGCGTTTGTGGAGAACTAATGGCAACACAGTCGATGGTATTGTCCAAGTCGTCGATATTTATGCCGTTGGTCAATGAATTATTGGGTGTGGTATTGATCGTATATACCCAATAGTTGCCCGCAGGTAAGGAGAACGTACCTGTAGTGTTGGTACTAATGATGGTATGAGGAGCAGTAGGGCTTGTTATTGCATACCATTGTACCAACGCAGTATTATAAGCAGTGCTGTTTATGGTAAAAGATTCGTTGGCATATAGGGGAAGGGCGGGCAATATGGGCAAACCTGCATCGGCTAAACAAGTATTGCTGCTGGCTTCGGCAGGTAGTTGGACAAAATCTATCCACACGGCATCTTCATTGTCTGTGAGGTATTCATCTTTGGTATAACTCCAGCGGAAAGTGTGTTGTCCGGCGGGAACAAAATAGGCTTCGCGCGACCATTCGCTTAATCCAGACCACGTACCTACTTCTGCATTATCGATGTAGAAATGCAAATAATCCCAATCTTGCTCTGTTGAAATGCGTTTGTAGAACGAAATGGAATCAGCATTGCTCATATTGCGGCTAATCTCCAAAACAGTAGCGTCATTGTTGTCAATGCTGCCCGAACGTGCGCTTTCTTGTCCTTCAAAGTATATATTGTTATCGATTTGCCAAGGTTGGTTGCTATTGTTTTGCCAATTGAATTGTGCAAAGCTGCCTGACTCGAAGTCTTCTACGATTAGCCCAATAGGTAAGGCAAAACTGTATTGCAAATTGGCATTGTTCGCATTAACTTGGTACGTAAAATTGACGGTGCTACCCACAGGTGCCGCAGCATTCACAATAATGCCAAAAGTAGCAGGCGTTTCGGCATCGATAGCAAGGGCAGGCATTGGTATATTATTGTTGGCAAATGTGATGTTGGTGTTGGCGGTATTGAGGTTGGCGGTGCCAGATTCGGCGGCTCTATGTCCTACGTTTTGGGTAGCTATGTTGAGTGTAACCGTTTCGTTGGGGTCTAATCTACCGTTGTTGTTGCCACCGAAAGAGTCGTCAACAGCGACAGCAATAACGTGCAAATCGGGTGCATTGACCGTCAATTGGATATAAGACTGCCACGTGTTGCCGTCGGAGTCGGTGATGGTGATGATAAAAGGAATAAGGGTTTGGTCGGGTGTGTTGGGAGCAATAGTAAAGGCAAATGCGCTTTCGACAAGCGAATTAGTTTCGGCGGCTACATTGCCAATAGTGGCAGTATTGTCGCTAATGGTAACATAAGAACTATTGGACGACAAAGTAGCTGTGGCATTATTGGCGGGCAAGAGACCTACATTTTTGAAATCGATGTTCCATTGTCCTGCTTCGCCATTTTCAGCTATATTGTTATTAGCATCGGCAAAAGTGCTGGCAAATGCAGTGATGTAAGGGGCATTGCTCGGCACAATAGTTGCACTACCCAAATAGGGAATATAATTATAGCCCGAAACGGTTATTAACATTTCCCCGATGTTGTTGATAGGAGCAAAAGAAAGTTGCGCCGCGCCACCAATAACGGGTGCTGTAGCAATAATTTGTCCATCAACAACTAAACTTACCAGCGCTCCTTCAGCATCGGCAGCCACTGCAAAACTATTACTGCCAATAAAAACAGTTGGATTGTGTGTGGCGGTAATAGCTTGTGGAATATCGGTGCGAACCATCAAAGTTGGGTCGCCAAAACAGGTCCAAGAGTCGGTCATTGCCTCTCCTTCGGTGCCATAATCGTCGTTCATTTGCATACAACCATTGTAGGATATGCCCGCAAAAGATTTGTGGTTTTTATCTGCATATTGTTCTGTCAAAATATCTACCATTTCGTCTTGTGCCGCCATAGGTGGATTCCACGATTGATTAACCGTTGACATCAGTGTTGCGATACAACCTACTGCTTCGCCATTATTTTCGCTGCGCAACAAGGCTTCTGCGAAACAAGTGGCATCTACAAACTCGCCATTGACACATGCCACAGACCAAAAGAATGGCAAACGGTGTTGGTTTTGGAGACTTGGTATTTGCGCCATATCGAGTCCTGTGGTAGCACAACCACCCGCATAACCGTGGCCTGTATAAGTGATAGCTGTCATGCCTTCGTTGAGGATATTCATGAAAGCATTGGCAGATGGATTGCCCGAAGCATCGGCACCACCTTGTGAGCCGTCATAAAGTTCGTGACCTGTGGTGTAGCCATAATTCATAAAATCGGTGCGCATATTGCGTTCGTGTTCCCAGTCCATTTCGTTGTCGTCACCAGGTCCTTGGTCGGAGCCGATGAAACCTGCTTTTTTGTACCAATTGCTCAAATCGCTGGGGTTGCGTTCATATTCAATAGTACGGTTGATTTGGGTGCGAATGTGTGCGACATTTTCACCCGAAAAACGTCCTACAAATACTTCGGGATAGGAGTCGTTGCCCAGCAAACAACCATACTGCACATCGGAATAGCCTTGTGCCAAACCCGAATAGAGAGCAGGCACAAATTGCGAATCGCCTACCAACAAGACATGTGTGATTTGTTGGGTATTGTATCGGTTTCGAATAAATTCTTTAATGGCATTTTCATCGCCGATAGTTGCTACATCGACTACTTCTGTGGGAATGCCGCGCCGTGTTTTCCAAAAAGCTAATTGTTGGATAAGGTCAATAAAATTGGCGTGGGATATGATTAACAATTTGGCGGGTGTGTCGCTTAGGTTTTCATAGCGGCTACCCGACACTGTTGCATAGTTCAGCAATTGTCTTTCGTAAATGCTGCGCCATTCGGCAGTTGGTGGCGGTGTGGGTCGTGTGGCGTGTGCCAAAATGTTTTCGCCCACGAGTGTTGTTTTTTGACTAAGGCGGACGGTCAAAGAGTGATAGACGCGCAAAGTGTGTGTGACAGGATTGTATTGGAAAGGTTGCGCCACGATGGTTTGGGCGCGGTGGTCGCGCAAAATGTAGGGTGTGCGCAATTGCACGATATTGCTGGGAAAAAAGGCATTTTGTTCATAGATGCTACTATAAGTATAAGGAACATCTTGCGGATTTTGGTTGCGCGACAAATTGCCTTTGGACGGAGCAATCAACACATTGGGATAGTCTGTATAATCAGAACTAATGACCTCAATGGTAGTGCCGTGTGTGGGTGGAATAATAACCGAAGCCGTCATCTTGGGCAAATCGGGCGCTCCAGCTTTGAGCAAAGGAGTGGTGTTGTTGGCTTGAACGATGTGTGCTGTACCATTAGGAGTGGTGACGGCGTGTAGCTCAAAATGTTGCACATCGAAGCGAACAATCGATGTGCTAATATCAGAGTTTAGCAACACAGCTTGGTTAGTAGGAATGGTGTTGGCTGCTTGAGCGAAAAGCCTTGCCGCAAAGTTGCCCAATATGAGCAACAACAATACAATGAATATCTGTTTCATATAAAGAAGTTTTTTTTGTGCAAAGGTTAAAAAAAATGCTGACATTACCAAATCCCTTCGGCAAATGTCAGCAAATTTTTGGATATCTTACAAAATAAAATAGTACCACTACTTCTTAATTTCAATTTTTATAGGAAATGGCTATCATGGATTAGGTTTTTAGGGCAACAGAAATTAAGAATAAGGCAGTATTTACTTACTTTTAGGTTTAAATGGTGCAACATCACTGCTGTACTTTTTTGGCAAATGTAAACTAAGGTTTTTCTGGCAGCAGGTTAATTTAGGATTTGATGCAGCAAAGGTAGGGTGATTTTATGGCTACTCCAAAAACATTTTGTAAGCAATTCCAAAGCTCAATGCAATTTTTTTTTATTGCCAAATTGGATAAATTACATGTATAAGTCGTTGATTATCAGGCAATTATGATAATGTTTTGTTTTTTTGTGGAACAAGTCCGCCAACAAAATTGCTAATTTTCCGCTAAAAGTTTTGGATATGAAAGAAAAATTAAGGAACTTTCCGCCACAAAACGACCATTTCGGTAGTTTTGATGCAACCTTATTGGAGAAAAAACAGTCTTTGTATAACAAAAAAATCACACGAATTATATTTTATGAAACATCTGCTAATGGTATTATTGGTGGTCATGGCGATATCTTGTCGCAACAAAGACTATATTGTTATTGAAGGTTGGGAGGAAATTGGTATTGCCTCCTGCATGTATTTGGACAACGAAAGCTATGTTATTGACGATACAACAAGTTATCATGCTTTGTTGAATAACGGAATTATCGACTCCATAGTATGTGCGGACTATACTTTGCCGCCCATAGATTTTTCGCGCAAAACCTTGTTGGGGCATTACACTTCTATATCGGGTTGCAATGCTTTTTATGAGCGTGAATTATTGGCAAATCCCAAAGACAAAACGTATACCTATAGTATACAGGTAACATCGGAAAAAACTTGTTCCGAACCTTCAATAATAGAGCATTATAATTGGATTGTTGTTCCCAAAATTCCTGAAGCCTATAACGTGGATTTTGAGGTGACATACGATTGATAAAAGTATTGGGGTATAGACCCCAAATAACACTTTTCAACGGTTTAGTTAATTCATATTAATATGGTACACAACTTACAAACGCCCGAAGCTTTACAACTTTGGTGGGATAATCTAACGCCACAATGGAAGCAACTGTTTCTACAGCAAATGACTCTTCGGACCAAACAGCGCAAAAAACAAGCACCAACAATAGAGGATTTGCGAAACATCATTGCGCTCAAAAAGATGCAAATTAGTCATTCCAAAATTACTAATTTACAACCACTTGCGCAGTTGCGTCATTTGCGACATTTGAGCATTCATCATTGCATAGTCACCGAAATTTATGCTATAGCTTATCTCCCCGAATTGGTGCATTTCACTTGTACCGACACACCTTTGGGCAATATTTCGCCTTTGAGCCATTGTCCGCAATTGGAGGTGGTGAAAATTGATAAAACCTTAGTCAAAGATTTATCTCCCTTGAAAGAATTGGTTAGTTTGCGCGAAATTTCTTGCGCCCATACCAAAGTGACTAACATTGCTCCTTTGCGAAATCTACCTTTGTTGCAGGTTGTGGACATTAGTTTTACGCGTGTTGACGACTTGTCGCCGTTGCGCGATTTGAAGTATTTGCAAGTGTTGCGTTTCGAGTCTACTTTTGTCAATAATATAGAATATTTGCTACAATTGCCACAACTGAATATTGTGCATTGTGAACAAAACGACATCAAAAATTTGGGCTTGTTGCTGCATCTGTCCAACATACAGCAAGTTTTTCATGGCAAACAGTTGGTCAATTCCATAATTATTGAGACAACAACACCCACAACTACTTTCAATACACCCAGCAAAGAGCTGAAAAACCCTCAGCTCTACGAAAAAAGACTAACATGGTGGCAGGCTTTGCCCGAACCGTGGAAACAAATTTTTTGTTACCACGTTTTGGATATGTATTATGTCGAAAACATCCCATCGGAATACAATTTGGCAAAAATATGCCAACTGAAAAAAATTAGTGTGGCGATTCCTTTTGCACTCAATTATCAACATAAATCGGGCATCGCACCGCATTTGCTTATCACTTCGCTTGAGCCATTAGCAGCCTTAGAGCGTTTGGAGCAAATTGATATTTCGGACTGTCATATCACCGACCTTAGTCCTTTGGCAAAACTGTCGCGCTTGCACAAGTTGATTTGCAACAACACACCTGTTAGTAATTTTCAGGCATTGGCATATTGTAATGCTTTACGCCGTATTGAGTGCAAAAATACCAACGTTTCGCGCCATGCCGTTCATGCCTTTCGCCAATATCAACCCAATTGTCGGATTGTGACCGACACCTTGTCTGAACTAAATCCTTTTGCATGGTTGTCTAACTTGGCATTCAAATCAGCCGACGATGAGGAAACCTTTGAATCAAGCAATAATTTAGATTCTGCTGATTTGCGCCGAATTTGGTGGGACGATTTGCACGAAAATTGGCAAAAAATGTTTGCAGAACGCTTTTTTGAGCAAAAAAACAGCGAAAATTTTGTGCCATCTGACGAAAATTTAGTAACTTTGCTCCAAACAAAACGCTTAGACTGTAGCCATGCAGCTATTATCAACCTCAAAGCCTTGCGGGTGTTCCAGCATTTGGAGGAATTGGACTGTAGCTATACCGATATTTGCAGTTTAGAGCCTTTGAGCGAGACCTATTTTTTGCGCCAATTGATGTGCAACAATACGTATGTGGTGAGTCTGTTTCCGTTGGCTTTTTTGCCAAATTTGAATCTGTTAAACTGTAGTCATACGCCGATAACGGGTTTGGAGCCGCTTGCACACAAATCTGCCATTACGCACCTCTATTGCGAACAATTAGACCTCGATGATATTGATGCCAAAATAATTGCTACTTTGCCCCAGTTAACCCATTTGTCCATCGCACAAACGAGCATCACAGACCTGAAATTTGCCAAACCCTTACACCGTCTCAATTATTTGGACTGTAATCACTGCGCTATCAGCAGTATTTTGCCAATCATCAATTTGCATTTGCTACAATATCTCAATTTTGCAGACACCCTTATTCCGCAAGAAGACATAGATTTGCTCCAAAAACAACACCCCGACTGCAAAATAGTTCTCAATTCGGAATAAATAGGGTTTCATGGACTAAATATTCGGCAAAATGCCTTACCTTTGTGACTTTGAAAGGTGGAGGTCGTCGAAAGGATGAAGGAACTTTTCTATGAGTTAGTAATAAGTGCTATGCAAAAATATGTACAACAAGTATTTGGGTTGTTTTTCCTCGTATTGTTAAGTGGCTATGCTTTGTCTGCTCAAAACCAAACAAGTATACAACAACAAATTCAGGGTAAATGGCAATGGATAGAATATCTTGAAGAACCAGGACGAACACCTATACCAACACTTCCATATATTATCACACCTAAGAGTTGTGGCTGTGAACGTGTTTTAACAATTACTCCTACAACCATCAAAAGCCACAAAGCCACCAAAGGTAAACTTTATAAGTTGAGCGCTGTTGAACAACAAAAAGGTATCCAAAATAGTTCTACTTATACCATAAGCGAAGGCAAGGCTTTGTTCGAAGAGGAAAAACCTATCTTTATTAATAGTGATATTTTGTTGGGACAAATAACTATAAAAAATGATACTATGCTTGTATTCGATCTTAGTTGTGCAAGTAGGTATCAAATTTTCAAAAAAATTGGTCCGTAAATGCAATGAGTATTTAGCATTATCTTTTAATCATAAAAAAAACCATATAACATCACCATGTTAGACCAAATTATCCGCTTGGTGCAAGACCAAGCACAAGATTACTTTATCCAAAACCCCGATGTGCCTAACGAACAAGCACAAGATGCCGCACAAGCAGCAGGGGCTTCTCTCTTAGCCGCTTTTCAGCACCAAGTAGCGAGCGGCAATGTAGAAGGTTTGCAAAATATGTTGTCGGGCGGACAAGTAGACGCAGGCATGATGCAGCAAATTCTTCAACAAGCAACAGGATTGCTTGGCGGACACTTGCAACAACAAGGTTTGAGTTCTGCCAATGCTTTGTCGGCTTCGCAGGGCATAATGCCCGCTATTTTGCAAATGGTACTCGGCAAGTTCATGTCTAAAGCCCCCGGCGACTCAGCTTTCGATGCTGGTAGCCTTATCCAAATGGTTTTGGGTGGTGCTTTGGGTGGCAATAGTGGTAGCGGTGGAGGTTTGGGCAGCTTGTTGGGTGGTTTGTTGGGCGGTATGCAGCAACAGCAGCAAAAAAACAGAGGTGGAGCTACCCGTACTGATGGCGGCGGCAACGACCTTTTGGGTGGTTTGTTGGGAAGCATCTTAGGCGGCGGCGGTCAACAACAACAAAACCAAGGAGGTGCCGATATATTGGGAAGCATCTTAGGCAATGTTTTAGGTAAAAAATAACCATTATCATATTCTATTTTTCTAATAAATACTGTATACTATGGCGTATAAAATCGACGAAATCGAGGGCATCGGTCCTGCCTTAGCCGAAAAATTTAATGCTATTGGCATCAAAACCGTAGAAAAATTGTTAGAGCGCGGAGCCACTCCCAAAGGTCGCGCAGAGTTGGCAGAACAGACAGGCATTGCCAAAGAAAAAATTCTAAAATTCTGTAATCATGCCGATTTGTTCCGCATCAAAGGTGTTGCGGGTGAATACTCCGAATTGTTAGAAGCATCAGGCGTAGATACCGTAAAAGAATTGCGTAACCGCAAACCCGAAAACCTTCATGCTAAGATGGTTGAGGTGAATGCTGAAAAAAAATTGGTTCGCCAGCTACCTACGCTTGAAAAAGTGGAAGGTTTTGTAGCGGCTGCCAAAGAACTTGAGCCTGTAATGACTTACTAAATCCGATATAAAAAACTGCCCCCGAAAGACGGAGGCAGTTTTTTTGTTGTTGTGTACCAACCATACCACAAGAAGCTGTATCTTTGTGCTGCAAAAACAGCAAATAGTTATTCCTAACAACACAAACAAAAATCATGATTACAGAAAAAAAACAAACAAATAGTAAATTGTGCTACACATTATTTTCATTATCCCAAACGCTTGTGAGCGTGTTTTTTATAAGTATTTTGGTCACGATTTGGGGATTTCGCAGCATCGATACACCACAAACACCTGCCGAATTGGGGAGAAAATTATTTTTTGACCCCATATTATCCTCCGACCGCTCGGTGAGTTGTGCTTCGTGCCACAAACCCGAATTTGCTTTTGCCGATACGGTGGCTTTTAGTAGTGGAGTCAATGGCAAATTGACGCGTCGCAATACACCAACTGCTATGAATACTGCCTCGCGAAGCAGTTTTTTCTGGGACGGACGTTCGGCTACCTTAGCAGAGCAAGCCTTACAACCTATCCAAAACCCCGATGAAATGAACTTGAGCATAGAAGAAGCCGTGCGCCGTTTGCGACAAAACGAACAATACCGCCAATGGTTCAAAACTATTTTTGGCAAACAACCCAATAGTCATAACTTGGGCGAAGCCATCGCCGCTTTTGAGCGAACTTTGGAAACAGCCAACACGCCTTGGGACAAATATGTGGTTAGCAACGACAGCTCTTTAATAACAGCAACCGTTTTGCAAGGCAGTTTGTTGTTCAGAACCAAAGCTCGCTGTGTTGAATGTCATTTTACACCCGATTTTACAGGTGACGAATTTCGCAATATCGGTTTGTATGACGAACAACAATGGACAGACAAAGGACGTTTTGACATTACTAAAAACCCCGACGACCTTGGACGTTTCAAGGTGCCGGGATTGCGAAATGTGGGAGTTACTGCGCCCTATATGCACAACGGACAATTTAAAACCTTAGCCGAAGTTGTGCATTATTACAACCAACCACAGTCGTTTGTACAACACCCCATCAACCGCGATACAGTGTTGAACCAAGAACTCTTACTTACAGCCCAAGAAGAGGCTGCTATTGTGGCGTTTTTAGAAAGTTTGACCGATAAACAGTTTGAGAAAACTCAAAAAATAAAAAATTAAAACGCATAATTTCTTCAAAAAATATATCCCATTCCCGCCGAAAAATAATCTGCATTGGCATAATGCGTTCGCAAGTAAACTCCAACCAACAATTGTTTTCCGTAGTGTTGATAAGTGGGACGAAAATAGTATTGTACTCCCAATTTAGCAGGCAAAGGCTGTCGTTGCAAAAAGGGATTATAGGCATAAAAACCTGTGGTGAGCAGGAGTGAAAAACGTCCAAAAAAACTCTCTACGCCCAGATATGGCGCTACTTTAAGCGCTTTTGCTGTTGCTTGGTTGCTAGGAAAAGCCACTTGGTTGAGGACAAACCACCGAATAGATTCATAGTAATTGGTTTCTACACCTGCCAAAAACTGCCAAGCTGGTCGCCACCGTTTAGTAACAAATACATCTGCCACATAGATAGGAAAAGACGGTCCCCAAGCTGTTTCTCCCGCGTGTTGCCCGTATGCCAAACGCATTCCGATGTGCCACTTAGAGCGCACAAAAGGTGGTAGGTCGGGCAAAGTGGCAGATTGATTGGGAGCAATATCTGTATCAAAGGAATAACGCAAAGTCACTCCTGCCGCTGCTACATTGATGCCTAAGTTGGGTGCTTGGCTGCGGGCGTTGGAGAAATGCGTCAGGCTACCCTCGCCCAACACTGCCCAATGATTGGCAGCCTGCCACACTGCCGATATTTGGACGGTAGTACAGTTGTTCCAATGCGACCCAATGACATTGTTGGTTGTGTTGTTGAGGCGATGATACGGACGGCTGATATAAGCGAGACCACTTCCCAAAGTGTAGCGCAACGAAAAATTATCCCAACGATTCACAAAACCAATGCTTCGAACCAAACCGAAACCTTCTCCAAAAACGGAACGGTTGCCAAAACGTCCATAGATGCCTTGCCACGACACAATAGGATAATGATGGTATTGGTGCCACAATTGGCTGCCATTGGTTTGGCAAATATGGCGCAAAAAAAACACCGAAGAACTTTCGGTAATGGAAGGCAAAAAAATGGGTGTATGTTTGATTATGCGACCATAATGTGCGCCCAATTCCCAACCATTTTTGTTATGTAGAACAACATTCGTCGCATTTTGCGCCATTGTATTAGTGTTTATAATGCAGAATAATAACACAAAATAAGTGACACAAAGTGCCATATAGCGGCAAAAATCAGTTTTTTTTGTCATTTTGGCGTAAGAAAATAAATAGTCTAAAAAAAATGCGCCAAAGATACACCCAAAATATCATTTTCTCATAAAATATCCCTAATATTACGCCCCAATAACACACATTAATAACGAACTAAAATAGTATAACATGCTCCTACAGAACAGATATGACTATGAACCAACAACTGATTGGTTAGCGGACGGCAGCGCCTCGCGCATATATAAAGCCACCGACATACAACAACAAAAACCAGTGGTGTTGAAATTTTATCACCATTTGGGCAATTTGACACCTATTGCTTTTAAAGCAAACATGCAAAAAGCGGCAACTTTGTCTCATGACAATTTGGTGCAGTTGTATGATTATTTCGAAATAGAAAACATCAACCCGCTCGGACAGTTAGATTACATTCGTATTGGTGTTTGGGAATATGTCGAGCGTGCCGAAGCCCAAGCCGATGCGACGGAATCTTTGTTGCGTCAAGCCAATAATGCTATTCGTTATTTGCAAGAACAAAACAATAGTCATGGTTCGTTGGAGATAGACAATGTTTTTGTGACTGCCGACCAACAGGTCAAATTGAATAATGCCAGTATTTTCCGAAACGAATACAGTACCACAATGCAAGATGTTGTTGCTCTTAGTCACATTTTGCGCCAGCATTTAGCCAACGAAAACGACGAATTGAAAGACAATACCCGCGAAGTATACCGTGTTATTATTGACCGTGCTGCCACCGACCAATTAAACGACCCCAAAGACATTGACAATTTATTGGATACCTACGAACGCAATAAACGTTTTGATAGTGTGTTGCCATTTTCAAAAGAGCAATTCGAAAGCCGATACAATCTGCAAGGTATCATTGATAGCTCCGATGAACACACAACCTACCAAGCCACTGACAATTTATCCGACGAAAGTTTGCAATTGGTGGTCTATCACGAAACACCTTCCGCCAAATTGTACAATAGTTTGCAACAACATGCACGCGGCAGTTGGTTTAAAGTGGATTTTGGAGATAAATTATGTTTGGTAGCTACTCAAAGCGAAACCGCCCAACAAGATGCTCCTTTGGCACAAACCACCGAAGAACTTGCACACACTGCCACCGTGCCAACTGCTGCCTTGGCTGCTCTTGCCTTTGATGAAGTGGATACGACTGCCGATGTGTTGCCCGAAGACAAAGATACTGCCACTTTTGTAGAGGATACTGCCGAAACTGACAGAGCAAGCGCAACACAGGGCGAAATGGTAGAAGAAGAACTAATAGCCGACGAAATGCCCGCTGCGGCGGATATGTCTGCTGATAGCAACGAGGCTACTGCTGAAGCAGTAGATGCCAACTTTCGGAATGAAGAAACAATTGCCGAAACAAGCGAAACCGCCACTGTTACTGAAGTACTTGTTGATGTTGCCAATAGCGTTGCTGATGATGTGCCTGATATGGTGGAAGAACAAGCCACAGCGGTAGCCGATGAAACAGAGGCGGAAATGGACGCTACTTTGTTACAAGAAATCAAAGCCAGCGATTTTATGGACGAAGACCTTAAGTCGACCGAAGTGGTGCGTAACGAAGCCATTGCTCAAGTATTGCAAGAAGAAAACGAGTTGGACGATTTGATTAAGGATTTCGAAAGACGAAAATTGGAAGATGCTGAGGAAATCGCTACCGAAAACCTCAAATCGACCGAAATCATTAGGGGCGAAGCGATGGAACAAGTTCAGCGCGATATAGAACGTATGTTGGCAAATAAAAAAGACTTATCTGAATAGTTTTGATAATAATAACCCAAAACAGCCCGTTCCAAACTCTGGAAACGGGCTGTTTTTTTATAGTTTAATGACCAAAATATACACTATAATTTCACGACTTTCTGGCTATATTGGAAAGTGGGTGTTTGGATATGTACCACATAAATGCCTTGTGGCAAAACCGCCGTAGACTCAAACGTCAATTGCTGTTTGCCTACATTTTGCTGGGCATTTGCCAAAGTTGCTACCACTTTGCCTGACATATCAAACAATTGTACTACTACTTTTTCGGTTTGTTGCAAAGTATAATTGACTTGCAAATTGCGGTCTAAAATAGTAGGTTGAATACTGATTTGATAGTTTTGACGAATAGGTTCTACACCATCGGCAATAACATTCACCACTTCACAAATCATCTCACCACTACACCCTTGAATCAAACCATCAATTGTTAAACAAACATTATAACTGCCCGGAGCAGCATAGATATGAATAGGGTTTTGTAGACTTGAGACCACACCGTCACCAAAATTCCAAAGATAGGTATCAGGGCCACCCAAACCAGTCGATGTGTTACTAAACGTATAGGCATTGCCAGTCGCAACATAGCTGAAACTTGGATACAAATAACAACTTTGTTGAGCAAATTCGCTACAGAAAGAACTCATGCAACCGTCCGCAGTGGTAATGGTCAAACAAACAGGAATAAGGAAAGACACAGGCGAAATACCAGCGTTGTAAGTAACATTTTGTCCTGACAAAATAATGGTATCGGCAATTTTCCACGTCCAATCGATGATAGGACTGCCACTTGTTGAACTGTCATAGAAATAGAACACACCCAACGAATCAGTGAAGCTAAAATTGGCATTACAAACCCCGCCTTGACATTCACCGGGCGTAAAACTTGTCACACCGCCATAATTAATAGCCTCACAGCTATTGCCATAAGTCACACCATTACAACCACAAACGGGCTGATAAATATCAGGACACATGACATTGGGGTTGATTAGGGTTGAATCAACACAAGCACCACCACAATTCGGTCCGATTAAAGAACTTGGATTGTTGAGACCTGCCAAGAATTCAGATGTACAATTGCCGCCCAACAAACCACCCGTAAAGCAAATAACATTGCCATCGCAGTCATAGTAGTTGGTCGGGAAATCGGCGCACATCATATTGATGGTATTGTAAAAAACAGTTTGTCCGTTTACTGTGGTCATAAAAAATTGGTCGTTGCAGCTAAACGGGTCATTACAAGCCGCTTGCATCATTTCTTGCAACCAAGGCAAAGAAGTAGGCTCACAAGTATTACCTGACCCACAAGGTCCATCTGTCCAAAAGGTGACACCACCTAATTTTTGAGCAATGCAATCATTGTCGTAGGTCACACCGTTGCAGCCGCAAACAGGAGCATAAATCAGCGGACAAATGCCGTTGGGATCAATCAACGAAGGGTCAATACATTCTACAGGCTCATCGCAAGGCGAGGCAATAGGCATGACATTGTTAAGATTAAAGCCAAGCGGACACATATCCGACGGCAATATTTCGCCCTGCACACAAAAAATCTCGCCCGAACAGTCATAATAAGTTGTAGGATAATCAACTGCCGTACAATTAGGGTCTACTTGTGGAAAAAACAAGACAGTTCCATCGCTTAACGTGCCTGTTCGATATTCCAGCACACAAGGGTCATCGCAATGGGCAATCATAATGTTTTGTAACCAAGTCAAAGTGGCAGGGTTGCACTGCGACCATGCCAATAGTTGGTTGAACAACAAAAAAACAATCGTAAAAATTATGCGTTTCATGGTTTTTGGGTTTTAGGAAAATTTATCTTTTGATTACCTATATAACGCAAAAATGCGCCTAAAGGTTGCTTTAGTGAATGCAATTATCGTGTTTTTTTTAGACGAATGAAATAGCTGATGGTAACAATAATTTGCTCGATATTTTGCTCGGCATCAATCCGATATTGTGCTTGTTCATAGTAGATTTGTCTTTGTGCCAAACGTTGTTCAATACTGTATAGCAATTCATCAAAAGTTGTACAATTGGCGATAATGGGACGTTGTGCTTTTTGTTGCCACAAACGTTGTGCCAAGATAGCTGGTTGTACATCTAAATATATTGTAATGCCTTGTTGTTGCATTGTTGCCAAATTATCAAAAAAACAAGGCATTCCACCACCTGTTGCCACCACCAATTGAGTTTTAGTTGCCAAATTTTGCTCCAATATATTTTTCTCTAATTGTCGGAAATATATTTCTCCTTTTTCGGCAAAAATATTGGAAATACTTTGTTGCTCCTGTTGCTCGATAAGTTGGTCGGTATCCACCCAATCATAACCCAAACGGTGCGCCAAAGCCGCTCCAATCGTGCTTTTGCCCGCACCCATAAAGCCTATCAAATAAATATTCATCAGCACATTTAGATTTTTTTTGTTAAACAGCCGCTAAATCATGCACCAAACCCTCAAATGCCACACTTTTTCCGCACAAAAAAATAATAAGCCCCAAAATTTTTGTATCTTTGCAGGTATTATTTTCTTCGACTATTTTCTTTTCTATGCAACGAAGCCTACTAATCGGATTTTTGTGTTTATTTTTGGTGCTTGTGTGGCGATGTAGTGGCGATGTTCCACAGAACATTGTTCTTGATAGCAGTTTGCCCTACCTCAACCTACACGATACAGTAAGTTATGTAGGCATGGAAACTTGTCGAGCTTGCCACGCCAACAAATTTGAAACATTTCAGCACACGGGCATGGGTTTGTCGTTTGATGTGGCAACACACAGCAAATCTGCCGCCCGATTTGACAAACATACAGTTGTATATGACTCCATTAACCAATTTTATTATCATCCTTTTTGGCGCAATGATTCTTTGTTTATCCAAGAATACCGTGTAGAAAAAGGAGACACAACGCATCAATTCACCCAGTATATTCGCTATATTATCGGGTCGGGACAGCACACCAACTCACATATCTATGAAGAAAACGGCTATCTTTACCAAGCACCTATCACATTTTATACTCAAAAGGGGATATGGGATTTGGCACCAGGATTTGGTAGTGGTTTTAGTTCGCGTTTTCAGCGCATCATTGGGCAGGAGTGCATGAGTTGTCACAACGGTAAAAGCAATTTTGTGAGCGAATCGGAGAACAAATTCCTCAAAGTAGCCCATGGTATTGATTGCGAACGCTGTCATGGTGCAGGTGGCGAACATATTAGGCGGAAATTGGCAGGCGAAGTCATCGATACCGCTTTGCATACTGATTACAGTATTGTCAATCCTCGCCGTTTGCCCTCGCGCGACTATCAAATGAGCGTTTGTCAGCGTTGTCATTTGCAGGGTATCGCTGTATTGAAAAAAGAAACCGATGATTTTTATACTTTTCGTCCGGGGCGTTTGTTGTCTGATGTAATGGACGTATATTTGCCTGAATATGATGGCAACCAAACCCAATTCATCATGGCATCACAAGCACACCGTTTGACCAAAAGTCAATGTTATCAAAAAAGCGAAATGAATTGTTGGACTTGTCACAACCCGCATGTGAGCGTGCGCCAAACCCCTGCCGAACATTTTAATGCAACCTGCCAAAAGTGCCACCAACAGAAAACTTGTAGCTTATCGGAGCAGCAACGACAAAAGCAAAACAAAAATAATTGTTATGCTTGCCACCTTCCACCTTCGCCAAGCATCGATATTCCACACGTGACGGTGCATGACCACTACATTCGCCGCCCTATTCCCGAACGAGAGAAAAAAAAGGTGGAGAAGTTTATCGGTTTGGTGGCTGCCAACAACCCACACCCCAGCGCTTTGAGTCGTGCGCAGGGCTATTTGCACTATTTCGAAAGCTATACAAGCGGAAAAAACAAAAATTTGTTAGATTCGGCGCAATACTATCTCAATGCTGCCACTCAAAAATATGCACCGCACCAACTTCTTGATGCCACTATTCATTTATATTATCTACAAGAAAATTATGAAAAGATTATTGCGACGATTAATAAAATTGCTCCTCAAAATGTTCAGAAAGCGTGGACGGCGTATCGGATAGGAGAGGCTTTTTGGCAACAAAAAAATATTGCGCAAGCCGAAAGTTTCTTCGCACGTGCCAATCAATTGTTGCCACTACAAAGCGATTTTCAAAACAAATTGGCAGCCTGCTACATGGCAAACAGCCAATGGCAAAAAGCAGAACAATTACTCAACCAATTGCTTAAAGAAACCCCCAAACACGTTTCGGCGCTTACCAATTTGGGATTTGTCTATGTCAATATCGGCAATCTTTCGCGAGCAGAGCAGTATTATCAAAAAGCCCTCGCCTTAGATCCCGACTATACCGCAGCATTGATGAACTATGCCGCACTGCTTTTGCTCCAACAAGACAAAGCCAAAGCACGACAACTGCTCGGCAAAGTGCTGCAAAAACAACCTAATAATGACCAAGCAAAAGCTATTTTGTTGCAGTTGAATAGGTAAAACCCCTTCCTCCTTGTCCTGTTTGGTCTCAACCTTTCGAAAGTTTTAATCTTTCGAAAGGTTGTTTTTTTATACGGTTAAATATCTACTCTTTTGTTTTTGGCAGTAATAAAAAAGTATTCTCCTTCTTTTTCCACCTCTGCCACGCCACCTTCAAACCATTGCGCACCGTCATATTCCAATGGAATGACAATTTTTCCTTTTCGGTTAATGTAGCCCCAGCGGTCATCTTTGCACACAACAGCGAGTCCTTCCCTGAAATCGTGTGCGAAATCATAGTCAAAAGGAATGACTGTTTTGCCTTTGGGGTTAATCCAACCCCATTTGTCATCTTTTTCTACCAATGCCATGCTATTTTCGAACAGATAGGCAGTGGAATATTGAAGCGGGATCACTATTTTTCCACGTTCGTTTATCCAGCCCCAAAGGTTGTTGGCTTTCACCAATGCCAAGCCACCAGCAAAATGGTAAGTGTTTTCGTATTGTAGTGGAATAATTTCCTTGCCATTTTGGTTTATCCAGCCCCAGAGGTTATCCTTTTTCACCTTTGCCAAGCCATTTTCACCAAATACAGAACTGTCATCATACTGCGGCTCGACTAATATTTCGCCGTTTTTGTTAATCCAGCCCCATTTGCCATTTTTTTTGATGCGCGCCCTATCATACATAGTTTCTACACCTGCATCGTAGGACGAGTCGGACAATTGTTCGCCTTTGCTGTTCCAGAACGCCCATTGATTATCTTTTACGCCAATGGCTATGCCCTGATTGTAATCATAAACGGCATCGTAGTTACAAGAGGCTGCGTCGAGTGGAGAGTTTTTTTCTTTTTTCTTGCGGGGATTATCCATAGAATATAGGTTTGGGTCATTAATAGATTTAGTAGACTTTTTGTTTTTACGTTTGATAGTTTTGGGTGTTTTTTTGCCGCCACTTGTCAATGTATTCTTTGCAGGACTATTGGAACGTTCGGTTGTTATTTCATTTTCCAATAATTCGGTCGAAAAATCATCGGCACTATCGTCCTTAATCATTGTAGCAATGGGAGGAACTGTTATAGCGAAAGGCACTTTGATGGATTTGGGAGAATCATCTAAGGAAGGTTCATTTGTTTTTTCTTCTATTTCATCAGGAACATCGCCAGCGGAGGCGGTAAGGTCGGGAGGAGGCAAAAAGTCTGTTTCTTTGCTCAAAGAGGAAGGCTGATTTAAGTTGTTTGTTTCGGTGGTAGGTGGTGGCAAAGTGTTGTCCATTTCTATCTGGCGAATGAGGTTGCTAATATATTTGGTTATCACAAAAAAAGGTTCGTCTTCTGTCTGCCAATTTTTGCTCAACACAGGACGTTTCTTTTCAGCATTTTGTTCCAACAAGTCGGGCAAAATGGGAATATTGTCCAAAGGTAGCTCTTCCCACAAACAAAAATCCAACAAAACAGGAACGACATAACTGTTTTGCTGTTTGTGGTGTTCAATAGCCACCAAGAGTTCTTCGTCGTAGTGAAAATCAGAATTTACAAAATTGTCGCTAATCAACAAAATGATGATTTCTGAACGTGCCAAAAGCTCCTTTACTGTTTGACTAAGTGTGTCATAATCATCACCAATTTTCATCAAAACGGTCTCGAATTGGAAATCGATGGGATAAAGGCGTTTGCGTTTTTGAAAAAAGGCTAATTGGTGGCGCAGTTTTTCGGATTGTTCTGCATTTTCGGGCGCATAACCCACAAAAATGGTAATGTCGTTGTTGCGAACAGACACACCCTGTTTTCCGAGTGCTGACATTGTTTTAAAATTATGGTTAAAAAAAGATGATACAATTTTGAATGGGTGTTGAAAAGCTGGTTTTTTAAGGATTTTTATAAACAAAACGCTAACAAGTATTATGGCACAAAAATAGGAATTTGAAAAACTTGAGCAGAGCAAAGCAAAATTTTGCCATTATACTGACTGTTGTCCCACTGTTTTTTGTGCTTCTTGTCGTCCCAAAGCAAAAGGGTATAAGACAAAATAAAATAAAACCACGCAAGCAGACCCACCAATGATAGCTATCTTCAACCAAGTAGGCATTTCGGTGTGGCGTGTTACGTAGCCCTCCAAAAAACCTGCCACAATGAAAACAGGCACCAATCCTAACAGCATTTTTACGCCTTTTTTGGCACCACGGATGAACGAGTCTATGCGCGAATAAGTTTGCGGAAACAACGCACTATTGCCCATCACCATACCCGCTGCACCAGCAATAATAATCGCACTAATCTCAAGCGTACCATGAATCCAGATGGTTAGGAAAGATGTCCAGAACAAACCGCGCTGATAGAAAAAATACTGAAAAACACCCACCATCGTGCCATTATATAACAACATGAAAGCTGTTCCCAAAGAAGAAAAAATACCCATTACAAAACAGAAAAAAGACACCCGAATATTGTGAATGGTTATTACAACGGACACATACCATTCATTACCGGTTTTGTATACGCCCATGGGGTCGCCTTTTTCTATGTTTTCGAGGGTCATATTCACATAACCATCGCTCAAAATAAGCCGAGCAAAATTGTTGTCATAATGAGAACTCACCACACCCAATACGACTGCCGACACAAAAATCAAGAAGGCATACAACAAATAACGTCTTTGTTCATAATACAACAAGGGCAACTCTTGTGTCCAAAAGCGCATGATTCTTCCCCTATCTTCTTGTTTATTTTTGTAGATAAGGCTATAAATACTCGACGTTAGCTGGTTTAGATATTGGGTCGTTTTGCTGCGAGGATAAAAAGTTTTGGCGTAGGACAGATCGTCGGTCAGGTGAATAAACAAATCGGCTTTTTCATCAGGTGTGGCATTGGCACGATTAGCACCGCGCAACATCTCTTCAAAACGTTGCCATTTTGCCTTATTGCGGCTAACAAAAGCAGGTTCGCGCATAATTTATCGATTATATGTGGCAAATGTAGGGCTTTTTTGGCAGAATAGATAATAGAACCACAAAAAAATAGTACTTTTGCAGTAAATAATGCCATTCCCCCGCGCTATGCCTAATGCTTACAGCCATTTAGAAATTGAAACTACGCAACATGTTAACCTACAATACGAAATTGCAGGTATTGGTAGGCGATTCATTGCAGCTATGTTAGATACCCTTTTAATATGGTCCTACATAGTGGCTTTTGTTTATGTCTTGGACAGAACGGGCAGGTTAGATGCTTGGATGGATTTTCAAGCTGCCTACTATGTTTATTTGTTCATCATTCTGCCGGTGGGTTTGTATCATCCCGTTTGTGAATTGCTTTTTGGGGGAAAATCGATAGGCAAAATGATTATGGGATTGAGGGTAGTGCAAATGGACGGCTCGCCTTTGCGTTTGGGTAACATTATTTTGCGATGGATGTTTCGTTTGGTGGAAGTCATGCTCACATCGGGTTCTATTGGTACTTGGGCAATTATCCTTACTGCCAAATCACAACGATTGGGTGACATGGCTGCCAATACGATTGTCGTTGTCGAAAATGCACCTGTAGCCTTGCACTATGACTTTCAATTAGACCTGCCGCCCAACTACCAAGTACAGTTCCCGCAAGTCGCCAACCTCACCGACGAAGATATCCAACTTATTTCGGCTGCCTACGAAAAAACCTATTCTATCCAAAACGAAACCATTACTTTTGCCTTAGCCAGCCAGTTGCGAAAAGTCTTACATATCCAAACCAAAATTGCCGATACCCAATTGATTGAAACCGTATTGATGGATTATCAAAAAATTTATGGGGCATAATAACTTCTAAAGAAATCACACTTTTACACTATGAAAATAAATGCTACCATAGAAAAAATACAGTATGAGGCTATGACAAAAAGCCCTTTAAGATACCCAGGCGGTAAAAGCCGAGCGGTCGAAAAAATTGCGTCATTAGTACCTGATTTTAGTGAATATCGCGAGCCTTTTTTAGGTGGAGGATCCGTATTTTTGTACCTAAAACAAAAATACCACACCCAACAGTTTTGGATAAATGATTTGTATCCCGAACTGTATTATTTCTGGAAAAAATGCCAAACTGATATCCAAACACTTATCACACAAGTAAACATGTGGAAAGAAACGTATCAAAATGGCAAAGAATTGCACCGTTTTTTGATAGACAATATGCCTAATTTTGATGAAACGCAAAAAGCAAGCGCGTTTTTTGTATGCAACAGAATCACCTTTTCAGGAACAACAGAAGCAGGAGGATTTTCGCAACAAGCCTATAATGATAGATTTACTTTGTCCAGCGTCGAACGATTAATACCTTTTGCAAAACAATTATCCAATACCCAAATCACCAACGTAGATTATAGCGAGTTATTGACAAAGGAAGGTAAAAACGTATTCCTATTTTTAGACCCACCTTATTTTTCAGCCACAAAATCGGCTTTATATGGCAAAAATGGCAAATTACACAAAGCGTTTGACCATGAAAGATTAGCCGAAAGTTTGCAAAAATGCTCCCATAAATGGTTAATTACCTACGATGATAGCGATTATATCCGCAATTTGTTTTCTTTTGCCGAAATAAACGCGTGGAATTTGACCTACGGTATGCGGAACATCACCAAAAAATCTAACCAAAAAGGAGAAGAATTATTTATCTCCAATTATCCAATTTTTGAAACACAAAAAGCAGCAATGAGATTATTTGCCGAACCCCAAGTGCCATACATTATTCAAAAACCAGAGTAATTGTACTCTATTGAACCCATAAAACAAACTCTCAAATAAGATTTTCTGCCCCCAAAAACTTTTGTAAACAAATTCAATCCCTTCCAAAAAACGACTAAAATGCCCAAGCGCAATACAAAAAACTATTCCAAATTTACGTTTGAGGATTTAAAAATGTTGGGCTTGCGCACAGTGGTAACAAAATTATTTGCAGACGAAACCATCAAGCCCGTACTACCAACTGCTATGCTGGTGGAAACTTTGGAGAGTGCAACAGATGTTTCGTTGGATACCGAAAAAGCAAGATCCGAATTTTTGATTGCTCCGATTTTGAGGGAACTCCAAAAGAACAACAAAAATGTTTTTTCGGTCTATTCGGGTTTCAATTTTGATGTGGACGCAACGAAAGGTTTGCAAGGTTTTTGCGATTATTTATTGGCGCGACTCCCTTTGACCATCGTTCCCGACGCACCTATTATAGCCGTCGTTGAAGCAAAACTAAGCGGGTCGCTCGCCGCAGCCGTTCCGCAGTGTGCCGCCGAAATGTATGCTACCCGAATTTGGAACGAAAGAAGAGGCGAACCCACACAAATCGTTTATGGCGCTATCACAACAGGCGATAATTGGCTATTTTTGCGTTTTGCAGACGAAATAACCATCGAGGTAGACAAAATTGTTTATCCCCTGAAGCCTTTAGAAGCATTATTGGGCGTTTTGCAGCATATTGTCAACCAATACAAATAAACTTAGCCTCCAAAACCAAATAGAAAAACCCCCCAAAAACCACCCCACTCCCCCAACTCCAAACCATCACCCATCTAAAAACCTCCCCCTTGAACGCCACCACACCCCCCTACATTTTGCATCACTCCTCTTGCTATGGTTTAAAGCCTTTGCTTGATACAAGTGTTCATGCCTTAGTGACCGACCCTCCATATGGCATTTCGTTTCAAAACCACGAATGGGACAAAGCCCTCCCGCAACGAGAAATTTGGCAAGATGCTTGGCGTGTCCTAAAACCCGGCGGCTTTGGATTGGTGTTTTCTGCCGTGCGGCTCATGCACCGCCTTATGGTTGATTTGGAAGACAGCGGTTTCTTGATAAAAGACGTATTGTTTTGGGCATATCTCAACGGAATGCCCAAAAGTCGTGATATTGCTTTGGATATTGACAAAACCCTTGGTGTCGAAAGCACTGCCATTGGCGAATATAACTATGTGCAAGGCTACAAAAAAGGTGGAGCAGACAACTATTATGCCGCCTCACGAAAAACAAAATACGAAACTGCCTCCGATATTGGCAAACGATACAAAGGCGCAGGGCTGGGGCTAAAACCTGCTTATGAACCCATTATCCTCGTCCAAAAACCCATAGACAAAGGGCTGACGGTGGCAGAGAACATCATCGAACACGGTACGGGTGCGCTCAACCTCGAACAGACGCGCATTCCTTATCCCGAAGACGAAGGCAAAGTGGGGCATAACCCACACCCAAACGGTAGGGTGAGCGCCAATATCCTCCGCACCGATGATTTTGAAGATGGCTATGATAAATTTTTTGTCGTACCCAAAGTCCGACAACAAGCGGACAAATTCAATCATCACCCGACAATCAAACCCGTCGAATTGATGCAGCATTTGGTCAAATTGGTGAGCTTCGAACAACAAACGGTCTTGGATCCGTTCATGGGAAGTGGCAGCACGGGCGTTGCTTGTGTGCAGTTGCAGCGTCAATTTATTGGTTTTGAGGTGGAGGACAGTTATTTTGAGATTTGTGAGAAACGCATACAACAAAGCCTCCATGCTGCTACACAAAGTTTGTTCTAATGTTTTTGTTTGCTTATTTGGGCAGAACAAAATGCTATTATTCCGAACAATAAGATAAAGCGTGCGAGGGGCGAAGCGCGTTAGGGATTGTAAGGGCAGCCTGTTAAGGCTGGTGCTTGCACCGTAGCGGAGCGAAGCCCTGTAAAGCCCGACCCACAGGGGAACGCCCAAAAAGATATAGTCAACAAAATAATCTAAACGGAACACGAAAAAACTTTTTTTGTTATCATATCGCAAGATGAACACCGAAATAAAGCCCAAAATAGCCTTTTTTCGGCTTTTCTTACATAAAAACAACATTTTTTTTGGCGCATTTTAGCAAAATATGTACCTTTACAGCCCAATTCAGTACTATCTTTTCGTCATCTTTACCATATCAATAAAGCCTTATTATACAACAACATGGACATCTTAAAGCAAAAATTTGCGGCTAAAGCCCTCCCTTTAGCCCAAGAACTCAAAGCATTCAATAAAGAATCTGGTCATTTAGTTGTGGGGGAATACACTATCGACCAAATCATCGGCGGAATGAAAGGTATCAAAGGTCTTTTGACTGATACCTCTGCCTTAGACCCCGAACTTGGCATTAGCTTCAGAGGTTACTCTATTCCTGAACTTCGCGAAAAGCTGCCACGCATTCCCGGTGGTATTTCTCCCTTGCCCGAAGGCATTTTTTACCTGATGCTTATCGGCGAACTGCCTACGGAGGAAGACGTACAATTTATTAGCGCCGAATGGCAGCGCCGAAGCAACGTTCCAGAGCATGTTTTTGCGATGCTCAACGGATTGCCCCTTGATACACATCCCATGACGCAGTTTAGTATGGCTATCCTTGCCATGCAAAACGATTCGGAGTTCGCTGCGGCATATGAGCGCGGCATAAGCAAAGATACTTATTGGGAATATGTCTATGAAGATGCCATGAACTTGATTGCCCGATTGCCGCGAGTGGCTGCTTATATATACCGACGTACTTTTCACAACGGTCATCACATTGAGCCAGAGCCAAATTTGGATTGGGCGGGCAATTTTGCACATATGTTGGGCATAGATAACCCAAGTTTTAAGAGCATGATGCGTTTGTACCTCACCATACACGCTGACCACGAAGGCGGAAATGGTTCGGCACACACCACACACCTTACGGGTTCGATGCTAAGTGACCCTTACTATGCTTTTTCAAGTGGTATCAACTCCTTAGCAGGACCGTTGCACGGTTTGGCGAATCAGGAAGTCATCGGCTGGATATTCAAAATGCAAAAAGCACTTGGAACAGAGTCGCCAACAGAAGCGGAAATCGAGCAATATATCCGAACAACCCTCGCCAACAAACAGGTGGTGCCAGGATATGGTCATGCTGTCCTCCGACGCACCGACCCACGCTTCCTTGCTCAACAGGACTTCGCCAAAACCTATTTCCCCGACGACAACCTTTGTCAGTTGGTCTGGAAAATCTATAATGTGGCACCGCGCGTATTGGGGGAAACGGGTAAAATCAAAAATCCATTCCCTAATGTTGATGCACATTCGGGCGCACTCCTTTTGCACTACGGTTTTAATGAATATACCTACTATACAGTCCTTTTTGGTGTGTCGCGTGCATTGGGCGTGATGGCACAATTGTGTTGGAGCCGCGTGTATGGCTTACCGTTGGAGCGTCCGGGGTCTATTACTTTTGACGCACTTAAAAAGTTAGCCGCTAAAATTAATGAGGCAAGTACTCCTAAAGCATAGTAATAGTTTTTTATAGCAGGATAAACCTTTTGAGAACAGACTTTGTGAACCAATTTTTAAGCGAATAGCCGCAAAAAATTTGTGTTTATAAAGTCTGTTTTTTGTGTTTAGCTCCCATTTAGTCCGATGAATAGCCGATTTTATTATTATTTTTTGATTTTTGGACAGAGTAGTAGAAAACAACAAACGAAAAACAGCAAATACATTCCGATAAACAAACCCCAACGGGGTGATATGATTATAGAAAAAACGAATCATGTCCGATAACGAAAAACCCTGAAAGGGTGATATTAGATAATTATTATTTTGCATAATGTCACGCGTGCAGGGTTTATGTTAATTATTTTATTAATTTTTGTGCCCCTCCAAAATTATTAGCAATCATGAAAAACTCAAAATATCAAGAAAGAACTTATTTAGCTTCTGAATCGGTTTGCTTTAAAAAAACAAAAGAAGCATTTGGAGGGCTATCAAACATGGCAGCGGGTTTTCTGTTACAAATTAATGATGTACCTATTCTAACATCTGAAGCCTTGTATCAATGTTGTAGGTTTCCACACCTACCCGATTTACAAAAACTTATCATTGCCGAAAAAAGCCCAATGACCGCTAAAATGTTAATTAAACCCTATAAAGAACAATCCAGAAAAGATTTCGACGAAAGTAAAGTAGACATTATGCGGTGGTGTTTGCGTGTCAAGCTGGCACAAAATTTTATTGAGTTTGGCAACTTATTATTAAGTACCAATAACCAAGCTATTGTGGAAGATAGTGTCAAAGATACTTTTTGGGGGGCAGTTAGAGATAAAAACGATGATAACATACTAAGAGGTATCAACGCTTTAGGTAGATTATTAATGGAATTGCGAAAAAAATACACCGAAAACCCTTTTGCCCCACAATTATTCTACATAGAACCTCCCAAAATTGCTAACTTTAAATTGCTGGGACAAGAAATTGGTATCGTTGATGAAAGAACTAACTTTTTAAACACCTTGGCAAAAAAATTTAGCCAAACAAACACATAATCTAAAAACGCTACAAAAATAGCGCACCTTTTTTATCACAATCCAAACACTTCGACTAACAAAGGAAGTATTTTGATTCAATCAAAATACTTTTTGTATTAATCCTTTGGGCTATTTACCCCCCTCCCTTCCCAAAAAAACACCCCAAAAAAACATTTTTCTTTTGTTTTACAAAATATCATCGCTTTTTGACACCCTACTTATGCAACCTTTATGCCTTTTATTGCGTCTTTAGGTTGCCTTGTTTCCATTGCCGTCCCTGCTATCGTTGGCAAGGACGGTTTTGTTTTAACCGCTGCCCACCCAACCGCCTCATATTATATCATAATTCAATACCCCAAAGTGTATTTTCCAATGAAAAATCTTACTTTCTACACCTTTGTTGCCGCCTTTTTGTGGACATGCCAACTGTTGGCACAAGCAAATGGCAACGAATGGATAGACCACAGTCTGACCTACTACAAATTGCAGACCACCCGAAACGGACTGCACCGTATCCCGACCGCTGCCCTCCAAAATGCTGGTATCGACCTCTTGGGCAGCCAATTTGCGCTCTACTATGGGGGCGAGGAAGTGCCAATTTATGTGACAACAGACGGTATTTTCTCCGCCAGCGACTACATTGAGTTTGTTGCCGAACCCAACAACGCCGCTTTTGATACCACCCTATTTGCTAACCCCAGCGACCAATTGAACCCCAAAAAAAGTCTGTTTTCCGACACGGCTACCTACTTTTTGGCAGCCGTTCCCAATGCCGCGCACCTTCGTTTTCTGTCCGTTGCCAACGATTTGAGCAACTTACCTCCGCCCGAAGCCAACTTTATACACACGAGCAGCCTTTCTCTTGCCAGTGTTTTCAGCGCGGGCGAGCCGTTTGTGGCAGATAACCGCAGCTATCATTTAGCTTCTTTTGGCACAAACGAAGGTTTCCTAAGCACAGTTATTGTGGCGGGCAGTTCTCAAAACTTTCAGCTCCTCACGCCTGCTCCCAACCAAGCGGGCAGCAATATGGCTACTTTGACCATTAAAGTTGTGGGCAGAAATAATCCCAACGCAGGCAGCGCCGACCACGATTTTCGCCTAAAAGTAGGCGGTACAGAAGTGGGCAATGGGATATTAGACGGTTTTGCTGCCCAGCAATACAGTTTTGCAGTGCCTTTGTCGCTCATCAATTCGGCAGGCACGACGACCGTAACCCTTGAAAATGCCAGCACTTTGTCTATCAATAGTCAAATTGCCCTTGCCTACATCAATTTGTCCTATAACCGTTTGTATAACTTAGACAATGTGCGAACTTTCTCATTTACTATTTCCAACGCCGCCGCGCCTTATTTGGAGATATTGAATTTCAATGGAGGCACGTCTCCTGTTCTCTATGATTTGACCAATTTGCAGCGAATTGCTCCTGTTAATAATGGCGTTGTATGGCAGATTCATTTACCGCCAAGTCTTATTGATGTGGCGAGCCGTCGTTTGCATTTGACCAACACCACTTCCACCCAAGCCGTGACGACTATTGGTGCATTAACGCCCGTTCAATTCACGGATTACACCGCCCCTGCTGCCCAAGCTGAATTTATTATCATTACTCATCCCGATTTGTGGACGGCTGCCAACGAATATGCTGCCTATCGCCGTTCTGATGACGGAAAAGGTTTGACCGTTCAGGTGGTTGATATTGAGCAACTGTATGACCAATTTGCACAAGGCATTAACAAACACCCGCTCGCTATTCGGAACTATATCAATCAGGCAATAGACTCATGGGCTATTCCGCCTCAATACGTTTTGCTTTTGGGCAAAGGAACTACCTATTCGGAGTTTTCCGTGTTCAATAATTTTCAAAAATGTTTGCTCCCAACTTATGGCGAACCACCTTCCGACCTATTATTGACCTGCCGAAACGCCACCGCCACACAAGCACAAGTAGCAGTTGGACGCATTCCTGCCACCTCTACCGACGAAGTTATTGCCTATTTAGATAAAGTTCGCCAATATGAAGCCCAACAAAGCTCCTGTGCCGACAGTTTGATATGGCGAAAAAACATGATAAGCATTGTGCAAAACGATGAAACACCCGATGTGTTGGCAACCGATTTAGCAGCCACCCAAAACGAACGCAATATGTTTTCGGGTGTGGGAGCGGGCATGACAACTGCCTCCGTTTTTGAGTTGGACGGTGTTAATCAGCCTTTGACCAATCTACAAAACCTTTTGAACGCGGGTGTTGGCATTATATTATACAGCGGTGAAAGCGTGAACAATACATGGAACGCCAATTTTTCATTGAATAACTACCAGTTTTCGGGCAAATATCCTTTTGTTTTCTCCCAAACAGATTTTTTGGGCAACGTTCATGCCACCACGCCAAGCCTTGCCAACGAAATGGTATTGAGCAACGAAAATGGCAGCATAGGTTTTGCGGATAATACAAGCGAACGCATTCCACTTGCCTCACATCTTTATTTGGAACGAATTTTGACCCAACTAAACGGCAACGCATATACTTCGGGCATTGGAGCTGCCATAAAACAAGCCGCCGCTACCTACCTGTCTGCTTTTCCTAATTCACCACAACACCTTTTTGCTGTCCAAACCTATCAATTAACCGCCGACCCTGCCCTCGCACCCGTGCCAAATCTAAGTACTGAGCTTCGTATTAGCAAAGAAAGTATTGTGTATTACAACCCGATTACTAATTATCCAATTCTAAGCACGCCCCCATACATAGATGTACTATATCCCTACATTCCAACCAAAATACCTGTATGGAATATGGGGCGAGCCGTCGCAGATTCTGCTACGGTAGCGGTGAGTCGTTTCACACCTACGGGCGATATGGTGCCAATTATGTCCCAGCGTTTTGCCATTCCATTTTACAAAGATACCATCACCTTGCAGATTCCCAACACCTTAACAGGGGCTGACGGTGCCAATTCCGTGATAATGTTTATTGATGCCGACCAAGAAATTATTGAAAGTTGTGATAATAATAATGTAGTGACCCAAGTGATGGAGTTTCACCTATATAATAGCATCAATTCCGTTACACCTATTATTGCACGCGCCTATCCCAACCCAACCTCCGATGTGCTGCACATTGATTTGCAAAACATCGCCCACCCATACGATATTCACCTGACCGATAGTAGTGGAAAAACACACCTATCCGCCCACAGCCAGACTCAAACCTGTAGTCTAAATACCGCCTCATTGCCCAACGGTATTTATTTTCTACAAATCAAAACCACCGAAGGCATACACACCGCCAAAATTATTAAGCAATAGCCTCATTTTGTTTGGTGCGAATTTCAATGCGGTATACAATTTTCGAAACCTTGCCAATGTTCAAAACCTTGGCAAGGTTTATTTTTTTAATTTTTATGACACAAAATAATAAACAAAAAACAGCAAACACATACCGATAAACAAAGCCCAACAAACTGAAATGATTATAACAAAAACGCTACACACCCAACATCAAAAAATCATGCACGGGTGACATTATGCAATCATTTTTTTACAATAGCATGATTATTATCCAAATAAGCGAATAAAAAACCGTCATTTTTGTGACACACAACAGCAAACGGAAATCGCTAAACTGCCTTTTTTTTGCGGTTTAATCATTACAAATCACCTCAAAAAACATTACTAAGTTATGACAATGCCTTAGCCATTAAAAAAAACGGCTAAGGCATTATTTTTTGCAGCTACGGAAACTTGAAAATTTTGTCAGGGAATAAAAAAAGTGTATTATGGAATGCGATATATATAGGAAAATATTAAACCAACAAAGGAAAATGTTACTCGTATGAGACCGAACCTTATATGTAAGAAGGAAAATGATGTCCGTACTTAGGAAAATGATGTCCGTACTTAGCCAAACGTCACTCGTATGAGACCGAACCTTATATGTATGAGAAAAAGTAATGCCCGTACTTAGGAAAATGATGTCCGTACTTAGCCAAACGTCACTCGTATGAGACCGAACCTTATATGTAAGAGAAATGACAATAAACGAATTTAGTTGCTATAACACCTTTTTTTGTGTCAAATCTATGACAATAAATTAACTGCTTTTAGGCAAAAACCTTATTATTTTCTATTGTCATTGTACACATTCCGCATTTATTTTTTGAAATTTTTTTAGCAACTTTTGCCATCTCTATTTATTTTGTATTATAAAATAATGTTATTGCCAAATCACACTGCTTTATTCTTTGTGCTAAAAAACTGCTATAGCACTTTTTTTCGCTATTATTACTGCTACATTACTAAATAATACCCCTATTCATTCTACCCCAATTATTTGCTATTGCTACAATTTCTAAACAAAATAGGCTATTATTTTACAAAAAAACCTTAAAAAATACAAGCATTGTCATTTTTTCGTCATTTTTTACAAAATACACTAAAAAAAATTAAAAAAATTTTGTGTGTTATTAAAAAAAATGATACTTTTGCAAAGAATATCGTTTTCCTAACCGTTAAAATTTTATATCAGCATGAAACAAGAAGTTGTTGTATTTAGTTCTAATATGAGCTATGGCGATTTGAGCCAATTAGCAGATGCAGGGGTTAATACCGCTATGCGTGATTTAAACGATTTATCTCTTTTTGGGGTAGACTTAGCATTTATTGACAGCATTCGTCAAAAAAATGCCTTATTCAAAAACTTCGCCACAGACGAAGAGTATAGTGGTATGGTATCTAAACGCACCCAAGAAAAAAACGATTTGCGCAACATAGTCACCAAAGGTATTTCTAACATTATGATACGCGTCAAAAATAAATACGGTGCAAATTCTCCCGAACACAAACGCTTTAGTACAGGCAATATGCACAAAGATACAGACAGCGATTTGGTGCGTTTGGCACGCAGAGTAACCCGCTTGGCAAGCGAATACCTGAATGACTTGTACGAAAAAGGTTTGCGCCAATCAGAAATTGATGGGCTAAATGAACAAATTGATGCCTTTGATAAATCTATCGAAATCAAAGACCAAGCAGTAAAAGAGCGCGACACCGC
This sequence comes from Chitinophagales bacterium, assembly GCA_016787295.1. GTDB lineage: Bacteria > Bacteroidota > Bacteroidia > Chitinophagales > UBA2359 > JAEUUX01. The sequence goes on from JAEUUX010000066.1 coordinate 74,711, forward strand.
CACACAACAAAGGGCATTATTGGCTAATGAAATTTACAACTTAGTGAGCGAATTGTTCGACTATGGCAAACAGTGCTATGTCGATACCAACGAAGCCAAATACAATGACTATGTAATTTATAGCAACCAAACAAGCAGCATGGTCGATAGCGAAGAAGCCGACACCACAACCGAATAAATAAGCACCATGCTATATAATATAGACAATGCACCAATGATTAGAAACACAAAAATTGTTGGTGCATTGTACTATAGTATACCAAGCATTTATTTTTTCATTCAAACATACCAATATTATGACACACACACACAAATTATCCGTTTTTTTTATTGCTCTGCTAATAGCAAGCCACGTTTTTGCACAAAATACTGCACCTGATAGTGTTAAGCAAAAAAAAATTAAAAAGTTTATTAACACAAAAGGCATTAGGATAGCTCAGGGTATTTCAACTTTATACAATTATGGACATACATATACCCCTATTCGTTGCACTTCTGTAGGTTTTTTTCTTGCAGAAAGAAAAAAACCATTTTCAGTCACACTTGAGGCATCAGTAGATATAAAAGGAGGAATTAGAGACGATGTATTTACTGTTTATTCTCCAACAGTTGATGAAAATGGTTTGCCAAGCATGATTGGAGGATATGTCACAGAAAAAATAACGACTAAATTTAAGTTTGCCTATTTTTCGTTAAGTGTTTTACCTACTTATAGGTTTTTTGATAACAAATATGCCTTTGCTGGTGGAATATCTATATCACGTTTATCAGGAATATCAATAGACAACCCACCAAGTTATCCACACGGATATTTTTATGTACATCCCAGATTTGATTTTAACTTAATTGGGGCATATCAGTATGTGTTTATTGAAAAATCTGCCTTTTTTTTACAGCTTGATACAAGATTTACGTATGGATTACGAAATTTTTATAATGGATATGCCAATGGTTCCATACCAACACGACACCTTACAGCACAAGCTGGGCTTAGTTTTGTTTGGAAATAGCTACTTTTGTGGTATATCCGATTGTTATTTTTATTAGCTATGGAAATTTTTGATTTGGGTTAAACATACCAAGCATTTATTTTTTCATTCAAACACAACAATATGATGACACACACACACAAATTATCCATTTTTTTTATTGCTTTGTTAATAACAAGCCATATTTTTGCACAAAACACTGCACCTGATAGTGTTAAGCAAAAAACGCCTCAAAAAGTTGTTATGAATAAAGGTTTTAGAATTTCTACTGGCTTTTCAACTTTATTTAATAGTAAGTACCACTATAGTCCTATTCAAAGTAATTCTTTTGGTTTTTTTTTTACCGAAATAACAAAACCTTTTTCGATTACTTTTGAAGGGTCTTTAGACAAAAAAGGAGGAATTAATAGACCAATCCCTGTTGATGTTGCTTTAATTAATGCAAATGGAGGGTTCGTCATAAATGAAAGAGACACCAAATTTATACTTTGGTATGTTTCATTGAGTGTTTTACCCACTTATAGGTTTTCCGATAACAAATATTCCTTTGCTGTAGGTCTCTCAATGTCTTCTTTATTTGCAACAGAAATGAGAAACCCGCCTCCTAATGCTCTTCTTTATACGTCTATACATCCTAAACTTGACTTTAACTTAATAGGATCATATCAGTACATTTTTATTGAAAAACCTTTTTTTTATATGCAGCTTGACACAAGGATTACTTATGGACTACTAAAAGTTTACAATGAATTTACAAATAATCCCACATCATTCCGACAAGCTACAGCACAAGCTGGACTTAGTTTTGTTTGGAAATAGTTACTTTTAAAGCATACCCAGCTACTATTTTTATTAACTATAAAAATCCTTGATTTAGGTTAACTTATTTTTTGTGCAAAAATAATGTCCCCTAATTTTTCGTACCGATTCAAACAGACAAAAAAACAACATCTGCCCTATACGAATGCTATAGGGCAGATGTTGTTTTGGGTATACGATAATAATTATATCAAAATGTGTAGAGCGGAGCTAATATTCCATTTAGGTTAAATAGTTGAATAATAATGCATTGATTTTTTTGGGCGTTCCCATACGGGTCGGGCTGCTACGGGCTTCGCTACGCTTGGTGCTGCGTTACTCTCCGCACTGGCTAACGCCACCCCCCGCATCCCTAACGCGCTTCGCCATTCGAACAAAAATGTCGTTATTTTTTTACAACAAAAACAACTTTTTTCTGACAAAATAATTAAAATGAAACATTAGTACAAGGCTATTAGAACAAAAAAGAAGACAACAACTTAGCGAATTTCTACAGCACCAATTTGTTTGGCATTAGCTACGAATAAAACAAAATCTTGGTTATTGACCATGCCGTCAAAATTAAGGTCTGCCAAACGATAGCCGTTGCCTTGAAAATTAAAATAGGTATTGCCATCGCCAATAGCGGTTATTACACCATTATTATTCAAATCACCCGCTAATAGCACAAAACGGTCGCCAATTTGTTTTTGTTGATTCGTACCAATAGCTTGTGTCATGGCAGTAGTAAAATCATAATCTATATTACTGTGTGTTTGATTCGTCACCACAAAGGACTGACTCATGACCGCTAAATGGTTGCGGTGTCGCACCACAAAGCGATACATATTGCCAGCGGTTAGGGTGTTAAACAATACGCCCGAAGTGGGATTATTATATTGTACAATTTCGCCATTACTCAACAAAACAGCGGCTTTTTGTTCCAATAAAGTACTACCATCGTTGCTATAGGCTTCTATCAGCACCCAATCTGTTGTCATTGCGGGCAAGGTAGATAGGATTTCGGAGCCAGTATAATTCCAAAATGTGCCACTATAGGGTTGCGTCAAGGGAATAACAGCACTGTTTTGGGTAGTCATAGAAGCACTACCATTGTAGCAGCCTTCCAAAAATGCCTTTAAACGCACACTCACAGCAGTTGGCACATTGCATTGCGCAGTTGAAACAATGGTAAAGGGAGCAGCATTGCCAAAAATACAAGACGTATTTTGCGCGGAGGGAGCAGTCGGAAAAGTCAAAGTATAAGGATCTTGGTCAAATATCAGGCGAACATACTGCACACTTCCGCCAGCACCAGCGTTGTTATTATCAGCAATATGCAGCGTCCACGTACCATTTGGGTTGCCAACATTCACATTCAAGGGCGAATCACTATTGATACTACCCGTATAACAAGGAGGAGTTGGGTAACTATTGCCATTACAGGCTCCCGCATTATAGCCTCCTGATGAAACAAAACAAGCAGGGTTGCTACTCGTCCCGATATTCACCCCAAAACCCGATAAAGAAAAGGTAGTCACAACAGGAATCTCTGCATTATTGGGAGCAAATAAACTAATACTAAGGTCGTTGGTGAAAGCATGTTGCACAAAAAGGCAAATTTGCGACAAACGGGCATCAGTTGGCAGTTGATACACCGAAATAGTAACAGCTACGCCTGCTGTATTCGGGAAATCGGGGATAGCAATATTGGCATTGGGTCCCACCGTATAAGTAGGAGCGGGTAAATTTTGATAAGAAATGAAAGGTGTTACATAATAGTTTCCCGCAGGAAGGCTGCCACAGTTGGGCGAAAACTCAAAACCCATGACATTAGCAGGCAAGTTTAAACCGCTTTGGGCAGCAAATATTTTTCCTTGTGCAGCGGCAGTTGTCAAATTATTGCCGTTGGTGACAGGGGCAGTATCTATCCAAAAACCAGCAGTATATGGGTCTGTTATGTGTGGGTCTATTGTTGTGATGAGCATCGTTTCGTTGCAACAGACCGTAGGACTTTCTACCGCTGCTGTTCCTGCTTCGGGCAGCACTGTAACGGTAGCTTTTCTGCGGCATGGGTTATCAATGGCATAATTATTCACCTCTTCCACCCAAATCTCGTAAGTTCCCGCCAATTGATTATTTACAATGGCAGTGGGCGTACACCAAGCCGTTTGAGTAGCTATAGGAGTAGAAGCTGTCGCGCTGCTATACCAATTATAACAACTGTTAATGGCGTGTAAAGTGGGTACGGGGTCGCCAACACAAATTTCCCAATAAGGCGAATCGGGATTATTAATAGCAGTAGATGAAAAATCTAAACCGATATTGGAACTACACAAATAGTCACGACATTGCAACAAAATATCTTGAATTTTCCGCAACTGACAAGCGGAGAAATGTACAGGTTGGCAGGAACTGTAGCGGGTATAACTCATAATATTTTGGAGGTCTAAGGGTTGGCTTGGGTGAGGAACATAGCTGCCCGTGTATTGACAGCTTAAATTCACCAAACCATTCAAAGAAGGGTCGGGAGGAGTGTCTGCAATGCCATCGCCTTTGTTAGAAGGATTATTGGGGTCGGAGATAGCCAAAGCAGTATTGGGTTCGCCAAAGAGACAAGCTCCTGAACCATTGCTGGCTTCGTTGGGTGTATTATTGCTCGCTCCGTTGTGGGTGTGTTGCAAACCCAATAAATGCCCTAATTCGTGGGCTAAAGAAGCATCACCTGCCCCTATACAGCTTGCCCGCAATACAGCCCGATTATTCAAACTCAAACTCGCTCCCGTTGTATAGCTTCCCGGAAAATAAGCATAGCCGCAAGTGGGAAAACCACCGCGCGTCAAATTTTCAACAATGTAGACATTCAACACACCGGGATAATCCAAACTATTGGCTTCGGTGTCGTCATCAATGCCGTCATCAGAGTCAGTACTACCTGCCACAAAATTATACAAATCGGAGTCGTTAATATAACGAACTTCTGCCACCACAAACTGCACTAAGGCAGCGCTATAATAGTTGTTAGCCTCTGCCAAAGCTGCGGAAAAGTCTGTTTCATTCGCGCTACCACTTCCACTATTATTCCGCACCAACGTACAAACAAGAGGAATGCGATAGTCAGGGCAGGACGAATTAGGCAGCGGTGGTATGGAACAATCTGTAAAATCGCAACTTGTTCCATAGCTACCATACATATAGTTGCGACAAACGGGACCCATGCGTTGTTCGCCGTTGGGAGTGTTTTCAGCATCGGGCAGCGTTATTTCAGTTGCGCAAGGCATGATTTGTGCTACTAAGGGGGTTGGGTAGCACACAAAATAAGTAATAACGATTATCCAAGCAATAAAAATATTACTTAAACGAGCTGTGCATATTGCGTTTGAGGCAGCGGGATAACAAAAGTTAGTGCATCGATGAAAAAGTTGGGTAATGTTTGTTTTCATAGAAAAAATAAGTTTATTATGGAAATATAAATAATATTCGCAATTCAAAAATACTCTTTAAACAATTTTCGCTTCAATTTGAATGCTTTGGATAGGCATTACAAAGCTAAGGTTAAAAAACAAAAAAAACCTCGATGTGGTTAGCATCGAGGTTTTTTATTATGATTTCAAACACTTGTGGTTGTTTTACATCAATTAGGGTTGACGACGACCTGCGTTTGGACCTTTGGGTTTAGCCATATTTCCACCGGGAGGGCAGATTTGGAACTCTACACGACGGTTCAAAGCGTGGTCAGCATCGAAGCCTTTGCGAGGACCGCTATCAGACAAGCCATCAACAACAGGGCTACTTTCACCACGATATTGCAATGTCAATTGACCGGGGTTAACACCATAACGGCTTACTAATAAGTCGATAACTTCTTTGGCACGTTTGTAAGACAATACATCGTTATATGGATTGCTTGCACGCACGTCTGTATTACCAATTACGCAAAGGGTTGTGCTTGGACAGTCGCGCAAGATGCGGGCTACTTCTGCCAATTGACCTTCAAATTCTGGTTTAACAGAATATTTGTTCAAGTCAAACAAAATGGTAGGCAACATCAAATTAGCGCAAGGGTCGATATGTGGCGGAGGTACGCAACCTTTAATACATTCGCACAAACCACCTTGGATAGCTTTCAAATCTTCGCAAGTAAGTTTGAGTTTTTCTTTTGGTTCTTTTGGAGCTACACCATATTTGTCTACGTCTTTGATAGCATCGTAGCGGGTGTGTGGTTCGCGGTCGTCGCAATCCAACACGCCATCACGGTCGCTATCAAGCATACGTCCGTGTGTATCAACAGGGCAACCTTCGCGAGAATTTGGTTCTTTGTCCCAAGCATTAGGCACACCGTCTTTGTCGTTGTCGGCAAGGTCGGGAAGTTCCATATCATCGCAACAAGGAGCTTCGTTCATTTCTTTGTAACCATAGTCTAATGGGTTCATCCACCAAAGCGGTTCAACAGAGTTTTTGCCACCGATGTTGAAATTAACGTGTGCGCCTGTGAAAGTGTATGTATCATAGTCACGTGTCAAAGCACCCCATTCTTGCCAGCGTTGTCCGTCAAGAAGGTCATCGTTGGTATAAGTTACTTTGGTTTCGAGACCGATATTGATTCGGCGCGATACTTTGAAGTCAATACCAACACCTACGTGAGCAGTTGGACGGGAAGAGAATTTTTCGGTTTTTAGGAATACGCCATAGTCGTCGAAGTGACGTTCGGCTTGTGATTCATAAGTACCATCTCTCAAAGCGTTTAGTTCATCGTATACATCTCCTCTATTTGCATAGGTGGAGTAATCAATGGCTGCGGCTCCGGAATAGTCATATTCGTTATTTTCTCCATTAAGTTGGTCTTGCATAACGCGATACCAAACAGCACCGATACCAGCAACACCATAGAGACCTACTTTTGTTTCGCGTTTGTGGAAACGGATGTTGTGAAGGCTAATGATACCCGATACAGCGGCTTCTCTCAACTTGGTTTGGTAGTTGTAGAAAATCAAGCTATTGTTTAGCTGTCTGTAGTCGGGTTGTCTGCCACCATTGTCGCTAAGGTCGGCATAGGTGGTTGAGCCTGCTAAGGATTGGTTGGGAGTGTGGCCATCGCCAAGGCTACTTCTGTTCCAGCCTTCTGTTCCTTGCCAGTTGTGTCCGTAGGCAGTTCCCATTGCATAGTTAGCTCTTAGAGAGAATAAATAGCCGAAGGATTTGCGGACGTGCAAACCATAGCCGAGGTTGAGATGTCCGTTGGTGGCTTTACCGATGAAACCGGTTTTGATGTCACCACTAATCATCATTGGACCTACGTCGATACCAATTTCCCATCGGTCGCGCGGACGAGCGGGGAAATCATACTTACGATCCATAAATTTGTCCTGCTGTTCTTGTCTTCCTTTTGGCACGAAGGCTTTGTATTCTTCGCTACGGAAAGGCGGATAGGGATAATCGCCTTCGGTTGCATCGGCATCGGACGATTCACTGCCATCTTCTGTAGCTTCTTCTGTGGCGGGTTTATCATCTTGTGCTACAAGTGGATAAGCGCTACCTAATAAGAAAAAAAGAAGTACAAGTAAGTGTTTCTTACTTAACATAGGCGTAATTTTTGTCGTTTATTGAAATTTATTTAATTTTTTGGTTTTTTTGAGGTTTGATGATGTGTTATAGTGATGTTGTTGGTACAAAAATAGCATATAGGGCATATTTCCGTACAAATGTAAGGAGATTTTGCGGTTTTGTATAATTTTTTGGTGATTTTTTATTGGGATTTTTTATTTTATTTCATTTTTATCAACAATTCACCAAAGCTGTATTTATTGCTTGTTTTGGGGTAGTAAAAATGAGCTTATTTTGGACGCAAAAATAGGCAAATAGTTTCAAATTTTTGTCTATTTTTACGAATTAGGGTATTGTTTTTTTAGTTTTTCGACAGATTCGGCAATTAGTTGTGTTAAGATGAGGAGGTTCACATCTGCCATCTTTTTGATATAGAGGCATGATGTGCCAATGGTGTGTTTTCCTAACTGTTGTAGGAGATGTTCTGCTTGGTCAAAACCTGTCATTAGGTAGATGGTGAGGTTTTGTTTTCGAGGAGAGAAGCCTGCCCAAAACCATATCCCTGTGTGTCTGCTTTTGTATTCATACTGGTATTGTCCAAATCCTACAATGCTTTTTCCCCACATAACAGGAGGTTGTTGGGTAATATTTTGCATGATTTGTAGAATTTGTTGGCAGTCAGCTTGTTGTTTTGGCGGAAGGTTTGCCAGAAAATCGACAACAGATTCTTGGGTAGGTTGGGTTTTTAGGTTTGACATTTTGTTGGGAGATTATCGAAAATCTATTAATTCTACATCAAAGACTAATACCGAGTTGGGTTTGATGATGTTACCTGCTCCGCTGCTACCATACGCCAAACCTGATGGGATGAGGAGTTTTACTTTGCCTCCTTTGCCGATGGTTGGTATGCCTTCTTGCCAGCCTTGTATTACACCGCTCAGTGGAAACTGGGTAGATTGTCCTCTGTCGTAAGATGAATCAAATTGTGTGCCATCTAAGAGATAGCCTTTGTAGTGACAATCTACATTGTTGTTGATAGTGGGTTTTTGGGCGGTGCCGGATTTTTCTACCACATAGTAAACGCCCGACTTGGTTACGCCATATTTGGATAGCGCATTTTTGGCGAGGTATTCCTTGATGAGTTTTTGGTCAATTTTGCCTTGTTCTGTTTGGTAGATAGCGATATTATCGGTATTGATTTGGTTTGATTCAGTTTTTGTAGTAGATTTTTTTTCTACTTTAGTGGGTTCTTTAGAGGCTTGTGTTTTTTTGCTACTGTTGCAGGCATTAAAACAAAACATGGTGCATATTGTGCCTATGATGGCAAAGATTTTTATTTTCATGTTATTAATACGATGTTCTTAATTGAGAGACAAAGGTAGGTAAAAATTATAGGTTTACCAAGCAATTGTATGAAAATTGACAAAATAGTGTATAAGTATAAAAAAAACTGCCCTTATCTTACAGAAAGGGCAGTTTTGGGGGATTATAGATGGGTGAAAAATGGTTTATGGATTTACTTTTGTAGCACCACCACGTTTCTTTTGTTCTTGCACATTGGTTTCTACTTTACCAGTAGTTTCATTAACTTTTACTGCACCATTACGCTCTTTTTGGTCTTCTACGTTTTCGCCTGGTTTAGTAGTAGCTCCACCACGACCTTTTTGGTCTTTTACGGGAGGTGCTGGGGGTGGAGGCGTTGGTGTTGGTTTCGTTGTTGGAGGTGTTGGTTTTTTGACGGGCGGTGTGGCTACTTTTGTAGTAGGTTTTTTAGCAGCAGGCATAGCGGCTACTAATGAGTCGTATTTAGCCTTGATAGCTGTTTGAACGTTTTGTTCGCATGTTGCCAAAAGTTCTTGGCGTTTAGTGCTGATTTGTGCAGATGCAATAGAGTCTACCATAGCAGACTGACGGGCTGCTAATTCAGCAGGGTTGCCACCTTTGTCGCAGCTAAATAAGATAACCATAGCTAAGACAAATATTGGAAGTAAGGATAATTTTTTCATTAATTTTAAACTTTTTTAAGTTTTTTAATAAATTAGGAAAGCGATTTTTGTTAGATAATTTGTAGGGGCGTTGTTGTTTGGAGTGAGTGAAAAATTGCTTACTTTTTAGAGGCGGCTGCGCTGGCAGCTTGGTCAACTTTAATCATTGAGTCGGCTTGTGCCTTGATGGTTTTGGGTTCTAGACGACGCATACAAGCGGCGTTTACCGAGTCTTCAATAGGTTTGATTTGAGCCATGACGGTAGAGTCGGCTTTTTGGTTAACAACAGACATATCGATGGTAGCGCTCGATTTGTTACAACTTTGGAGCACGATAATTGTACCAACGACAATCAAAAAAGATTTAATGTGATTCATGTTTTGCACATTTGGATTTAGTAAAAGTTAATTTTTGGGCGCAAAGTTACAGCAAATTGTTGGAATTGTAACTTTTTTTTTAATTTTCTTTAATATTTTTTTTGTTTTTCGATATTATTATGCCTTATTTAGGGAATATGCTGTACAAAATTGCTTACCTTTGCGATTTTTTATGTAAAGTTAATAAACAATTGTATGCTTCCCAAAGACCCTCATAATCATCAATTGCGGTTGCATTGGTATAGCCGTTTGATGAATTGGTATCGTTGGAACGATGCTGTCCAGATTCCATTATTTAATAGTGTGGCGCGTTTGGCGTTGCGTGGCAAGTATGTTGTCGACCAATTGCATTTGGCTTTTTATCTACAGTATAGGCAAGAAAAATTGACACAATGGCAACAACAAACGCAATTTTTCTTTGTTTTGGCAAGCCCGCGTTCGGGTACAGTTTTTTTGACTGATTTATTATTGTCTCAAAAAAACATGGCTCAGGTAGAGCATGAAGCTAATATTACGGATTATTTGGCATACGCCGAGGCGATACGGTCGTCGGAGGCGGCTTTGGCATATATCCAGAATTTTAGGCGGCAAGATATGTTTTGGCGTTCGCACCGCAGTGGTAAGAAGTTGTATGGCGAAGTAAATCCTTTTTTGGCGCTTCATGCCAAGGCGCTACAAATGTGTTTTCCCCAAGCACAACTATTTCATTTGGTCAAAGATGGTCGGACAATTGTGCGGTCTATGTTTTCGCGCAGCAAATTAGGAGCAAAAGACCCAATGGCAAAGCCTATTTTTCCGCCCCTAAATGACCCTTATCATGCTTGCTGGGATACGATGAGCAGGTTTGAAAAAATTTGTTGGCAGTGGCAGTTCGAGAATCGCTATCTGCGCGAACAGATAGAAAATCGCCTTTATTTTGAACAATTAAGCAGCGATTATAGTTATTTTAAGACTCATTTTCTCGAAAAAATGGGTTTTGAGGTGAGCGAAACGGAGTGGAAAAACTATATTAACAGCCCCAAAAATGAATCGCCTGTTTATAGAATGCCACACCACAATGCTTGGTCGTCGGAGGAAAAAGCCGTTTTTGAGCGGATTTGTGGCGATGAAATGCGGGCATTGGGGTATTGGTAGTGTTAATATTGCGGACTATTATACTACTGTTCCATTTTGCTTAAATAGTTCGATAATAACACATTGATTTATTTGGGCGTTTCCCTGCGGGTCGGGCTGCTACGGGCTTCGCTGCCGCTACGGTGCTTCGCAAGCTACGCACTGGCTAACGCCACCCTCCGCATCCCTAACGCGCTTCGCCATTCGAACAAAAATATC
>JAEUUX010000276.1 GCA_016787295.1 Chitinophagales bacterium
CGATACGCGAGCAGATTCTACCTGCCCAGCATCCCGATTTGGCAGATGTTTATATGAACTTGGGAAATAACTATGCATATTTGGCTCGCTACGACTCTGCTTTAATCTACTATGAACGTTGTCGCGTGATATGGGAACAAAACTTATCGCCTCGACATCCCAATTTGGCGAAGCTCTATATGAACGTGGCTAATACTTATGATAGTCTAACTCATCATGACCTTGCCTTAGCCTATTATGACCGTTGCCGCATAATTTGGGAACATATACTACCTGCTCAACACCCCCATTTAGCTACTCTTTACATGAACATAGCGAATACTTATTGGGGTTTGAACCAATATGATACTGCTTTAGTTTATTATGACCATTGTCGCGTGATATGGGAACAAATATTACCTGCTCGCCACCCTAACTTAGCGAGTCTATATATGAACATAGCCAATGTTTACCGTCATCAAACTCAATATGCCACCGCTTTGGTTTATTATGAACATTGTCGGGTTATATTTGAACAAGTTTTGCCCACCAAACATTCTGATTTGGCGAGTCTATATCTAAACATGGCTAACGCCTATACAAATATAGCTCAATATGATACTGCTTTGGTTTATTACGAACGTTGTCGGGCGATATGGGAGCAAATACTGTCTCCGCAACACTCCGATTTGGCTATTTTGTACTACAATATGGCAGAACTATATAGCAAACAATCCCAATTTTTAAAAGCCCAAATATACATCAACCAAGCAGTAGCTATATACAGAAAAAATTTATCTCCCGAACACACCTACTTACAACAAGCGATTAAGTTGAAACAGCATATATGCCGAAGTATGTAATTTTTAAGGAGCTAAATGTTCTACTAATTTTGTTCTTGCCACACAAACAGCAACAAAACGCCCTTTCTAATTATCATTAGAAAGGGCGTTTTAGATGTGTGAAATTATTCGTGATAGCACGAAATAGGTAGTGTTCCATTTTGGTTAAATAGTCCGATAATAACACATTGATTTATTTGGGCGTTTCCCTGCGGGTCGGGCTGCTACGGGCTTCGCTTCGCTTGGTGCTGCGTTGCTCTCCGCACTGGCTAACGCCACCCTCCGCATCCCTAACGCGCTTCGCCATTCAAACAAAAATATCGTTATTTTTTTTCGACAAAATAGATAAAAAGGAACAGTATAGTATCAATTATTCTTTCACTAATTTGGTGCTAACAATTTCTTTGCCATTATTAACTGTTAGCAAATAAACACCACTACTATATGGAAAATCGATGGTATGGGTGTTATAACCTGATACACAATTGGTGTTTTGTTGCCATACTAATTGTCCGGTGGCATTGAACAATTGTAGATTTACTGCACCCGCTTTGAGGGTATTGATAGCCACATTCACAGTTTCAGTGATAGGGACAGGGAATACTTGCACAATACCAAAGCCCATGCTTGCTCGTTCGCGCATCAAAGAAATGGTATTTGAAGTGGTGCTTTTGCCATTATAATCTGTTTGTGATAGGCGATAATAAGCCATGCTATTAGGAGCGGCTTGGTCTAAGAATTGGTAATTTAGGGTAGCAAAACTTGTACCTGCACCATCAACACGACCTACTGCAATGAAGTTGTTGCCATCAACAGAACGTTCAACTGTAAAGAAGTTATTATCTGTTTCGGAGGCTGTTGCCCATTTCAACAAGTTGCCATCTGTTTTCACTTCACCCGAAAAACTCAACAATTCGATGGGTGTTTTCAAACAGATAGGAAAATCAGCGGCGCGCGTTGTACTACAACCTTGTTCGTCAACAGCGGTATAGGTGTAACTATTGGGAGTTTGGCTGCTCGTAAATACAATGCTAACAGATTCGTTGGGGTTAACAGTTCCGTTGACCGTTCCGCTCAAAGCGTAGGTGCTATTTGGTTCCAAAGCACCATAGCCACCCGATACCAAAGTCGTTACGGTATAGTCACCAATACTCCAGTCGCAATCTTCGTTAATGGTAATAACAACAGGAGATAGGAAAGTTACAATAGCAGATGCCCCAACAGATAGACATTCATCGTTGAGGTCGGGCAAACCGTTACCATTGTTGTCAGCAGCAATAGGTGTGATATAATAGGGTGTATTATAGGCAAATGTGCCATCATTGGTAAAACCGCCAGTGGTGAGTGCCAAAATACTATTGGGGTTGCCAATAAGGTCGTCATCAGCATTGGCGTGGATAGCGAAACCAACTACGTCGCCTGCAAACAAAGCACCACCTGTGGCAGTAGCAGTCAAACTTGCACCAGCACAAACGATATTGTCAGACAATTGTGAGTTACCTGCAACTACTTGCGTGGCAGGGTCACAAGTGAACACTGTAATTGTCATAGCATCGGTCAAAGTGCAGCTACCAACAACAGAAGAAACTGTATAGGTGGTGGTGGTCAATGGAGCTGCCACAGGATTGGGGATAGTTCCCAGATTAAGCCCTGTGGTAGGAGACCAAGTATAGTTACCACTACCGCCTGTTGCTTGCAGTTGCACCAATTGTCCGGGGTCTATAGTAACATCATCGTTTAAGATATTGACAGGTGTAACATCGTTAATTTCTAATTCAGCGGATTGGTCAAATTGTGAACAAGCCACTATCAAAGAAAACGAAACGATGAGGTTTTCTATACCTTCAGAAGTGTTGTCTTCCAAAATAGTGATAGGCATTGTTGCAATAGAATCACCCGCAGGAATAGTAATAGTATGTGGAATGGCTTCGTAGTCTAAACCTTCTGTGGCAGAACCCGCCAAATCGAAGTTAATCACCAAGTCTTCAGACACAGGCTCGCTGGCTTCAAAAGTAATTTGTGCATTCACACAACCTTCGATAGCTGTTTCGGCATCGCCAGTCAAAGACAAGGCATTAGCACTCACGCTCACAAAATTGGTAGACAAACTACCTGCTTGGAGAAATACGCCTGAGTCGTATGCACTGTCTATGGCATCGCCAATAGCTATTTTGAGGTGATAGGTTTGGCAAGGGATAACGTTGGCAGAGGCAGTCAACATGGTTGTTAGACCGTCATATTGTATAGTACTTTCTGGGTCTACAGTGCCACCATCTCCGTTGTCTATGTAGTAAGTACTATTAGAGTCAAGGTTGATGTTATTGATACTTACTGGTGTGCTTGAGCCTGGCACCAACGCAATATTAACGTTGTTGTAATTGCCGCCTGCTGGATTGGGACCACTAATCAAAAACGCAAATACGTCGTTGAATTGTCCTACCCATTCCAAGTATTCGTCAGAACCAAAGACATAGTTAAAGGTTAGCTCATCAGAAAAAGGCACAAAGTCGAACTCCAAAATACAAGCGTCGTTAATGGCTCCGCCTGTAATTGCCTCCAAATCAGGGTCTCCGCCAGGACCACCTGTTCCCGGTACGCCCGTATAACTACCTATGTCATTGGGTCCGATAGCACCAATAGCGTCACCCGAAGTAAGTACAATACCGCTGGCGATAGGCAAGGTAGTGAATTCTCCATCAAAAGTACCATACGCCAAATCGGGACAATCAATAACCACATTACTTACATTCACCCCTTGACCGACAAGGGTTTCTATCAATTCTTCTGGAGTGACAGATGGCGTAACGTTTAATTGTGCAAAAACACTTGGAACAACCATACAGTTTGCCAAAAAGAAAAGCAAAAATTTTGTAAAATTGGTAAATTGCATGCTTTATATTTTTAGTTAAATAATAATTTTAAACAATGAAAGAATAGTTGCTTAGACACAAAGTAGGAGTGAAGTGCTATTTTTATGGTGTTGTTTGCATAATGCTCACTGTTCCCGCCGTATTGCCCAGCCATTGCACCGTAATTTGGGGTGTATTTTGCCCACTCAAGATGTTGCCACCTGTCACTGTCCAAACATACATGCTGCCTGCTATGGGAGGAACGGAGTAGGTTTGGGTGTTGTTGGTGCAAGAATTTAACAAACCTGTAATAAGAGGAGGTGCGGGACAGCTTGTCACAGGAGACATATTGAAATTTTGGTTATCGAAATAGCTTAGGCGATTAGGAATGCTTGCTGTAATGATGTCATAATTTGCAGCAGAAATAACAGACGACTTATAACGCACCGCTAACCATGTCAAAAAACTTTCGGCAATGTCTTCGCTGTTGGGGTAGTTCATGGCATACGTAGAAATGAAAAGATTATCCGAGTTCTGCGCACTTAGCCAACCCGTAGTAGTGGCATGGTAAAAATCCAAAGACGTGTGCGAGGCTTCGTGGACGAGTGTTTCTTCTATAATACCATCATTTTCATACAAGGTACTTTGCCCCGTGTGAATCAGAATAGAATAATTACCGCCCCCAAAAGGTTGAACGCCTTTGTGTATCCAAATCTCATTGACATCGGTTCGCAAGACGTAGGGCAATTGTCCAATTAAGAAACCATATTTGCCGGTTTCGGCAATAGCTTCGGCTAAGGTGAATTCTGGATTGATAACAGCTTCGGAAGTCAGCCCATCGTTCCACATTACTGTAAATAGGTAGGCATTGATGTTTACCCAATTATTCACACGTCGGTCAAACACGGTTTTCATGCCTTGCCCCAAATAGGTAATGCCTTCCAAAGTTGAGGGATCATCAGAAGTAATGATATTGGGTTCTATAAAGATAGTTCCCCAATAAGGAGGTGTTTGGGCATACACTTGTTCATATCCTAACAATGCCCATAACAAAACTAATGGCATAGTATAACATAGTTTCATAATAATGCTCCATATTTAGTTAAATAGTCGGAAATACATACATATTGCATTGATTTTTTGGGCGTTTCCCTGCGGGTCGGGCTTTACGGGGCTTCGCTACCGCTTCGGTGCAAGCACCAGCCTGCGGCTGCCCCTACAATCCCTAACGCGGCTACCGTCCTTTGTCTGTTGGTGTCGCATCGCTGTTTTGCGGCGGCTAATGCCTTGCACCAAAAATGTAATACACCACCTATACAAATACAACGTATTCACTCCTGTTACGCAAAATCTCTTTTTTGTGTAGCATAGTTCACAAAATATTTTGGCAGCACAAATTTTGATAATCGAGCTATCCTACATTGAAAATAGTCTTCAGATTTTTGAGAACGATGTAGAAGGTTGTCCTCAACGCAATAAAAGCGCTGTATAATTAAAAAAATATACCTTTGTTTGCACTATTTTCGTCGTCCGAAATAGTGCTGTTTCGAACGTTGGAGCATCGAAGTCATGTATAAACATCTTTAAAACTGTTGTATCAAGTTCAAATATTCTACATTTTTTTTCAACTGATACAAGGGTAGTTTTTCCATTAATTCTTTGACTTTTTCTTCGTCAATACCCTTAAAAATTAGGACAGCACCGTTTTTGGACTGTCTTAAAAATAAGTGTTCTAAAAAGCCTGCTTCTTTCCATTGAGCCACGACTTCTTTTTCGCGAATCAATATTTCTTGAAAATTGTCTGGAATATTTTCCATATCCAAGGTTAAAATGGCTTGTATTCTATTCATTTTATTAATTACCTTATTTTTACTAAAAAGTTAAAATTTGTTTTGAGCATAAGCTAAAAATGGATAATCAATATAGCCTTTATCACCACCACCAAACATTGTTGCTCTGTCGGGCTGGTTGAGTGCTGCATTAAGTTCAAAGCGTTTGGGTAAGTCAGGATTAGCCAAAAATAATGAACCAAATGCTACAAGTTTTGCTATGCCTTTATTTAATTCTGCTTCTGCCGTGTCCTTGTTATATGCTGTTCCTGCTATTAAAGGTTGTTTTATCAACTTGCCAAACAATTCGATTTCATCGTTTTTCGGGTAGTGTGGCAATAATGGAAACATTGGATTTTTTTTCATCAACTCTACAAACGCAAAATTCAATTTGTTAAGTTCATTGATTAAGTATGTAAATGTTGCAGTTGGGTCGTCCAATACAATTCCTGCGTATGGGTGCAAAGGCGAAATCTTGATTCCTACTTTATCCCCACCAATAGTATTTATTAGTTCTTGCATTACCTCCACAACAAAGCGACAGCGGTTTTCAATGCTTCCGCCATATTCGTCTGTTCTTTGATTAGAACTTTCAGCCAAAAACTGATTGGGCAAATAGCCATTTGCTCCATGCAATTCTACTCCATCAAATCCTGCTTCGATGGCATTTTTAGCGGCTTGTCCGTAGTCTTTTACAATTTGCTTGATTGCTACATTTGTCAATTCGCATGGTGTTTCATAATCTTTCATTCCTTGCGATGTAAAATGTTGTACTCCTGTAATGGCAATTGCTGATGGTGCAACAGGCATTGCTCCGTTTCTATCCACAGCATGAGCCACTCTGCCCGTATGCCAAAGTTGAGCATATATGACACCGCCTTTTTCATGAACAGCGTCTGTAACTTTTTTCCAAGCTGCTATTTGCTCTTTGGTATAAAGCCCCGGAGTAAGTGGACTGCCAATTGCTTGTTCAGAAATATTAATGGCTTCACTTACAATTAACCCTGCACTTGCTCTTTGGGTGTAATATAAAACAGTGGAATCTCCAACTACGCCATTTATACTAGCGCGAGAACGGGTCATAGCTGCCATTACCATACTGTTTTTAAGCAACTGCTTGCCCAATTTTATGCCTTCTAATAATTTCATTTTACTTTTTTAAGATTAGGTTATAAATGTAGTTCTCTTTATACTACATTGAAAATAGTCTTCGGATTTTGAGGAACGGCGTGGAAGTGCGTCCTCAACACAATAAAAGTGTGGTATAATTAAAAAACAATAAACTGCCTTAACGATTGTCTCTATTCTGTGGTAACTAATAGAATAAAACAAACAAAATATTTACCATTTTGCTTGCTACCACAAAATTAAGCAAATCCACTCGAAAAAGAATACCTTTTTTGCTTTTGTTGCAGGATGAGCAAATCAGCTAAATCAATGTTTGCCACTTACGAAATAGTATTTTGCAGCACGATATTTGGAGAGAGACCACTATAGCGGGTTGATAAGTAGTGGTGGTTATCCAATGCACGAATATTTATCACAAAATCGGAGACTCCCAACAAGAATTGGCAAGTATATTGTGCCAAAACAATTTTGAAATAGCTCATTATCTGCTTATAGCATTATTTAACGCCCAAAGGTACTATTTTTATGGCAAAAAATAATGCTTTGAGGCACACAAAATTGCCAAAGAATACTTTTTAAGGCCTTTTTTTGTTCTAAAGAAGGAGAAAATACTTTTTTAGCCAATTTTTGTAACAATTATTACAATATATGGACGATAAGTAGTAGCTTTGTGCTTTCATAGACCATTCAAAATATGACACGCTATAAATTAACCCTCGAATATGATGGGTCGCGCTATAATGGTTGGTTGGCGCAAAAAAACGAGCGCAGTATTCAAGGTGAATTGATGGGCGCTGTTAAGCAGATATTTGGCGATGCCCCTTTTCACCTTTTTGGCGCTGCCAACACCGAAATTGGCGAACACGCCTTGGCACAAGTAGCCCATTTAGATGCCAGTTCGCCCTTATCTGATTCACTATTGCACCTCCGTTTCAATGACTGCCTACCACCCGACATCAACGTGTTGGCGTTGGAAACGACACCGCCTCACTTTCACGCCCTATTTGATGCCAAAGCCCGCAGTTATGTCTACCAAATATCGAAACGCCGCAATGCTTTTGGCAAAAAATATACATGGTGGGTCAAAGAGACCCTCGACCCCGAACTCATGCAACAAACCGCCAATGTGTTGCTCGGCACACACGACCTCAAGGCTTTCTCTGCCGAAATAAGCCCCAAAATGCCTACCCAAATCCAGATATATCACTGCCAAGTCCATGACGTTGGGGATATGTTGTTTGTGCATATTGTTGGCTCACATTTCTTGCGAAAAATGGTGCGACTTTTGGTGGGTATGTTAGTAGCAGTTGGTACCGAACAACTTAGCCCGCTCAAAGCAGCGCAATATATACAAAACCCCAAAGGCGAAATTTTTCCACATTCAGCACCGCCTGTAGGTTTGTTTTTGGAGCGCGTATACTACAAAACCCCCACCAACATAGACCAACAGTTCAAGACCTTGTTCTAAACAAAAACAACGCAAAAAACCTTCCTCAAAAAAGCCAACCGATGGACTTTTGAGGAAGGTTTTGTATTGAGGCACACCAGTAGAAATCCTACCCAATCGCCTTACCATAAACATTATATTTTTTGTATAGCACCCCACTCATCACCTCTTCGGCAGCGCGGGTCATGGGCAAGTTATCTTCCAGAATCCAACTTGCTTCGCCATATTTGATACCCAATTTGCGCGAATTTTTTACTACTTCGTAGTACAATACAGCGTCCAAACCCTTACCACGATAGGCAGGCAAAACGCCCAGCAAAATGATGCGCGCCCATTCTATTTTTTTCTTTTGAGTAAACAGTTTTAAGAAATTAAAAGGAAATAAACGCCCGTTCATCTGCTTGAAAATATAATTATAGTCGCGCAACACCAACGTAAAACCAATAGGTTCGTTATCTTTTTCCATAAAAATCACCAACGATTCATCGACCAACTGCTTCAAATCGGCTGCCATTGCATCAATTTCTTTGTCTAAAATAGGAATAGCACCCCAATTTTTTTCCCATGCAGCATTAAAGATATTTTTGACAATTTCTACTTCTTCTTTCATGCGACGAAGGTTAATCGGGCGCAAGGTGACTTGCGAACGTTCTTGGGCTATGCGAGCAATGCGCTCAAATTTGGGGTTAGACAAAACAGTATTTTGGTCTATTTTGTAGGCATTTAAGCCTTTGATACATTTAAAATCATAACTTTCTATCAAATTTTGGTAATAGGGTGGGTTATAGGACATCATGAGACGCGGCGAATCGTCAAAAGCATTGACCAACAAACCGTATTCATGGTTAATAGACGGACTTGCAGGACCAATGATATAGTCCAAACCGCGCGCTTTGCACCATGCCGAAGCGGTATCGAATAGAATATTTGCCACACTTTGGTCGTTCACGCACTCAAAAAAACCAAAATGTCCGCTTTGCTCATGATGGATTTGGTTGTGCAAATCGTTCTTGACAGCAGCAATACGACCCACTATCTTTCCATTCCGTTCTGCCAAAAACAATTGTATTTGCGCCACTTCATAGAAAGGGTTATTGGGATTAAGTGTCTTTTTGATGTCCATCAGTAGCGGCGGCACCCAATAGGGATTACTTTTGTAAATCTCCCAAGCAAATTTGATGAATTTATCAACAGCTTTTGAGTCATGTATAGCAATAGGATAAACGTTGATTTGGCTCATAAAAAAACAGTATTGATAGACTAAAAGAAATTGTTTGTGTTTAGACGTGCAAATGTTAGTTGGTCAAAATTAAAGGTATGTTGGTGTTTTTTTGCGCACATAAGACACAGAATAAGAAATAAGTTGTACCTTTGCAGTGTAAATCAAGAGTAAAACAAGAATTTTGAGAACATAACCCTAAACCATCATAACAAGTCACTTTTATCAACAATGGTGTTGTTCGCTCAAATAAATTGTTAAATATCAACATGAAAGTATTAGATACATTTGCGGGTGCTGGCGGCTTTAGTCTAGGTTTTCACCTAACTAAACAATACGATATTGTTGGAGCCATTGAATATGATCAATGGGCTGCTGATACTTTTCAGTTTAACCACCCCAATTCAAATGTATTGGTGGGCAATATCGAATGCTATAGTGACGATTTTTTACTTGATTTTTTTAAAGATAAACCAGATGTTATTGTGGGAGGTCCGCCTTGTCAAGGTTTCTCTATTGCCAATAAGAGAGCAGGAGATCCAACAGACCCAAGAAATGCGTTATTTAGAGAATTTATTAGACTTGGTAGAATTTTTGAACCATCTATTATGGTGATGGAAAATGTACCTAATCTTATAAAAACAACAACATACAATAAAGAATTGGTGATAAATATCATTAGCGAAGAACTTAAGAAAATAGGTTATTTTGTTTACTATACCATACTAAATGCAGCCGACTATGGTGTGCCACAAATTAGAAAAAGACTTATTGTGATTGCCTCACAAAAACAATTAAACCAGCCGTTCCCAATACCTACCCATATAAACAAAAATGGAGAGAATGATCTTTTTAATCCCTATTTGAGTCCAACTCCTACACTATGGGACGCTATTTCTGATTTGCCCGATATAGAAGCAAGACAAGGCAACGAAGAAATGGAGTATGTTGGCGATGCCCAAAATTCGTTACAAAGGTATTTGCGTGGTCATTCAAAGAAAGTATACAATCATGTTGCTATGAAACACTCTAAGCGTTTAGTAGAAAGGTTTGCTTCCATGAGTTGTGGAGACTCGATAACAGATGTGCCAGACCATTTGCGACCCATCAAAAGAAATGGAAACGGGGTTTTTTCTGAAAAACTATATGACCAAAATAACAGAAGACTCCACCCCGACAAACCCTGTCATACTATAGCAGCCTCATTTTATGCCAATTTTGTTCACCCCTATAAGAACAGAAACTTTACACCAAGAGAAGGAGCACGAATTCAAACTTTTCCTGACTGGTATGTTTTTCAAGGAAAACCAACAGTGGTGAGCCATAAACTACTACAACGCGAAGGGCGTGAAGCTGAAAAACATCTATGCCAATATAATCAAATTGGTAATGCAGTTCCCCCGCTTTTAGCCAAAGTAATAGCCGAAAATATCGTATCACAAATAAAATAGACTAAAAAATGTTTGTTCACGGAGATAATCTAAAACAAAAAGAAACACACAAAGATAAATACGCCGATCAAGAAGCCAAGAGCTACCTTGCTGAAATTCGCGTTCAATATGATCAATGGAAAACTGCAAACGAGACATTGAAAGGACCTTTTTCAGCTATTTCAACTGATGATACTCAAATTATCAACCAAAGAATAAGCCTTTTTTCTAACTACAAAGATTTTATCGACCAACAAAAATATGCCGAAAAATTCGATTCCCGTTCAAATTTACATTCTTCTGTATTAGAAGAATTTATGTTTTATTTGTTTAGAGACCTTGTATACGAATTTTCAGAATTTGCTGTTTTGGGTAAATGTCATACATTCAAGGACATCTTTTTTAACCCAACATCTTATTCCGAAATGGTTACAAAACCGTATGTGAAAATTGAAAAAAAAGACCATGATTTTGTTATTGGAGTAAATCTACAGGCAACAATACAATGTGAAGGAAGCAGCGAAATAGAAATACATTATTGGCAAATTCCTGTTGTCGTAATTGAATGCAAGACCTATCTCGACAAAACAATGCTTGAAGGAGCTTCTGCTGCGGCAGAACAATTAAAACACCGAAGCCCCAATGCTATTTATATTGTGGTTGCTGAATGGCTAAAACTTACAGAACAAGTAAACCTAAAAAAATTTAAAGTCGACCAAATTTACGTTTTAAGAAAACAAAAAAATACCGACCGTGAGTACCGCTATGTAGAAACATACAAAAAAAATCCAATTTTTGAAGATGTTATTCAACATCTATTCGAAACAATTAGAAAACATTTAACTTCAGATTGGGAAAGTAGTCTTAGCCATGGCATACAAAAAGGATATTTGTTGTAAAATATGACTTACACTTTCACCATTAGTTGTACTATATCTCCCTTAAAAACATTTGTAAATGAGCAACAGCATCTCCGTAGTCGTCATTATTATTGAAACTTATCCAATGCGATGAGGAGACCGCACTTTGCTTAAAGTCGTCCAAGCTTTCTTATCGCACCGATAAGAAAGCTTTTTTTTATACCCATTACCCGCTCAATAACCCGCTATCCACCTTATTATTACCACTTAGATAAACCTTATATTATGTTGAACAAACACAGCCGAGTTTATACCCAAGACCCCACACAACCCGCTTCGCAAGCGATGCTCTATGGCGTGGGACTGTCCGAAGCAGATATGCACAAAGCACAAGTCGGCATTGCCAGCATGGGCTACGACAGCAATACCTGCAATATGCACCTCAACCAGTTGGCAGACCTTACCAAAATTGCCGTCAATGAACAAGATTTGGTGGGTTTTCGTTTCAATACCATCGGCATTAGCGACGGCATTACCAACGGCAAAGATGGTATGCGGTATTCGTTAGTGTCGCGCGAAATTATTGCAGACTCCATCGAGGCTATTACCGCTGCACATTGCTACGATGCACTGATTACCATACCCGGGTGCGACAAAAATATGCCGGGAGCAGTCATGGCGATGCTTCGGCTCAATGTTCCTGCCATTATGCTATATGGCGGTACCATTCATGCAGGCTACCACAACGGAACGCCGCTCAACATCGTATCAGCCTTTGAAGCATTAGGACAGTGGACTGCTGGCAACTTGTCGCCCGACGATTTCTTGCAAATCATCAAAAACGCTTGTCCCGGAGCAGGCGCATGCGGAGGTATGTATACAGCCAATACCATGTCATCGGCTATTGAGGCTTTGGGTTTGAGTCTGCCTTATAGCTCCTCTACGCCTGCCAAGAACCCACAGAAAGCCGCTGAATGCCAACAAGCGGCACACTATATCCGTCTCTTGCTCGAAAAAGACCTCAAGCCCTTGGATATTGTTACGCGCCAATCGTTTGAAAACGCCATGACCCTCATCACCGTGCTTGGTGGCTCCACTAATGCCGTATTGCACCTCCTTGCTATGGCACATACCGCCAATATCCCCCTTAGTATCCAAGATTTTCAGACCATTAGCAACCGCATTCCCCTTTTGGCAGACCTCAAGCCCAGCGGCAAATACCTCATGGAAGATTTGCACGAAGTAGGAGGCATTCCTGCCGTGATGAAGCTATTGTTACAAGAAAAATTGCTGCACGGCGACTGCCTGACCGTCACGGGCAAAACTATTGCCGAAAACCTCGAAGACTTGCCCGCCTTGTCTCCCAACCAAAGCATCATTCGTCCCATACAGCAGCCCATTAAACCTACAGGACACATACAGATTTTGTGGGGCAATATTGCTACCGAAGGATGTGTCGCAAAGATTACAGGACACGAGGGCGAGCAGTTCACAGGCGAAGCTATTGTCTTTGATTCCGAAGCCGAAGCCAACGAAGGTATCTTATCGCAAAAGGTGAAAGCGGGTCAAGTGGTGGTTATTCGCTATGTGGGACCAAGTGGAGCGCCCGGTATGCCCGAAATGCTTAAACCTACCTCTGCCCTTATCGGCGCGGGTTTGGGCAATAGCGTGGCACTCATCACCGACGGGCGATTTTCGGGTGGGACACACGGTTTTGTGGTGGGACACGTGGCACCAGAGGCGCAGTTGGGCGGAAATATAGCGCTGATACAAAACGGCGACCAAATTACCCTCGATGCCATAAATAATACTATCCATCTGCACGTCGATGAGGACACCCTACAACAACGCCGCCAACAATGGACAGCACCAACGCTCAAAGTCAACAGAGGCGTACTCTATAAATATGCGCAAAAGGTGAGCAGCGCGGCATTGGGCTGTGTAACCGACTACTAAGTCCCAATCCGCACTATGCTGGAGCTAATCTGCACGTGCAAATTGGTTCTGGCACGGTGCCAGCGATAATCTGCACGTGCATATTGCTTCTGGCGTGTTCCCAGCGTTAATCTGCACGTGCAAATTGGTTCTGGCGCATTCCCAGCGATAATCTGCACGTGCAAATTGGTTCTGGCGCATTCCCAGCGATAATCTGCACGTGCAAATTGGTTCTGGCGTGTTCCCAGCGATAATCTGCACGTGCAAATTGGTTCTGGCGTGTTCCCAGCGATAATCTGCACGTGCAAATTGGTTCTGGCGTGTTCCCAGCGTTAATCTGCACGTGCAAATTGGTTCTGGCACGGTGCCAGCGATAATCTGCACGTGCAAATTGGTTC
>JAEUUX010000067.1 GCA_016787295.1 Chitinophagales bacterium
GATATTTTTGTTCGAATGGCGAAGCGCGTTAGGGATGCGGAGGGTGGCGTTAGCCAGTGCGGAGAGCAACGCAGCACCAAGCGTAGCGAAGCCCGTAGCAGCCCGACCCGCAGGGAAACGCCCAAATAAATCAATGTATTATTATCGGACTATTTAACCAAAATGAAACAGTAGTACTATTAAAACTTGCATAATGATAGTTAAGTTTATGCAAAGGTACGATTATTTGCTTTTGTTGGATTTGTTGAGTTAAAATAACTTGCAATGCTGAGATGAGCTGGGGAAAATGTTATAGGTTTAATCATTGAGCAAGCGTTGCATGACTGCGGCTACTTTTTCGGCATTGGGGAGCATAGCTCGTTCCAAATCCATGTTTAAAGGAACAGCAGGTAGGGGAATTGCCCCAATAACTGCGACGGGTGCGTCTAAATAGCGGAAACAATGGTGGCTGATGCGAGCAGCAATGGTTTGGGCAAAGGAGTTTTGGACACTTTCTTCGGTCAGGACAATGACTTTGTTGTGTCTTTTGACAGCGGTATAAATACACTCTTCGTCCAAAGGGCTAAGGGTGCGAAGGTCGACAATTTCGATGCTACCATTGAACTGTTGTGCCGCTGTTTTTGCCCAATATACGCCCATGCCATACGTGATGACCACCAAACTATTGCCCATTTTCAATTGTTCCTCGTTGGCGTGTTGTACAATATTAGCTTTGCCCAAAGGAATGATGTAATCTTCGTCGGGTTCGATGGTTTTGGCTTCTTCTGTTCCTGCCACCTTTGACCAATATAGACCTTTGTGTTCGAGCATTACAACGGGATTTGGGTCGAGGAACGCTGCTTTTAGGAGTCCTTTCATGTCGGCAGCATTGCTCGGAAACACGATTTTGATGCCACGAATGGGCAAAAGGCTCGACTCGATGCAGCCTGAATGGTAGGGACCGCCACCACCATAAGCGCCAATTGGGACGCGAATGAGGGCTTGAACAGGAAATTGTCCGCGTGAAAGATAACACGATTTGGACAATTCGCACACCAATTGATTGATACCCGTCCAAAAATAATCGGCGAATTGGATTTCTACAATGGGTTTTAATCCCAAGGCAGACATTCCTACAGTAGAACCAACTAAATAAGCTTCTTGGATAGCAGTATTGAAAACGCGTTTATCCCCATATTTTTCTGCTAATGTAGCTGCTTCGCGAAATACGCCGCCCAACCTTCTTCCTACGTCCTGTCCATAAAAGACGGCTTCGGGATAGGTACGTAAAATTTCGTCCATCGCCAATAGAGCAGCGTCAACCATTACCACTTTGGCTTTGCCTTTGGGTGTGCGGTTGCCTTTTTCTGCTACAATAGGTGTTGGAGCAAATTCATTTTCGGTCAGAGATTCGATGGTGGGGTCGGGAGCCGCTACAGCTTTTTGGAACGATTCGGCAACAAAATTGCTGGCTTTTTGTTCGGTTTGTTGCAAAATATTGGCTTCGAAACCCTTTGAAAGAAGGAGTTGATGGAGTTTGGGTAGAGGGTCATTGTTGCGGTGTTGGGCGAGGTCTTCATCGCTACGATACCACTCCATTCTTACACCCGATGTATGGTGGTTGAGTAATGGAACTTTGGCGTGCAATAGGATAGGTTGGCGCGTTTGGCGCACATATTCTATGGCATTTTTAGCGCCTTGCCATGCTGTTTCTATATCGCTTCCGTCGATGGTCATGCGTTCCATGCCTTTGAAACCAGCGGCGTATTCGTAGGCAGTCATACTGCGGGCTTCTTGGCTACTAACGGATATGCCCCAGTCGTTGTCTTGTACCAAAAAAATGATAGGTAGTTGTTTGAGGGCGGCAAACTGCATGGCTTCGGATACTTCGCCTTCGGTGACAGAACCGTCACCCAAAGAACAAACTACAATGGCACGTGGAGCATCGGCAGGCAACAAACCTTGTTCTTCTTTGTATTGTATGGCTTGTGCCATACCTGTGGCAGGAATGGCTTGCATACCTGTGGCGCTTGATTGGTGAGGTATGAGGGGATATTCGGGACGGTTGTTGGCGGGGTGAGAATAGTAGGTGCGTCCCCCAGAAAAGGGGTCGTCGGCTTTGGCAAGTAACTGTAACATGACTTGATAGGGAGTGAAGCCCATACCCAACAACATAGCATCGTCGCGGTAGTAGGGAGAGACACAATCGTAGTTTTGTAGTTGCAGACCAATGGCTAATTGAATAGCTTCGTGTCCGCGAGCGGTGGCATGAACATATTTACAAATGGTGCGATTCTGTTCATAAATAGTAGTCATAGCTGCCGCTGTGTGCATCAGTTCGTAAATACGAAGATAGTCGAGTTCGGTTATAGATTTGGTGGAGACGGAGAAAACCTGTTCTGTTGACATGGAATAATAAGGCGGAAATTAGGAAAGAGATGTAAAGGCAATGAATGTATATTGGAAGTGTGTGGGTTTATTATTGTGAAGTATTAGTTTTTAAGCGTTTTCGTCTTTTTGTTCTAATTTTCGCAATAGTTCGGCAATGAGGCGTTCTTTTTCTTCCAATGCTTGCGCTTGCTCGGTCAAAAGTTCGTCTTTTTGTTCGAGGAGTTCGTCTTTTTGTTCCAGAGCTTGTGCTTGTCGGGCAATAATCTCGGATTGTTCGCCAAACCATTCATCTATGGTTCGGTTGGCTTCTGCTTCCTTGTCCAACAGTTCGCGCGCTTTGGCATCGCTGCTTAGGTAGTGGAGAATATCTGCCATTGTTGCCACGTCTTGGTCGTCTATGGTGTGTTCATAGTTTTTGAGTGTCTGGATTTCATTGATAAAATAACTTTGTTCAAAAAGACTCAACAATTTGTCTAAACGTGTTTGGTAGCGCGAATCGATGCGGTTGACTTGCACGATGTGACAATCGTGTGTCAGCAGTTCTATAAACTCTTCTTTGACATCAAGAGTTTTGTTTTTCATACGGTCTCTGTATTGGCGGTCGATGGTAACGCAAGCGCTTTCTATATGTGGCAAGTTGAAACCTAAAATATAGATAGTGGTAATGGGTAAGGCAACTTTGCGTCCTGCTACTTCGTCTTTCTTTTTGTATTGATCTGCCAAATAATTTCTGAACCGCATCAAATCTACTTTGTTGTGTGCTTTTTGGATTTCTATCAACACTTTTTTATAGCTACCGTCTTTGAGGCGAATAGTGGCAACAAAATCGACTCTGTAGATGGTCAAAGCAGCAATGGTGATGGTTGCAGGCAATTTGGCTTCTTTGGTAATGGTGTATTCTTGTGGTTTAAGGCTCACAGTTATGACTTCTTCATCGAGGAGGGTGCCGATGAAGAACTTGACTACGCGCTCGTTTTCCATGAGACGTTTGAACACGACATCATAGATGGGGTTGGCGATTATCATGAAGTTGGTATTTATTTTTTAGCAACAACGTTTAATTCATTATAAGCTCGTTGCATAGCTTTATCGGTTTTATTAATGATGGGATAATAGCCATTATTACTCCACAACTGGCGAGCAAAAAGGGCTTTCATGTAGTTTTCTAATTCACTACGTTCGGAGTTTAATTGTTTTTCGTCGATAAATTTCAATTCTTTTTTCAATGTTTGTTTATAAGCATCGAAAAGTTGATTGGAGATAGTAAAGTTTTTGTCAAAATTATCGACATTGGCATATTGCTCAAAATCGGAGGTATGCTGACTATAGTAGCTATAAACAAATTGTGGGACGACGCTACGTGCGCGTGCCGAAAATGCGGAAGCGTATTTTTCTATAGGTATAGCAATATCGGGCATAATCCCACCACCACCATATACTTTTCTACCTTTGATGAGGGTTTTATAAACTTTAGAAGTATCTGTTTTAGTTTTGGGTAGGCTGTCGGGGTGTTCAAGTTCGCCATCTTCGTAGCGTTCAGCCAATTCTTTTTCGTAGGCTTCATAGCCCTTGCCGTAGTCTTTCTGAATACTTCTGCCTGTGGGAGTATAGTAGCGCGCTACGGTTAGGCGCAAAGCACCTCCATTTTTGAGCGGGTATTGCTCTTGCACCAAGCCTTTGCCAAAAGAACGTCTGCCTATGATGGTGGCTCTATCCCAATCTTGCAAAGCCCCACTAACAATTTCGGAGGCAGAAGCAGAACCTTCGTCTATCAGAACTGCTACCTCGCCATTTTCAAAAATCCCTTCACGTCCCGCTTTTCTTTCGTCGCGTTTAGAGACTCTGCCTTCGGTGTAGACAATCATGCCTTGTCCGGGCAAAAATTCGTCTGCCATTTCCACTGCTGCATCTAAATAACCGCCCGGATTTTGGCGCAAATCTAAGATGAGTTTGGTGGCTCCTTTTTGTTTCATTTCGCTTAGTTTATCGCGAAATTCTTCGTAAGTTTTTTCACTAAAACGGTTAACTTTAATATAGGCAGTATGTTGGTCTATCATATATGCCACATCAACACTCACAATAGGAATTTTGTTGCGGGTGATAGTAAAGTCTATAAGGTCTTTAACGCCACCTCTTTTGACGCTAACAGCTACTTTGGAGCCTTTTTCGCCACGCAGTTTTTTGATAACTTGTTCGTTTTTTAATTTTACTGCGGACGAATCCTCTATTTTTACAATTTTATCGCCTGCTCGAATACCGACTGACTCTGATGGACCGCCAGCGATGGGAGTAATCACATTAATAGTATCATCTATGATAGAGAACTCTACGCCAATACCGTCGAAATTCCCCTGTAATGACTCCTCCACATCGCTTAGTTCGTTGGGAGAAATATAGCTTGAATGGGGGTCGAGGTCGTGCAGAACGCCATTAAGCGCTTCGTCCAAAAAATTTTCGGTATCGACTGTGTCTACATATTTGGCTTGTACATAATTTAGGATCTCGTCTAGGGGAGTATTGCCACCTTTGGACATGAAACCTGCTGCGGATACTTTTTGTTTACCTTTGATGGATTCATACATCTTGAAACCTAATGCCATACCCATGGCTAACAAGACGGCGAAAATAAGTGGTATATAAATGCTCAGTTTATGCTGCATATTTGGCTGTAAAACTTGTTGTAAAAAGATTTTGTGAGATACTACGCAACGAAAAACGGTGATTGTTCGTTACTAAATTTGTTTAAAAAACTGTAACTTTGTGGCTACAAAACTGATATAGTGCTTTATTGTGCTGCAAAGTTACTACATTTGCTTTATTTTCACAAAAATTGGAGAAGAATGACAAAGAATTTTTTATGCTTATTGTTATTTTGGGCTTTGGAGGCTGTTGTTTTTGCACAAAATAAAAACGATTTAGTGCAATTTACGGGGGTTGTGATAGATGTGGCTACACGCCAACCCATTTTATACGCCACTGTATTTGACAAAAAAATACGACGTGGCGCTGTTTGTGACGAAAACGGTTATTTTTCTTTTGTGGTACACAAAGGCGATTCTATTCAGTTTTCGGCAGTTGGCTATCAAAAGAAGATGATCCGTATTCCACCCAATATTACCAAAGATTCCTATTCTTTTATTGCTCAATTAGAGATAGACCAAGTGTTGCTCAAAGAAGCAACTATTTATCCTTGGCCCAAAAGAGATGAGTTTGATGATGCCTTTATGTCGGTGGTGGTGCCTGACGACGACCTCCAGCGCGCCCGCCGAAACCTTGAGCGCGAGGAACTGCGCGAGCAAGGTAAAACAATGGCAATGGACGGCAAGGAGAACTATAGTTTTCAGATGCGCCAAAACGCCCAACGAATGTACTCGGCGGGACAAAATCCTTATATGGGAATTTTTGACCCTATAGCTTGGGGCAAATTTTTTAAGGCTTTGAGCAATGATGAATTGTTTAAGTCAGACAAAAAGAAACGACCTTTTGATATCGACAAGTTGCGAAATCCCGAAATAGATGGAAATTAGTGGCGCGCGATAGAGACGGTTGTAGTGTTGCTTGTTTGGGAGATTTGTATGCCAAAATCGTTGCGAAAATAACAGTTTTTGAACAAACTTGTTTACCTTTGCGCTACAATCTGCATACCGATACGATATTATAAATGGTATACGTAGCGGGGCGTTAGCCGCTGCAAAAAAAAGAGTCACGAAAAAACGCTCGAATGGCGAAGCGCGTTAGGGATTGTAAGGGCAGCCGCAGGCTGGTGCTTGCACCGAAGCGTAGCGAAGCCCTGTAAAGCCCGACCCGAAAGGGAAACGCCCAAAAATAATTAAAAGATATTTTTATATAAATCATTTTTGGGTATATGCTTTGCTCGCCAAAACTTATTGCCTTGTATTTTTGCTGGTTAAAATTATTTTATGATACAGGAGACCTATCTACCGACCCAAAAGGTTCGTATTGTGACTGCCGCTTCGCTTTTTGATGGTCACGATGCTGCCATTAATATTATGCGTCGCATTATGCAAGCCTCTGGTGTGGAGGTTATCCACTTGGGGCATAACCGCTCGGCACAAGAAATTGTCAATTGTGCCATTCAGGAGGACGCGCAAGCCATTGCTATTACCTCTTATCAAGGTGGGCATATTGAGTTTTTTAAGTATATTTATGATTTGCTGAAGGAGCGCGGCTGTTCGCATATCAAGGTGTTTGGTGGCGGCGGCGGCACCATTTTGCCCAAAGAAATCGAGGAGTTGCACCAATATGGTATTGCCCGCATTTATTCGCCCGACGACGGTAGGTCAATGGGCTTGCAAGGCATGATTAACGACCTTTTGCAGCAGGCAGATTTTCCTGTTGGGCAGTCTTTGAACGGCGAATTTAAGCGTTTGTCGGCAAATAATCATCGCGACATTGCTCGTGTGATTAGCGCAGCAGAAAATTATCCCGACCAAAACAATCTTTTATTGCAACAAATTCGCACCCAAGCCACCCACAATGCTGTGCCTGTGGTGGGCATTACGGGTACAGGTGGTGCGGGCAAATCGTCGATGGTGGACGAGTTGGTGCGACGTTTTTTACTGGATTTTCCCGAAAAAAATATCGGCATTATCTCTGTTGACCCATCTAAACGCAAAACAGGTGGTGCTTTGCTCGGCGACCGTATTCGCATGAATGCTATCAATAATTCGCGCGTTTATATGCGTTCGCTTGCCACACGCCAAGCCAATCTCGCGCTTTCGCGCTATGTGCAAGATGCTGTGGCGGTGTTGAAATGTGCCAATTTTGACCTGATTATTCTCGAAACATCGGGTATTGGACAATCCGACACCGAAATTATTGATCATTCCAACGTTTCGCTCTATATTATGACTCCCGAATATGGAGCAGCCACACAGTTGGAGAAAATTGATATGATAGATTTTGCCGATTTAATTGCTATCAACAAATTTGACAAACGTGGTGCTTTAGATGCTTTGCGTGATGTGCGAAAACAATATAAACGCAACCACAATCTTTGGGATACTGCCGATGATAAACTGCCTGTTTTTGGCACTATCGCCTCCCAATTCAACGACCCCGGAACTAATCAACTCTACAAAACTTTGCTGCAAACTATTGAGCAACGCACTAACGCCCAATTACACTCCCAACTCCAACTGCCCTTGGGTGAGTCGGAGAAAATTTATATCATACCGCCTAAGCGTACTCGGTATTTGTCGGAAATTGCTGAAAATAATCGCCGCTATGATGAATGGGTACAAAAACAGGCGGAAGTGGCGCAGCGGGTTTATGCGGTTAGAGAGGTGGAAAATTTATTAAAAAATCAGCAAAACTCCACTACCACCATTAAAACCCTACACGACAGCCTGCTCAAAGACCTTGACCCAAGAAACCTTGAACGTTTGGAAAATTGGGCAGTTTTTGCACAAAACTACCGCAACGACCACTATGTTTATAAGGTCAGGAACAAAGAAATACGGGTAAAAACGTATACCGAAAGTCTTTCGCACCTCAAAATACCCAAAATATCTTTGCCACGCTATACAGCTTGGGGCGATTTGTTGCAATGGTTATTACAAGAGAATGTACCGGGCGAATTTCCTTATACGGCGGGCGTTTTTCCGTTTAAGCGCGAAAACGAAGACCCTACGCGCATGTTTGCAGGCGAAGGAAATCCCGAACGAACCAACAAGCGCTTTCATTACGTATCGCTCGGAATGCCTGCCAAACGCCTCTCAACTGCCTTTGATAGCGTGACGCTTTATGGCGAAGATCCTGATTATCGTCCTGATATTTATGGCAAAATTGGCAATTCGGGCGTGTCTATTTGCTGTTTGGACGATGCCAAAAAATTGTATTCGGGTTTTGATTTGTGCCAACCCAATGTGTCGGTTTCTATGACTATCAACGGTCCTGCTGCCACCATGACCGCTTTTTTCCTCAATGCCGCCATCGACCAACAATGCGAAATATATATCCAACAAAATGGTTTGGAAGACGAAGTTCGCGCCAAAATAGCACAAATTTATGCTGAAAAAGGTTTGAAACAACCTACTTATAATAGTTTTGCCGACGAAAAACTGCCCGAAGGCAATAATGGTTTAGGCTTACTATTGTTGGGCATTACGGGCGACCAAGTGTTGCCGAATGATGTTTACCAAAAAATAAAAGCCGATACCCTGACCAAAGTGCGTGGTACGGTGCAAGCCGATATTTTGAAGGAAGACCAAGCACAAAATACGTGCATATTTAGTACGGAGTTTTCGTTGCGTTTGATGGGCGATATGCAGCAGTATTTTATTGACCAAAATGTGCAGAATTTCTATTCCGTATCTATTTCGGGCTATCATATTGCAGAAGCAGGAGCCAATCCTATTTCGCAATTAGCCTTCACGCTGTCCAATGGTTTTACATATATTGAGTATTACCTAAGTCGTGGTATGCACATAGACGATTTTGCACCCAATTTGTCTTTCTTTTTCTCCAACGGCATTGACCCCGAATATGCGGTTATTGGGCGCGTGGCGCGCCGCATTTGGGCAAAAGCGATTAAGCACAAATATGGTGGCAACGAACGCAGCCAAAAGTTAAAATACCATATTCAAACGTCAGGACGCAGTTTGCACGCGCAAGAGATTTCGTTCAACGATATTCGCACGACTTTACAGGCTTTGTATGCCATTTATGACAACTGTAACAGCCTGCACACCAATGCCTACGACGAGGCTATCACCACACCCACCGAAGAAAGTGTGCGCCGCGCAATGGCAATACAGTTGATTATTAACCACGAGTTGGGTTTGGCGAAAAACCAAAATCCTTTGCAAGGTAGTTTTATCATTGAGGAACTAACCGATTTGGTCGAAGAAGCCGTATTGCTGGAATTTGAACGCATTACGGAGCGTGGCGGCGTGTTGGGCGCTATGGAAACGATGTATCAGCGCGGCAAAATTCAGGAGGAAAGTCTGTATTACGAAACACTGAAACACGAAGGCAAACTGCCGATAATGGGTGTCAATACTTTTTTATCGAAAGATGGTTCGCCTACCATACTGCCCAAAGAGGTGATTCGCAGCACCGAAACCGAAAAAGAAGCCCAAATTAACACCTTGCGACAGCTCCACACCACCTACCAAAGCACCGCCACCGAACAGCTTCGCCGCCTGCAACAAGCCGCCATGAACAACGAAAATTTGTTTGAGGTCTTGATGGAAGCGGGTAAGTATTGTTCGCTGGGGCAAATTAGTCAGGCTTTGTATGAAGTGGGAGGGCAGTATAGGAGGAATATGTAGGGTGATATAATGACACTAATTATACCCTAATATTAAATTTTCTATTTATCCCTTTGGCGGTGTTTTCCACCAAAGGGATAAATTACAAATTCCCTAACCCTCGTCTCTCCCCAAAAATATTACCAAAATTCCGTACCTTTGCGACCAAAATAACCTTATGAAAAAATGGAATTTCTTTTCGGGTCCTGCCATTTTGCCTGCCACCGTATTGCAACAAGCCGCTACTGCCGTTATAGATTTCAATGGCATGGGCTTATCCTTGCTCGAAATTTCGCACCGAAGCAAAGCCTTCGAAACCGTTATGAACGAGGCACGCCAGTTGGTGCGACAGTTATTGCAGCTCACCGATGACTATGAGGTGTTGTTTCTCACTGGTGGAGCAAGCACACAATTTGCACTTATCCCCTATAACCTCCTGCCCCACAATGCCACCGCTGCCTACTTAGAAACAGGGCAGTGGGCGAGCAATGCCATTAAAGAAGCGGCTTTGTTTGGCAAAGTACAAGTGGTAGCTTCTTCAGCAGACACCCTCTACAACCACATTCCCAAAAACTACAATGTTCCTGCCGATGCCGCCTATTTTCATATCACCACCAACAACACTGTTTTTGGTACACAAATGCACGATATTCCTACTATTTCCTGCCCCATTGTAGCTGATATGTCATCAGATATTTTTTCGCGCCCGCTCACCAACTTGTCGAGCTATGGCGTGATTTATGCAGGTGCGCAAAAAAATATGGGAGCTGCTGGCACGACTTTGGTGGTGGTGCGCAAAGATTTGTTAAACAAAACAGGGCGACAAATTCCGAGCATGTTCAACTACCAAACCCACATCGAGCATCACTCCATGTTCAATACGCCGCCCGTTTTTGCGGTATATGTTGCCTATCTAACTTTACAGTGGATAGCCGAACAAGGTTTGGAAAATTTGGCACAGAAAAACACCCAAAAATCCCAGCTACTCTACCACGAAATTGACCGAAATACTTTGTTCAAAGGCAGTGTAGCCATCGAAGATAGGTCGCAGATGAACGTAACTTTTGTATGTACGCGTCCCGAATTGGAGTCCGAATTTCTGACTTTTGCCGAACAAAACGGCTGTGTGGGACTAAAAGGCTATCGAAAAGTGGGCGGATATCGAGCTTCTATCTACAATGCTATGGAACTGGAAGGCGTACAAACTTTGGTACAATTGATGCAAGAATTTGAGCAACGTTGGGCATAACAGAGGCGTATATTGGCTGTAAAATTAAAATTTCAAAATCTTAATTATTTGGGCGTTTCCCTTGCGGGTCGGGCTGCTGCGGGCTTCGCTACGCTTGGTGCTGCGTTGCTCTCCGCACTGGCTAACGCCACCCTCCGCATCCCTAACGCAGCTTCGCCCTTCGAACTTTTGCCATAATGCCCTTTTGCGGCGGCTTACGCCCGCCCTTTGCCACTTCAATGCGCGCGCCACCACTCGCACAATTTGGTCATTTTAGCAAACAACAAAATGTGTTCATGCTTCTTGATACAATATGAATCAACAAAAAAGAGCATTTACAGGTAGTTTTTACACCCCTCAAATTTGGGTAGAACTTTCGCAGCAATATCTTACCGATTTGTTGGGCGAAAATTGGCAGGATGAGTACTATATTTGGGACTGTGCAGCAGGTACAGGCAACCTCCTCAACGGTTTGACCAACAAACACCACATTTGGGCAAGTACTTTGGACAAACAAGACGTTGACATGATACACGACTGCATAAAAAACGGCGCTAATTTGCTCGAAGCACACGTTTTTCAGTTCGACTTTCTGAACGATGATTTTACGCGGCTACCCTATTCATTGCAAAGCATCATCAACGACCCCGAAAAACGGAAAAAATTGGTGATGTATATCAATCCGCCTTATGCCGAAGCAACAACAGCACAAACAGCAACTGGTACAGGCGAAAACAAAGTAGGTGTTGCCAAAAGCCACAAATTGTCAGAACAATACAAACCCAAACTCGGCAGCGCAGTCAACGAAATTTTTGCGCTGTTTATGGCACGCATTTATGACCAAATTTCTGCTTGTATTTTGGCACAGTTTTCTACCCTAAAATTTGTTCAAGGCAGTAATTTCGGGACATTTAAAAACTTTTTTAAGGCGCAATTTTTAGGCGGTTTTGTAGTACCTGCCAATACATTTTATAATGTAAACGGCAGTTTTGTTATTGGTTTTACGGTTTGGAATTTAGTACAAAAAAAAGATTTGGAACAAATAAGTTGCGAAGTATATAGTAAAGTTGGGCAGCATATTGGCACGAAGAATTTTTATGGCAACCTACAGCACAGCATCAATCAATGGTTAGCAGGATTTTATATTGCTGTTCCAAACAATTGTATAGGCGTGTTAAGCACCAGAGGAAACGATTTTCAGAATCAGAAATTTATATATATCGCCACAAAAATAGACAACAATACACATGACACAAAGGTAAGTATTTCGCCCCGCAATCTTATACCTTTGGCTATCTACTTTGCTGTTCGGCACTGTATTGAAGCAACTTGGCTCAACGACCGCGACCAATTTTTGTTGCCCAAAGGTGGTTGGCAAACAGACAGTGAATTTCAAAATAATTGCCTGACTTTTTTGCTTTTTCATACCCAAAACAAAATTAGCTCACATAATGGCATTAACCACTGGATTCCGTTTACGGAGCAAGAAATTGAAGCGAACGGAACGTTTGACAGCAACTTTATGACGCATTTTCTCAAAGGCAAAATACCATACGACAACGGTAGCGATATGTTTAGCCCTGCCCCAAATGCGGTGACATATTACCAACAATTGTCGCAAGAAGCCGAGCTTGTTTTTGAGGCGGGCAGAAATTTGTGGAAGTATTATCATAGCACCATAAAAAACGATAATACTTTGCAAAAATCGGGCAGCATAAATGCTTCTTTGTATGACATTCGTGTCTATTTTCAGGGCAGAAACGACAAGGGTAAGATGAACAGCAAAAGCGAAGATGAGACTTACATGCTCCTGCTGGCTACTTTGCGGGAGTCTTTGCGGATTCTCGCACAAAAAATTGAGCCAAAGGTATATGAATATGCCTTTTTGCGGACATAGCCATGAACACAAAAAACTCCCCACCAAAAATATGGCAGGGAGATTTTTTATTATCTTAGAAAAAAGATAGATAGGATTATGCCTCTTCTGTAGTAGGGACAACCTCGAACTCGATGTTATAACGAAGGTTTTCCGAAAAACGAAGATTAGCTGTATAGTTGCCCAATGTTTTCACTTCATCGTTCAAAACGATTTTGCGGCGGTCGACTTCCACACCAGATTGGGCTTTGATAGCATCGGCTAAATGACTATTAGTAACGCTACCAAATATTTTGTCCATACCACCTGTTTTAGCGGCGATTTGGATAGGTTGTGCTTTGATGCGGGCAACGATAGCCTCGATTTCGTGAACAATTTTCGCTTCTTTGTTGCGAATTTGTTTTAGACGTTCAGCTATCATGGCTTTGTTGGCAGGTGTTGCCAAGATAGCCAATTGTTGTGGCACGAGGTAATTGCGTCCATAACCGGGTTTCACCGTTACGGCATCAAATTTATTACCCAAGCCTTTTACGTCTTCTAATAAAATAAGATTCATGAGGATAAATAACAGATGTTTAAACGGTAATTATTTAAGAAGGTCGGTTACATATGGTAGGAGAGCGATTTGACGGGCGCGCTTGATGGCTTGTGCCACACGGCGTTGGAATTTCAAAGAGTTGCCCGTGATGCGGCGTGGCAAAATTTTACCTTGTTCGTTCAAGAATTTGAGCAAAAAATCGGGATCTTTGTAATCTACATAATGGATACCTGCACGTTTAAAACGGCAGAACTTTTTTTGACGATGCACCAACTTGGGCGATGTCAGGAAACGGATTTCTTTGTTTGCACTCATGGTTTATGCCTCCTTTTCTGTTTCGGGTTCAACACTATTGTTGTCTTCGGCTTGGTCTTGCTTTTTGCGTTTTTTGCCGATTAGACCATTGCGTTTTTTCTCGTTGTACTCAACGGCGTGTTTATCGAGCCGTGTGGTCATGAAGCGCAAGATTTTTTCGTTACGTTTATAGAGAACCTCTATTTTTGCAACAACATCATCTTGACCCGAAAACTCAGTTATCAAATAGATACCTGTAGTTTTTTTCTGAATAGGATAGGCTAATTGGCGCAATCCCCAGAAATCTTCATGTACGATCGCGGCTCCAAATGACTGCAACGACTCGCGGTGGTTGCGGATCAGGGTACTCACCTCTTCATCAGATAAAGTAGGGGTGAAAATCAGTACATTCTCGTAAGACTTCATTCTGTCTTTTAGATTATTGGTTAATAAATTTTTGAAAACGGCTGCAAAGGTACAACTTTTTATGCTTCCTTGTATGTTTTTGGTGCTTTTAGACACTATTTTTTTGCAATTTTTATCATTCTTTCTTGCTCAACACCTAAAAAAAGCAGAATAGGGAAAAAAAAACGCCTCAAGGGGTACATTATTGTTGGATAATGCCTAACTTTGCGCAAATTTTAGAACAAAAAACATTTTTCAAATACAACGATATGGCTTGGATTAGTACTTTTTTACACTCCTCCATCGGCAGAAAAGTTTTAATGGCGGTAACAGGCTTATTTCTCTGCTCTTTTTTGTTAATCCATATGTCGGGTAACTTCCTATTGTTCAAAAATGACAATGGTTTGGAGTTCAATGCGTATGCACAGTTCATGACGCATTTTCCTCTTATTAAGTTTGTATCTTACATAACTTATGCCTCTTTTATACTACATGCCATTGACGGTCTGATGCTTGCCGCACAAAACCGTCAGGCACGCCCTGCTAAATATGCCGTTACACCAACAAGTTCCACTTGGGCATCGCGCAACATGGCAATATTAGGCACTATCATTTTGGTGTTCTTGGTAATCCACATGAAATCCTTCTGGTTCGAAATGCACTTTGGTAGTATTGGAACAGACAGCAACGGCAACAAAGACCTGTATACTATAGTAGTGGCAGCCTTTAGTCAATGGTGGTATGTTGCTTTCTATTTGGTTTCCTTAGTAGCATTGAGCTACCACCTTTTGCATGGTTTCCAAAGCGGTTTCCAAACCTTGGGCTTAAACCACTCCAAATATACTCCCCTTATCAAAACCATCGGTTTTTTGGTGGGTGTTCTCATTCCTCTGGGTTTTGCGGCGCAACCCGTTTATGTGTTTTTGAAATC
>JAEUUX010000281.1 GCA_016787295.1 Chitinophagales bacterium
TTGTTTTGTCAAAAGGTGGTTACAATGTTTTGGTTATCATTGTAAACGGAATTTATAAACCACAAAACCCAATAAGGGCTTCTTGCGTTGCTGCAAAAAGCAATTATTGGGTTTTGTTATTGTTTATATGATGACACAAAAGGCTTATCGTTGTTTGGTATTGGGATAAACGCATTGCTCATAGCTATCAATGTTGAGAAAAGGGTAGAAGAGGACTATGTTGGGATAAAGAGACAATAATTGTGGGTTTATTTCACGTCAATTATTACGTCTGTATTCCACAACGCTTTTAATGTAGTGGCTTGTTTGGGTGCAAAAACTCTTTCACTTTGTTGTTTTTTTGCTAAATTACCCGTGTCCCATTTGCCGTTTTTGTTAGTATCTTCTGTCAGCACCATTGTATAGGTGTCGGGGATGAAATAAAGGATTTCGGTGCTGGCAGCCGTAATAGTTTGCTGTTTAATCAGTTCATTATTAACGTTTCGATAGACTTTGAGTAGATAGGGTGTTGTCGGCTGCATGTTTTGCAATTGTAAGGTCAATGTGCCATACTTTTGAGGGGAGGCGGTAGAAAATTTGATGCTAATTTCTTTGTTTTTGTTGCCCTGAAAATCGGTCATTGTGGCTTCGGGAATAATTATTTGGTAATCGACATCGGCTTTCCATGCGTTTTGCTTCAAATGGTAGCGGCGCGAACGTTGTGAGTCTTTTTGTATCCAGTCTTTGGGTACTTTCACGGCTACATCATCGGCAATGAGCCGTACCGAATCAGTATTCCACTCCATAATAGGGTGATTGAACTCCAACCAAACCGTCTTTCCCAAATCCAAAGTGCTGCTGCCACGCCCCAAATTGATGCTCGACGTAAAAGCTATGCCTTGTGTATTGCGGCTATCGATGGTTCGAACATATTCAATAGTGTCATGCAAGCCCGCGCCATTGACCACCAAACGAATAGGGTCGTCGGATTTTATATTTTTATACCACAAGTAAATGCTGTCGCGTTGTGGCATCGTTTCTATGAGGGTATTTTTGATGAGAGCGGTGTCCAACAGTTGTACTTGCAAAGAGTCGAGGCTTCGGCTATATTGCAACAAAATACGGCTGTATTCCGTATTGGTTTTTTGCTGTAATGTAGGCGGTGCCAACTGTTCGTTGAACAACAACAGGCGGTGCGACACGCTACTGCTGCGGGGCATGGCTTTTAGGGTGCTGCTATCCGAAAATGCAATGTCCTCATTAGTTTGGTCGTAATAATAATTGGTGTTCTGGTCTTTGAGTGCAAACAATTGGAAGGCTTTATTGGGGAGATTATTGATGCTAAATTTGCCTTCTTTGTTGGTTCGCGCGATATATTGGGGAGGCGTGGTGCGAAAAGCCGAGTCGGGAGCGTTGCTATCATAGAGCAAAACCAAAATGTTTTCTAAAGGAGTTTTCCTATCGGCAGACAATACCTCTCCCTTGACTTGCAGGCTATCCAAAATGCTACCCGTCGAAAAATAAAAGGTATAATCTTTAATCGTATTGGCTTCGGTAAGGTCTTTGATGCTATTGCCAAAGTTAAAAGTATAGGTTGTGTTTTCTTGCAAAGGTTTTTCGAACTCCACCAGCAGGGTTTTAGCTTTTAACTTGACTTTGGGTCTTTCTGCAATATAGGGCGAAATAACTAATTCCGTTTCGGGATTGTTGAGCTGCACATACTCGTCAAAAGTGATGCTTATGCTCTTGTTTTGGACGTTGGTAGCGCCTTGTAGTGGGTTAGAAACGCTAATTTGTGGTGCTTTTTCGTCTTTCGCTCCACCATTGGGCGCTACTTTGTGGGCGCAAGAAAAAGTGATGAAGGCGGCAATGAGAATTTGGTATAATAGCTGAATTTTGTTGAGGATAATGGGTTGATTCCCCCCTCTTGATTCCTTTGACAGGAGAGAATTTGTTGGCTTAATTATTCTTTGTGTTTGTTGGCTATCTAAATTTTTATTATTATTAAGATACATGACAGACGTTTTGGGTGGATAAAAATGTTTTGCGGTTGCGTGTTACTGCTGATTGGTTTTTGTTGGTATTATTGGCTTATTAAGCGATTTTTAAGGCGGCAAAAGTACTAAATTTTTGGGTGTTTTTTAAGTATTTATGCTTTACCCGACTTGTTTTCTTGCTATCTGGAATATGAGATAGGTGGAAAACAAATCGGGTAAAGGGGTTTATGGATTTGAATGGGCGATTTTATGCTCCCGAATATTCGACAAAATTGCGTGGCGTTTCGTATAATCGCACCGAAAGGTCTAAATGGCTATCTAAGCGGCGGCGCAGCTTCTGCCATATCACGACGGCGATGTTTTCTGCTGTTGGGTTAAGATTCCGAAACTCATCGGTGTCTATATTGAGGTTTTTGTGGTCAAATGGACGCACTACTTCTTCCTCAATAAGGTCTTTGACAATTTTCAGGTCAATGACATAACCCGTTTCGGGGTCTATTTCGCCTGTAATTTGGACAATAAGCTCATAATTATGCCCATGGAAACTTGGATTGTTGCATAGACCAAAAATTTGCTGGTTTTTTTCGTCACTCCACTGTGGGTTGTGCAGGCGATGTGCTGCATTGAAATGTGCCTGTCTGAATACAGATACTCGCATGGCGTTTTTTTACGGATTAGGAAAGGGATAAAAGAAAATGAAAACACTTAATTAGCCGTCAAAAGGCAATCGCTGAATTTTGCCTATCGTTTGCAAAGCGTCAAAAGGCAATCGCTGAATTTTGATTATCGTTTGCAAGCCGTCAAAAGGCAATCGCTGAATTTTGCCTATCGTTTGCAAGCCGTCAAAAGGCAATTGCTGAATTTTGCCTATCGTTTGCAAAGCGTCAAAAGGTAATTGCTGAATTTTGCCTATCGTTTGCAAAGCGTCAAAAGGCAGTAGTGTTCCATTTTGCTTAAATAGTCTGATAACAACACATTAATTTTTTTGGGCGTTTCCCTGCGGGTCGGGCTGCTACGGGCTTCGCTTTGCTTCGGTGCTTCGCAAGCTACGCACTGGCTAACGCCACCCTCCGCATCCCTAACGCGCTTCGCCATTCAAACAAAAATATCGTTATTTTTCCCGACAAAATAGATAAAACGGAACAGTAGCTAAATTTTGCCTATCATTTGCAAAGCGTCAAAAGGCAATCGCTAAATTTTGATTATCGTTTGCAAGCCGTCAAAAGGCAATCGCTGAATTTTGCCTATCATTTGCAAA
The DNA here is from genome assembly GCA_016787295.1 of Chitinophagales bacterium. Lineage (GTDB taxonomy): Bacteria > Bacteroidota > Bacteroidia > Chitinophagales > UBA2359 > JAEUUX01. Next base: position 3,235 of record JAEUUX010000281.1, read on the forward strand.
GCGTCAAAAGGCAATTGCTGAATTTTGATTATTGTTTGCAAAGCGTTAAAAGGCAATTGCTGAATTTTGCCTATCATTTGCAAAGTGTCAAAAGGCAATTGCTAAATTTTGATTATTGTTTGCAAGCCGTCAAAAGGCAATTGCTGAATTTTGATTATCGTTTGCAAAGCGTCAAAATGCAATCGCTGAATTTTGATTATCGTTTGCAAGCCGTCAAAAGGCAATTGCTGAATTTTGATTATTGTTTGACAAAAGTTCTATAAATGACACCTTTGGGCATTATCATTTGGCAATAATAAATACCTTGCGGCAGGTGGTCGACGTTTATATTGACATTGGTATTACTGGCGTTTGTTTGCGATAATAGGTATTTTCCGTTAGTGTCAAATAGGCTAATTTCAGTGATTCTATCTTTGCTTTGGTTGTTGATGGTCAGGACATTTTGAGCGGGGTTGGGGTATAAGATAATATCGGCGGCATATAGATCTTCGATGCCTTCACAATCAAAAAGAACAGGTATACTTTCGCTAGTACAACCATTGCTATCTGTTGCTATTACTTTTAGCCAACTACCGTAATAGTAACCATTATTATCATACTGAGGAATAGTATCATTGTTTAAATTAGGCACTAATTGAAAAACAGGATTATACTCCCACCAATGATAATAATACCATTCAAAAGATACAAACTCATCTGCATTGCTTACGTAGGCAAATGTTCCACACCAAATCGCTTCTACAATTGGGATAACATTACCGCTGGTAAAAACTACGGGAATGCTTACACCCAAAGCTATAGGGAAGCCGCAAATGTCTATACCCATTGCAGTATATTCTCCCGATGTGGTAACATACAAAGTATCGTTGTTGGCGTTGGGAATAGGCTGCCCATCTTTATACCATTGTATATTGTTAAGCCCATAGCCAATAAAAAATAGTTCGTTATCATTACAAACGACGGTATTACCGTTGTTATCTATAACAAAATCGCCCGCTGTTTGTACAAAAGGCGGCAGGCTAACAATTTGGTCAACCAATACTTCGCTCGAAAAGAGAACGCAAGTGTCTTGGGTGACTTCTACACTAAAATAGTATAAAAGGTCGGCATCTGTAACGGTATAAGTGGAACTATTAGCACCCGATATAAATTCTAATGGACTATTGCTGGGCAGATAAGGACGTTTGTACCATTGGAAGGAGCTATATTGGTCGGGATTTTCAACGGATAAAGTGCTACTTTCGCCAGGACACAATATTACATCGCCCAAAATGTTGGGAGCAGGTAAATCGCTGCAATTTTCGATGACACGTTGAAAGTAAAAAACCGTGAGGAAATTGGTAATGATTAATGAATTGTTTTGGAGGGTAACAGGAAGGGGCGGTTCGTTGTCAGGGAAGTCGAGCGTCCATGAATGGTAAATAATAGTATCATACGCCACCTTGATTTTGCCTTCTACTTGCACTTCGCCATCAAGAAGAATTTTACCATAGACAGTATCTTGGTTAATATCGTCTTCCCATTGTGAGACTACCATTATTTGTTCCATTTCTGTTCCTATGGTCGACATACTATCTTCGCCTTCTGCAATGGCAACCAAAGACCATGTGCCAATTAGCTCGTTAATGAAATCTTGAGTGTCGTTTTGTGCTTGTGCGGCGTTTGGAAACGCTACAAAAATAGCCCATAACAGGGTACATACGGTTAGTAGATGTTTCATGTTTGCTTAGATTTTTTTTGTTAATGAAAATAAGGTATTGTCTTGTTGTGCAAAGGTACGAAAATATAGGGAATGGTGTTTATTTTGCTGTTTAATTGGTGGATAAAATTGGGAAAAAAGTGTTACCTTTGCGAAAAAGTGTAGTTCACAATGTTGCGTGGTAAAATTAAACAATTGGATAACGACATTAACAAAGTGTTATTTGTTATTATCAAAACAAACCTGCGAAGCGACATTTTGTAGCGTCAAAATAATAGAATAATTGATAGAAACCCCGATGGGGTGACAAGTTTATAGCGTCAAAATAATAGAATAATTAACATAAACCCCAACGGGGTGAAATGATGTCATGTTTTGTCGAATAATATCACCCCGTCGGGGTTTATTTCTATACATCATTCATTTTTCTATAATCATTCCACCCCGTCGGGGTTTAATTGCCCAAATTTCCATAGCGTTTTTACCATTATCCTTTTTACAATACCACTAAATAATGTCGTTATCAAAATTCTCCAAAATTATTGACGATATAAAAGCCTTATTATGAAATACACAGACACTACTTGGGATTTTATAGGTGCAAATACGAAGCAATATACCCATTGCTACCACAGCTATCCTGCTATGATGATACCTCAAATTGCGGCACGCCTTATCGATAGCTTTTGCCTTCGGAAAAATTAAAATTGTCCGTTTTCTACACCGCAAACACCCCAATAGCCATCAAGAGCTATTGGGGTGTTTGCGGTTATACTACATTAAAAATACTTTGGGGATTTGTGTATTCATCGAAACCTTGTGAAATGGTATTGAGTAGACTAATTGTAATAGTCGCGTCTGCCTGTGGTCAGATAGTTTCTGCCCAACAATTGTCGCAACAAAGCTGCTGTGCCTTTGAGGTTCATAAAATCGGGCAAAAGTTCGCTACCATACTGCAAAAACTCAGTTTTGTGGATTTTTAGCTTACGGAAGATTTGGTCTTTATCATCATCGGGAGCTAAGGGTTGTGTGGTGCGTTCGGTGCCGTCCAACACCCAATCTAAATAGTCGTCAACGATGCGCAAAATATATTCCCATTGGTCAAAGACGCTTTGTACCAAACCTAAGTCTTCTGAAGCGTCTTCTATGATACACAAGCGAATAGTTTGTTCATCTGTGATGGACAAATTACTACCGCTGTCGGCGTGTATGATAGGATATAGTTTTGCGAAATTGCCACTCAAAGAACTATTTTGACCGCTTATCGCTCCCACAACTATATATTGATGTGTATCGGGGAATAGGGAATAGAAAACCTCTTGTAATAGAAGGGCTAAGGTGGCTGCCAAGTCTTCGGAATTGAAACTTAGTTGTTGTTTTTCGATATTCATCAAGACCATTCTGCCCAAAGTGTATTCGCGCGTGGGTACTTCGGTTTCGGTGAGGGGAGTATAGGTATAATTGCCTGTTGTGAGGTGAAAAGCGGTGGTGAATGTAAAATATCCGTTTGTTTTAACCGAAAAACGCCCTTCGCAGACCTCTAAACTGATGCTGTTACTAATGCGTTTGCGATGACTTTCGGTCAAAGGCGGCTCAATGCTATTGATTTGTATGCTGTAATCGGTGCGGTAGAGCAATATGGCTTCGGGCGAGCGATGGTTCACCAACAGTTTGCGATTGGTGGCATCATAACCTTTAATGACATACGCTTTGCCCGCAAAAGCGTGTATTTGGTTGGGTAGATAGTTTTGGAACAACAAATCTCCCGACATGATTTTCAATACATTTTTGGAGGCATCAATAATCTCTACATTGCGCAAAAACTTAAGACTCAAGTCGTCCTTAATGCGCGGCGAAAGGCGATATTTTGTCACTTTTCGGAAGCTATCATTGGCTTTATCAAAGTCATATACGGTCGAAATATTGAGGTAATTAGACGCAATAATGTCGATACCAAATGCCAATTTGAATAATTTTTGCAAAGATTCCTTCACAAAGGTGGCTTTGGTATCAATCCAGCTAATTTCTTCCAAAATACTGTTTTCGGTCATTTCTTGGCTCACCATTCGCTCCAACAAAATGCGGGCAACCTCAAAACGGCTAATCATCATTTTGGCAGAAAGCGGATACAAGGGTGTTTTGGCAAAATAAGACATATTGTCTAAGAAGTAGGCTCGCAACAGATAGGGCGGTGATACGATGTGTACAAACGCTTGGTCTTGTGCAAAAGCCTCCCATTGGCGCAAACAACTGACAAGGTTATACTCTTTGTCGCGTGCCAAAATGAAACTATCTTTTGCGGTTGGCATCAAAAACGAAACTTGTTCGTTATGTACCACATTGACGGCTTTGTCGGTTAGGCTGCGTGCCGAAACGGGTGTGGTCATCAAACTGCTACTATTGTTGTCCAATTCTTCGAGGTATTCATAAGCAGGCAAATTTTCTTGTCCCACCAATTGTATGTTAGCCAATTTTTCGCGCTGTCCCAATAATGACAGAATGACTTCGGCTCCGAGATGTTTTTCTATGTGTCCGCTAAAAACTTTTTGTTGGAACAAACGGTCGCCTTCCAATTTCCAGAATAAAGCAAAGGTTTTGGCGGGTGAAGTGGGGCGAACACGCACCTCTTTGAGGTCGGTTTTGACGTGCAAATTTCGGGCTACGGAAGATTGCAAGGTTTCGCGATAATCCGAAAGGGTAATGGTTTGTAGTTGGTTAAATTTTTGGCGCAAGATGCGCAGTAGTATATTGTTAGACGTTAAAGATTCGCTAAAAATTTCGTTGCCATTCAAGAGCAAAACCGTCTGTAAGCTATCGAACCATGCGTGATTGGTGATGTTTTTTTCCAAAATATCATTGGCAGAACTCACGATGAGGCGTGAGGATAGTTCTACGTCTTCTACTTTGCTAAAAATTTGTACTTTCCAAAAGTCGCGGTTGCCTGTGAGTTGGTAGAACCATTCGCTTATCCAGTTGACAATTTGTTGGTGGTATACCGAATCGGCAGTACAGCGTTTGCCGGTCAGCACCAGCACATTTTCGCCGTCCATCAAGCGACGGATAAAGATGCTAAATAGTAGCGGTGCAACTTTGTCGCTAATCACATCATCTATCAGCAGGTCATCGCGGTTGCTTAGGCGTTCCAATATGTGGTAGTCGTTGACATTGAGTTGATAGCCTGCATTGACCAAGTTTTGTGCCTCGACCATTTGTATGGCAGCGGGACGTGCTTGTTCGTAGCGTGGCGAACGATATTGCCATGCCAACAAAATTTTGTCTAACCAAACCTTTTGGTATTCTTCCCATAATGGATAATAATCGGTAGTTTTGGTGGGTGTGGCAGCGGCTTTGATTTCGGGGGTTTCGGGCAATTGTTCGATGCGCGGGTGCTGCAAATACCAAAAAACTTCTAATGCCATGAACACACTGAAACATGGCAAAATGCGCACAACGGGGCTATCAGAGGCATTGGGAACAAACAACAATAGCACCAACAATAAGATGATGCCAAAGCCAATCCACAGCCAATTTTCGACATAAATGCTCGGAAAAACAAACTCTTTTCGCAACGAGACATCGTTTTCGTCATCTACCATATAGGCAATAGAAAAGACCGATAGGCGCGGTTTTTCGCCCACTTTGGGTTTGTTCTGAAACCAGCTTTCGCCGCCATTAATACCCATTTTGAGCAAGGCATAAAAAGCTATCACCCCCAAACTATACAACAGTTCTAAATAGTTGATAATCATGGGTGCATCGGCAGGAGTAGCCACTTCTTTCACAAAATTGACTATTTCGGTATAGCGATCATAGTAGACATAGATACCAATTAGCGTCACCACCATAGCTGCCACAGGTGACCACCATTGATGATAGCGAAACGATTTTTTTCGGTTGCCAAAAAATAGCAACACCCACACGGCAGCCATGGCTACCAATAAAACTAATAGTTCTTGTATCATAATAGATGAGTAGGGTAGGGGAGAGGCGAAGCCCAACAAAACAAAATGTTTGAATGCTTGTATTTGGCTGCAAAAGTACTATAAAAATGCCAATTTTTTTGCTTATTTTTAGCAGTTTCGTACAAAAAAAGCGAGATGAGCAAAAATTGCCAAAATATCTGTTTACATTTGCACCAATTAATTGTATTACACCATGAAAGATTATTATTATTTGTTGGGCATAGACCGTCGTGCCACAGAGGAGGAAATCAAAAAAGCCTACCGCAAATTGTCGCTCAAATTACACCCCGACCACAATGACAATGACGATGGTTTTTTTCAACAACGCTTCTTAGCCTTGCAAGAAGCCTACCAAACTTTGTCGGACAATGACCGCCGTTTGTTATATAATATGGAGTTGGATATCTACAATGCTTTGCAACGCAACCAAAAAAATAGCCCAAAATCGACTTTGGTAGATGACAGCCTGATGAAACAACAGTTGCAGGAATTGCAAGAACAAAACGAACAATTGCAAAAACGCCAACAACAATTATTGCTCAGGGAACAGGCTTTGCAGGAACAGGAAATCAAGTTGCGAAACGAGCAAATTGCCTTGCGAAACCAGCAAGAGCAGTTTTTGCGCCTGCAAAACGAATATCTACAGCAACAAAAACCAGCCCCCACATCTACTCATCAGCCTACTGCCCCAGCTCCCGAAACAACACCCGAAGCGAGCGAGCCAGTAGCTATGCCAGCGCCAAATCTGCACAAGAAAAGCTATTTTTTCAAGATTTTTTGGTTTTTATTAGCTACTTCGGCGCTTATTGCTTTGCCTTTGTGGTTTAACAGCGAATCGGCACAGTATCTCGATTCCAATGTCAATAAAGCGGAACTCACCGAATTAACCATCAAAAAAACACTTACCAACTATTATAAAACACTGCAACAAGAGTCGCCGCAAAAAGCGGCGCAACGTTTTTTTGCAGATAGTACTTTTGTGTTGAGCAGCCAGCCGAATGATACGACATCGGATAGAAAACCGATTTCGTATTATTTGAGCCATATTCCTTGTCGTTGGGAAATTGACTGGAGTAGCCTCGCAATTACACCTCAAGCCTATCAAAGCTATAGTGTTTCTTATAGGCTTTTGTTATATCCCAAAGACCAGCTTGTTATTGCCAAACCATTGTATAGTTATCAAGCCAAAGCTACTATCTCCAATGACTTTAAAATTAGTCAGTTGGTAGAGGTGATGGAGTGAGGTCTTTGCTTAATTTTGTGGTAGCAAGCAAATTAGTGAATATTTTGTTTATTTTATCGTATTAGCTACCACAAAATGTAGGCAATCGTTGAGGCGTGTTATCGTTTTTTGTCTGTTTAGCTGTGGCTTTCATGCCTCAACGACCGAAACAGCACTATTTGGGGTGACGAAAATAGTGTAAGCAGATGCGCGTTTTTTGTGACCACAATTATTCGACTGCTAACATTTTACAAAATCCGAAGACTGTGTTCAATTTAGTACAAATAACAAAAATTAGATAAAAAACTGTTGAGATTAGCTTATTTTCAGTATAAATAGAATAAATATGGTAACTTTTAAACCTAGCAATGTCCCTATTACAGAGCAAGAGATTGCCTGTTTCGAAAAACGTATTAACTCTCCTTTGCCAAGTGAGTACCGGCAATTTATGCTAAGACACAATGGCGGAGAATTTCCAAATGGTGTATATAGAGGCATAGATGAATGCTTAGTACAACCCGAATTTTATCCACTACTAAACGCAACAAAAAACGAATGGGGTTTTATTGATGAGGTCAGTTATTGGCGCTTTGAAGATAAGGACAGTATTGAATTGGAGGATGAAGAAATTCCGCCCAACCAGTATTTAAAAATCGGCACCGATTTTATTGGCAATACAATATGTTTGTCTTTAAAGGAAGAAACTGCCAACTTTGTGTATTTGTATATTTATAGTGGTGTTCATGTTCATATGAATTTGATAAGTAAATCATTTTGTAATGTCATAAATATTGATAATATGGAATACTATGGTGATGATGAATAATGGGATAATGAATAATGCTTAACTATTAAAACGCTATTGGGAGGCAATGGTTAATATTGGCACATGATGATCACATCAAAGCCCGCAGAGCAGGACAACTTATGTGTTTTTTATTCCCAACGGTTTTGGGAGCGGACTTCATTAACAACTGTATTAAACCAATAGCATGAAATATCTTTTTTTTGCAATACTGCTTTTGTCGTTGAACAAATGTAATTCTCCCAATCCGGTAGCATCCTCCGAAACTGCCACAACAACCACAAAAATGGACAGTAGTATCTTAAGCACTACTGTCCAGCGCAAAGTATACAACCCCAGACGAAGCGATAGTCTACTCCAACTAATGCAAGGAGAATGGGTGTATACCAATATACAAGGGCTTGTCATGATGTTAATTTTTGAAGGTGACAAGGAAATATCTGCCTTTAATAAAGATACCCTTATTGATATGAACAGAATAGACACATCTTATGTTTGTATCTTAGATGAGGAGTCTGAAGGTTATGGTTTTTACAAAATGTTTGAGGACTGTAAATGTGAAGATATTCATCTGGATAATCCTATTTATGTAGATACCGCAGCTAGTTGTGCATATTGGTATATAAACGTTACACCGGAAGAAATCACCTTTTCTCACCCAGGAAATGCTCAAATAGTTGTATACAAAAAAACAAAAATTAAGAAAAAATAAACCTAATGACAACTATAGTCGCAATAAAAAAACGAACACTTGAAGACCTATTAAAGAGTATTAACACAATAATTAAATGCCAATTATTTGTGTATATTTGTGTGTGTATTACTGGTTGTTTGCACCCAAATAAAAACGAAATTTCAGAAGACAAGTCTCTATTTTTAAAAAATAAAGGTTATACTTTGTATGATTGCCATCAAGGTTTTATGAAATATGACTATTTTAATACATCTCCTATGGGTTTATTAGATAGTTATCGTTTGGATAGTTGTGCTATCTACATAAATACTGTTGACTCTTCTAAAATAATAGTAGCATCAAAGAAAGAAGGAGATATCCTTTTTAAGGACATTATTGCAGGGGATTATTGGCACAGGCTTAGTCAACATTCAATGTATAATTCCCTCTTTATAACAAATAATACTTTTTTTACTAAAAAAGACAGCTTTTTCGTTTTTTCCTCAGTACATAAATGTCGTTTTTGTAGTGATAAAAACAGAATGGTATTTAAAAAACATTGTATTGGGAAAAATACAACAACTAATCACATGGAGTTATGTTATATTCGGTATTTTAATGGTACGGATTATATTGATGAAATAGAACAAAAGGCTACTGTTATTATGAATCAGCTAATGATTAGTCAATGAAAAAAATAATATCTTTTGTAATTATTGTCTTAATGCAAATTATTGTATTAGGATGGACAACTAAAGACCAATATCTATTTGAATGGCAAATAGGGATTATTAAACGGTGGTTAATTGGCAAGTTTAATTTTTTAGATATAGATTGTTTATTAATATTATTATCTGAATTATTATTGATTTATAACATAATTACAAAAAAAGCAGAAATATTTCGTATATATATATCAATTACAGTATTTTTGTTTGGGTACTTTATATTGCTATTAGGAACTGGAGGCTGGTTTGATGTAAATCATTTTCTTCGTTCTTCTATTCCTTTGTTTGCTTTTTTATTATTGTGTTTGTTTTTTCATATAATAATGAAATTAATTAACTATATTAATAGTAAATAAGATACATTAATACTATGCAAACAATATAGACTAATATAGTTTTGAGGTAGTAAGTATTCGTATTATGAAAAAAATAATATCTTTTGTAATTATTGTCTTAATGCAAATTATTGTATTAGGATGGACAACTAAAGACCAATATCTATTTGAATGGCAAATAGATACGGTTACTTTTTTTATTGAACGAAAATTAAATGCTACTATCAATTTAACTGCAAATGAATTTGCTTTTATTCTTATGTTTTTTAGTGAATTAGTATTGCTAAAAAACATAATTTCAAAAAGAATATCAGATAAAGATATTGTCATATCATTAATTTTGTTTTTTTCTGCATATTGGACACTTTTGACAAGAGTAGGATGGTTTGATGGAAACCTTTTTATTCGTTCTTCTATTCCTTTATTTGTTTTTTTATTATTGTGTTTGTTATATTGGATATATGAAAAATTAAAAATATATATTAATACAAGACATGAAAAATATTAAGTTATTACTATTTATTTTATTTGTTTTTTTAACCATGAATTCCTGCCGTTCCAAGCATAAGGATAAAAACATAGTAACGGACACCACAAAAAAAGCTGAAAAATCGCCGACAGCCTCGGTAAGTTCTCGCACGCCACTTTGTGATAGTTTATTTCAAAAATGGGTTATAGATACTTTTAAGGTGCTACAGAAAAGGCAACTACCTAAAACAATACAAATCGAACTAGCCTCGGATACCAATATGTTACAAATTAATACGCATTATAAAGGTTTACTATCGAAAAAGCCCGCCAAAAATTCTACCGACATTACAAACCCGATGGTTATTAGGCTATTAACACGAATAAATGACTATGGTGAGCTACCAGATTACCCTTTCGAATTGCAATTTGACTATAACCAAACTTATTTTTGTGAATGTAATACTTGCAATTTTGGGCCGCTCTGTGATTACCAGAATATTCAAACAATACAAAAAAGCATACACAGATATTATGGTATTATAAGAGGATCATTAAGGTATGTTAAAGAACAAGATACTGTATCTAAAAAAACAACTGCCTATTCCTATGTGTATGATGAAAAGACCAAAGGCCTTAAAAGATTGATTTCTAAATGATTTGGAGTATTTATAAATTTTTAGGAGTGGGATAACCTCTCTTGTTCTGGAGTGTTGCGCCCTAAAAAAACATTTTATCCCTACCGTCTAATCACCCCAACAAAAGCAATACGAACTAACCGACCACCTCAACAACGTCTGCACCACCTTCTCCGACATCAAACAAGCCGTCACTCCTGAAAAAACACACATAAGATATACCGCTACACATTATTTTCACGTATTTGAGACGTAAATTTGTCAATATTATCTAGTGTTCTGTTTTATCTATTTTGTCGGGAAAAAGCTGTTTTTGCTGTAAAAAAACAACGATATTTTTGTTCGAATGGCGAAGCGCGTTAGGGATGCGGAGGGTGGCGTTAGCCAGTGCGGAGAGCAACGCAGCACCAAGCGAAGCGAAGCCCGTAGCAGCCCGACCGTAGGGAACGCCCAAAAATCAATGCATTATTATCAACTATTTAATCAAAAGGAACGGTAGTATTTTGGCAAAATAATGTTATTTGTTCTGATGTTGCCAAATATTATATTGCTAACTGTTCAATGAAAATACACACTTTCAGCGGGCAAAATATAAAAAATATTATGATTATTAAGTTTTGTGTTTTATATATATGCGTCATATTTACAGAGGTTTTGTTAAATATATGTTTTTCTTCATTAATTAGTTTATATAGCCACGATACATTAGATGCATATATTTTTAATTCTATAAGAATACCAATCGGGGTTAACCTAGTACGAATAATGTTCTACTTTATTCCGTTTGTAATGCTTTTCTGGCTTTTTTTTAAACACTTATATTGTTTAGGAATAATTTATAAACCTTTGCAATTTTCAGTATTTAATACCTTTGTTTTTTTAGCGTTAAATTTTTTCTATAAACTAACTAACAACCTGCCAACGTTAGATATTGCAGAACCTCTAATGCTGCTTCTTGTTACATCATTATTTTTAGCCCCATTATTACTAGGACAAATACTTTATTTTAAACGGCTAATGGATAATTTTTAAAGTATTTAATCTTACCTTTCGCTAAAAAATTAACTCGAAAAAAAGATTCGGGTATTTTTAGGCTACATTTAGCATGAAAGTGTTCTTTTTTACTCGGATGGGCAGATTTGCTAATCGACATATTGTATCGTTGAAGCTCTATTACAACAAA
>JAEUUX010000286.1 GCA_016787295.1 Chitinophagales bacterium
GAAGCTATGTTAACGAAGAAATAATGAAAAAATTCGCAGAACAAATAAGCGGCGAAGAAGAAGACAAAGACAAGAAACAGAAAAAATAATCCATATTGCCTTTACCTATAAACACCAAACCCGCCCTATCTCTCCATAGCAAGAGAGATAGAGCGGGTTTGGTGTTGACAATTTATTAACAAAGTAATTTACTACTGCCTAAACATAAAAAAAATTAAAAAATATTGTCATAAAAAAACACAGAAACCAAAATCTTTGTACTTTTGTACATTCTTTAATTGTACAAAAAAAAACACACATGAAATCTATTCAATTTATTGTATGCTTTTTATCCCTAATTTGCTTTAACTCGCAATTATCTGCACAACTTGGCAACGGGAAATCTTCAGATATTAAAGAGATTCTCCAACGCCCGCTTATTGTCATTATAGAAGAACCAGACCCGAAAATTATCAAAAAATTTAACAAAAAAGGGTTAGAGGCTGATGCGAAAGACTATATCGAGGATATAAAGCAATATAATGCCAATATGAAAGAAATGGTAGAAAAGTATTGGAAAGGCAATAACAAGAAAATTCTCTACAAAACATTTGAGGCTGTAAGAAAGCTCAAGAGCGAGCAAAATACTAAGTATGCTTTGCTGTATTGTTTACCTTTTTTGCCATCAACCCAAACTATTAGTTATTACCCTTTGGAAAGCATGAATCAAGTAGTCCATCTAAAAGAAGTATATGAAAATGAAAACCTTACTAGAATTATAACCCACATGATAATTAAAAAAATAGAAGACCTATACAAAAAACCCATATATATGGTACCTTTAGTTGATGTACTTCCAACTAAATCAAGTATTAAGGTTGGCATACACGAAATAGATACTTATTTTAACTATGGTATTCGCAAAATAGAAGATAAAGAAATCAAACAACAAAAAGAGGAAGTTGCTAAAAATGCTCCCAGACTGAAAGATATGACTCTACTCATTCGCAAAGATTTTTTAGAGGAAGGTACTACCAAAGAAGCACTCAAAGCAGTATATCCCTATTCATTTAAACTACATTCTTTTAATGAATATGAAAAATTAGTACTCCAAGATGACGAAAAATATGCTTATTTGGTAACACAATCTGTGCTGGTTGCGAGTAGAAGTGCCATAGTCGTACATAAAATATATGCTACCAAAGATAATACTTTGTTGGGGATAATTACCCCTGATGTCGGAAGGGGAAAAGTTATACTAGGCAATATGTTTTTGGGCGGTACCACTTCAGGAAGCTATGTTAACGAAGAAATAATGAAAAAATTCGCAGAACAAATAAGCGGCGAAGAAGAAGACAAAGACAAGAAACAGAAAAAATAATCCATATTGCCTTTACCTATAAACACCAAACCCGCCCT
>JAEUUX010000290.1 GCA_016787295.1 Chitinophagales bacterium
AGTTGACAAAGATGGCAAGGCACAATACAGTCACTTGGTAAGCATAGAGCGAAAAGGCACCACGAGCTACTACCCCAACCCCATCACCAACACCCTAACTATCCAACAACCCACACCACAAACCGCCACCTACACCCTCTACAATACCTTGGGCGAAGTGGTAAGCAAAGGCACTTTTGACACCCCAACCCACACTATTCCTGTGTCTCACTTGCCTGTGGGAATGTATTATTTGCAGGTCAATGGCGTGAGTTTTAAGGTGATGAAGCAGTAGGTTTAACATTGCAAACTAAATACATCTCCGTAAGGCAGGGTTTAAGCCCTACCTTGCGGAGATATTTTACATTATATGCGGACTAAAAAACCCAACCTAAAAAAAACACCCAAACTCTTTGCCAATACCCACAAAAACACTACCTTTACGCGGCTAATTTACAATTAAACACAGTTTGATTATGAAAATAAAACACTTTTTTACGATTTTGGTAGCGCTATATAGCATAATGACTGCTACACTGACTGTTAATGCGCAAACCACCTTTGGTGAGCAGCAACTTATTGAATACACTGAAACAAACACCCCAACCGATGCCCATGCTGCTGATTTAGATGGAGATGGAGATATGGACGTTTTGTCGGCTTCTTACATTGATAACAAAATAGCATGGTATGAAAATGATGGTAATGGTAACTTTGGATTACAACAAATCATTACAACGGCTACTAATGGCGCACGATCCGTCTATGCCGCTGATTTGGATAATGATGGGGATGTGGATGTTTTGTCGGCTTCTACTAATGAAATAAAATAGCATGGTATGAAAACGACGGTAGTGGTAACTTTGGCATACAGCAAATTATTACAACGAATGCTGATGGTGCAAGGTTTGTCTATGCCGCCGATTTAGATAATGATGGAGACATAGATGTATTGTCAGCCTCTTATGATGATGATGAAGTAACATGGTATGAAAACGACGGCAGTGGCAACTTTGGAGAGCAGCAAATTATTACAACCAATGCTGATGGTGCAAGGTCTGTTTATGCCGCTGATTTGGATAATGATGGAGACATGGACATTTTGTCAGCTTCTTATTTAGATTGGAAAATAGCTTGGTACAAAAATGATGGCAGTGGCAACTTTATTCTGCAACAAGTTATTACATTAGTTGCTGCATATGTAAGGGACGTTTATGCTACCGATTTTGATAATGATGGAGATATAGATGTATTGTCAGCTTATGATAACATAATAGCCTGGTACGAAAATGATGGTAATGGTAATTTGGGGCAACAACAAATCATTACAGGGCAGGCTACTGGTGCATCGTCTGTCTATGCCGCCGATTTTGATAATGATGGAGATATAGATGTTCTGTCGGCTTCTACTAGTGATAATAAAATAGCATGGTATGAAAATGATGGTAGTGGTGGCTTTGGCGAGCAACAAATTATTACAACGGTTGCTAATAGTTTGAATTATAGGTCAATCTATGCCGCAGATTTAGACAATGATGGCGATATAGATGTATTATCTGCTTCTAATTTTGATAATAAAATAGCATGGTATGAAAATGACGGTAGTGGTAACTTTGGGGTGTTGCAAAGCATTACAATGGCAGCTAATAGAGCGCTATCTGTGCATGCCGCCGATTTGGATAATGATGGGGATATGGATGTATTGTCGGCATCTTCTGATGATAACAAAATAGCTTGGTATGAAAATGATGGTAGTGGTAACTTTGGAGTGGAACAAATTATTACAACGGCAGCTATTATTGCAAAGTCGGTCTATGCCGCTGATTTGGATAACGATGGTGATATGGATGTATTGTCAGTTTCATGGGGTAATGGAGTAAAGGCTTGGTACGAAAATGATGGTAGTGGTAACTTTGGTTCGCAACAAATCATTGCAACAGGTTCAGGAGGTGCAAATAGTATTTATGCCGCTGATTTGGATAATGATGGGGATATAGATGTATTGTCAGCTTCTTATAGTGATGACAAAATAGCATGGTACGAAAATGATGGTAGTGGTAACTTTGGGGTGCAGCAAAGCATTACAACTGCTGCCGATGGTGCAAATTCTGTCTATGCCACCGATTTAGACAATGATGGAGACATAGATGTTTTGTCAGCTTCTGACTGGGATAACAAAATAGCTTGGTACGAAAATGATGGTAGTGGCAACTTTGGAGAGCAACAAATTATTACAACAAATGCTATTAGTCCAACATCTGTCCACGCCGATGATTTAGACAATGATGGAGATGCGGACGTTTTATCTGCTTCTGTAGATGATAACAAAATAGCTTGGTACGAAAACGATGGTAGTGGCAATTTTGGAGAGCAACAAATTATTACAACCAATGCTAATGGTGCGAAATCTGTCTATGCCGCTGATTTGGATAATGATGGAGATATGGATGTATTATCAGCTTCCGAACTTGATAACAAAATAGCATGGTATGAAAATGACGGTAGTGGTAACTTTGGAGAACAACAAATCATAACAATGTCTGCTGCTAGTGCAAAGTCTGTCCATGCTGCCGATTTGGATAATGATGGCGATATAGATGTTTTATCAGCTTCAGAGTTTGATGACAAAATAGCTTGGTATGAGAATCAACTAATAGCAGGAGTTGGCGTTAATAATTCAGCCACTGCTAACCATTCCATCCTATATTACCCCAACCCCATCACCAACACCCTAACTATCCAACAACCCACCGCCCAAACCGCCACCTACACCCTCTATAACACCTTGGGCGAAGTGGTAAGCAAAGGCGCTTTTGACACCCCAACCCACACTATCCCTGTGTCTCACTTAGCTGTGGGAATGTATTATTTGCAGGTCAATGGGGTGAGTTTTAAGGTGATCAAGCAGTAGTGCTGCTTGCTTCTTGTTTTTTATGAACTTCTATAAACTATCCAAAACCTCATAAAAACGACCTAAAAGGTCTAATGTATTAGCAAAAAGGTGTAAGTAATGACCTCTGAGCTAACCCAGACGACCTTTTAGCTCATCGGAACGACCTCTATAGGTCATCGGTTTTACCAAAAAGGTCAAGCGAACGACCTTTTGGGTCATCGGAACGACCTCTATAGGTCATCTGTTTTACCTTTTAGCTCATCGGCTTGACCTTTTTGGTCATCGGAATGACCCCTATAGGTCATCGGCTTTACCAAAATGCTCGTAAGGGTTAGCTCAGAGGTCGTTTTTGGGGGGTTATATGTATTCTTTTTAGATTTGTTGGTGGTGAGTAGTTCAAAGTGTATTTTTTTGATGAACGATTTGGTATAATGACAAACGCCTTCGAAGGTATTGAAACCTTCGAAGGCGTTTGTGTTTTATTGTGCAGTATGTTTTACGGGCTTATTCTTCTTCTGTATTTTTAGCTTTCATCAGCAAAGCATAAGCGCCCTTGTCTACTACTTTTTGCCCTTGCAAAGTTTGTGCTTGCTTTATTTCTATCCAACCATCAGTGTTCTTACCTATATCAATAGCTTGGAGGCGGTATTGTTGCTTGCCTGTTTCGATAAATACATAGTACTTACCCTCAAAACTTACAACAGCAGACTCAGGTAATACGTCGATGTTGCGGTTAGTGGTGGTGATAAGGGCGTTCATGTACATACCGGGAATAAGGGTTTTGTCATAGTTTTCGAAGTGGCAATGTACTTCGGTGGTGCCGTCGGTGGCAATGTCCTTGCTAATAAGAATGATTTCGCAATGATACTTTTTATCAGGCGTGGCATTGGGATAGGTTAACACTTTTTTGCCCAAAGCAATGCTCCCCAAATCTTTCTCAAACACTTTGAGGTTGAGGTGAATATCGCTTGGATTAACCAACTCAAACAGTATTTCAGAAGGCGCTACATACTTGCCAATATTCACATTCACCTTCGACACAAAACCCGAAATAGGGGAGCTAATAGTAATGCTTTGGGTGATGTTGTCTTCTGATATTTGGTCGGGATTGATGTTGACGAGGCGTAGTTTTTGTTTTAATCCTGCCAAGATGACATTTTGTTCGCGCACTTGGTTTTCTGCTTGTTGCACGGCTTTGGAGCTACCTGCTTGTTGGTCGTTCAGGTCTTTTTGACGACGATATTCCAAGTCGGCGAAATGCAATTTAGCTTGTGCCATAAGGTAGTCTTGTTGCAGTTGGATATACTGCTGGTCTTCGACAACTGCCAATACTTGCCCTTTGTTGATATGCTGCCCCGGTAGTAGTTGTGTACTTTTGACATAACCACCCATCGGTACGCTAATAGATACCAAATTTTGTGGCGGAACATCTATTTTGCCATTAACAAGTAAATTGTCGGCAATGTTTTTTTGTTGTACCTGTGTGGTAGTAATGGTGGTATTTTGGTATTGCGTATCGGTTAGTTGTATCACACCTTCGGGCAGGGTAGGGGCGGCAGTTTCGGCGGCGGTGGGTGCTTCGGGAGCCGTGTGGCAACCCACCATTAGCCAACAACAAGTTATTGACAGGCAAATTATTTTGAAAATGGACATGGCTTAGGGTTTAATGGTTAAGAAATGGAGTTGGTTGTTAATGACGTGCCATTGATGAACGGCTTCGAGTTGGGCAAGATAAATATCAATTGTTTGGCGCAATAAGGTAGCCATCTCTAAGTAGTTAATTTCTCCCGCAGCATATTGTTTTTGAGCAGTAGTGCTGATGATTTGGGCATTTTTTCTGCCTTCTTTGGCATAGTAATTTACTGTATTTTGGGCTGCTACCAAACTTTGTTCCTTTTGAGCGCGTTGGTTAGCCAAATAATCTTGCTGTAGGTTGATGGTATGCTCTATGCTTTTTTGAGCAAGGGAATAAGCCTCAATAGCCGCTTTTTGTTGTTTTTTGCCCAACAAAGGAATGCTCGTTCCCAACTGTAGGGAAGTAAAGCGATTCCAGAAGCTATAATATTTGTCGTTGGGACCAATGCCACGAAAACTGCTGTTGTTGAGACCCACCGAAAGTTCGGGTTTCAGTTCTGCTTTTGCTAAGGCTTGCTCGGCTCCAATGATTTTGATTTGGTGTTGCAATGCCAATAACTGCGGATGTGTGTTGGTAGGGTAGGAGGGAGGCGTGGCGGCTGTTGCTTGTTGGTTATAGGCAATATAGTTGGGTAATAACTTATCGGTGCTGTTCAATAGGTATTGGAACGACAACTGTGTGACGAGTAGGTCTTGTTTTAGCTGCGCTATTTGGAGGCGAATGGCTGCTCGTTCGTTATCGGCAAATGTTTTTTCTAAGATATTGGTTTCGCCCTGCTGCCAACGAATAGCGGCACGTTGATAAAAATTAGTGAGCAAAGTGTCTGTCGTGTATAGCAATTGTTCTTTGTTTTTCAGATAGCAATATTCAGTATAACAGTCCGACACGGCGCGGCGCAGTTCCCACTCTTGTAGGTGTGTGTTGGCGGCTAAGGCTTCGTATTCGGCTATCTTAAGTTCTTTTTGGCGTTGATAAACGATGGGTAAGCTAAGGCTTTGGCTAATGCTTATTTTTGTGTCAAAGAAAACGCTATTTACTTGTCCCATTTCTATGGCTATAGCTGTATTGGGAATGCGCTTTGAGGCATCAATCAGGGCTTTGGCATATTCTGCCTTGAGCAGTTCGTTTTTTACCCAAACACTATTCTTAACTGCCAAATCTTGGGCGGCAGCTAAATCGATGGTTTGCTGGGCTTGTATATGATTTCCACAGCATGCCACAACAAGCACAAATACTCCCATACTGCGGTGACGAGTAATGCCCTTAATGCCTTTTTCGGCAATGATATAGAGCAAAGGCAACACTATCAGGGTGAGGAAGGTGGCGACTAACAAGCCTCCTATGACCACTGTTGCCAACGGACGCTGTACTTCTGCTCCTGCTCCATGACTCAATGCCATTGGTAAAAAACCCAAAGACGCTACAAAAGCCGTCATCAAAACAGGACGCAAGCGCAATTGCGTTCCCAACAGCACAATATCTGACAAAGACTCTATGCCTTCGCTTTTGAGGCGATTAAATTCGGCTATCAACACAATACCGTTCAATACTGCAACCCCAAACAAAGCAATAAAACCAACGCCTGCACTAATGCTAAATGGCATATCGCGCCAAACCAAAAACAAAATACCTCCAATGGTTGACAAAGGAATGGCGGTATAGATAAGCAAACCTTGTTTGATGTTGCCAAAAGCAAAATAGAGCAATACAAAAATCAGCAATAAGGCAACAGGTACGGCAATCATCAAGCGGTTTTTGGCTTGTTCCAAATTCTCAAATGCTCCACCATACGTCACATAATAGCCACTCGGAAACACAAGGTCTTGCTGTACTTTTTGTTGCAATTCCTGCACAATGCTCTGCACATCGCGCTCACCAACATTAAAGCCCACAATAATGCGGCGTTTGGCATCTTCGCGCTGTATTTGATAAGTGCCTTCTTTGAGGCGCACATCGGCAAGCTGGTGCAGGGGAATCTGCAAACCCGTTGGCGTGGGAATCAGCAAATTGCCAATGTCTGCCACTTGACGTTTTTGGTCGTTAGACAGTTTTACCATAATGTCAAAACGTTTTTCGTCTTCAAAAAACAAGCCTGCACTTTGCCCCGCCAAAGCCGTATTCACGGTTTTGTTGATGTCGGCGATGGACAAATGATATTGGGCAATCAAAGGACGGTTATAGGAAATAATGATTTGGGGCATACCCGTCACTTGTTCTACAAATAACTCTTCGGCACCCGGTATCGTTTGAATGACTTTGCCCAACTGTTCGGCGTATTTGGCTAAGGTATCGATGTTTTCGCCAAATATTTTGCAGACCACATCTTGTTTGGCACCCGTCATTAGTTCATTAAAACGCATTTGTACAGGATATTGAAAACTATAAGTAACACCCAGCACTTCGTCCAAAGCGCGTTTCATGGTGTCTGCCAGCTCGTCGAAAGTGTGTGCTGTTGTCCATTGTGATTTATCTTTGAGGATAATCATCAAATCTTGTGCTTCTATGGGCATAGGGTCGGTTGGTACTTCGCCGCTACCTATCTTCGACACCACCTTTTCTACTTCGGGAAACTTCATGAGTACCTTGCTCGAATGCTGGGCAGCCTCTATGCTCACTTGTAGGTTGCTACCGGGCAGGACACGCGTCTCCACCGCAAAGTCACCCTCTTCCAAAGCAGGAATAAACTCACCTCCCAAAGAGAATAACTGCATAATGGTAAAGCCAAATAGCAATAAAACAGATACAAAAACTACTAACGGAAAACGCAATGCTAAGAGCAAAGTGCGGCGATACATCGCTTCGACATAAGCCATTAAACGGTCAGAAATAGTAGGTTTGTGGGCGCTGCGCGATAGGATGAGCGCACTCATCATCGGTATATAGGTGAGGGATAAGATGAACGCCCCCAACAGAGAAAAAGCAACCGTTTGCGCCATAGGTTTAAACATCTTACCTTCGATACCTTGTAGCGTAAAGATAGGCAGGTATACGATGAGGATTATCATTTGCCCAAACACAGCACTTTTCATCATCTTTTGGGACGTATCCGATACAGTTTGGTTCATCTCAGCGGGCAATAAAGCACGATTTTTAGCATTGTGTTGTATCTGGTGCATGACCGCCTCTACGATGATAACCGCACCGTCGACAATTAAACCAAAATCCAAAGCTCCCAGACTCATAAGGTTGCCGCTTACACCCATCAGGTTCATCATGCAAATGGCAAACAACAATGCCAACGGAATGACCGAAGCCACCAACAAACCTGCTCTAAGGTTGCCGAGAAACAGCACCAACACAAAAATAACAATCAAAGCTCCTTCCAATAGGTTTTGTTCTACGGTACTAATGGCATTGTTGACCATCTTGGTGCGGTCTAAAAACGGCTCTATGATTACGCCTTCGGGCAAGGTTTTCCTTACTTGTTCTATGCGTTCTCTAACGTTTTTAATTACTTCGCTGCTATTAGCGCCTTTGAGCATCATCACAATGCCGCCTGCTACTTCGCCTATATCGTTGTAACACAAAGCCCCATAGCGCGTTGCATAGCCAATATTCACCTCCGCCACATCGCGAATATACAGCGGGATATTGTCGTTGGGGGTGTGAATAACGATGTTTTTAATATCATCGACACTTTTAATCAAACCTTCACTTCGAATATATAAGACATTGGGTCCTTTTTCGATATAAGCTCCACCGGTGTTTTGGTTGTTGGCAGACAAAGCCTCAAAAACGTCGTGTATAGTAATGCCAAAAGCATGGAGACGGTTGGGATACACATTGATTTCGTATTGTTTGAGTTTGCCCCCAAAACTGCTCACTTCTGCCACGCCCTCAACACCCAACAATTGGCGGCGTACAATCCAGTCTTGTATGGTACGCAAGGTAATGGGGTCGTATCGATGCTCAAAGCCCTCAGCAGGGCGCAAGACATATTGGTAAATTTCGCCCAAGCCGGTGGTAATAGGTCCCAGTTCGGGTGTGCCAATACCTTCGGGAATTTGGTTCTGCACTTGTTGGAGGCGTTCGGAAACTTGCTGACGCGCCCAATACACATCAATTTTATCATCAAAAACAATGGTCACCAAAGACAAACCAAAGCGCGAAAAACTTCGAATTTCTTTGATACCCGCAATATTGCTATTGGCTTGCTCGATGGGAAAAGTAATGAGGCGTTCAATATCTTCTGCACCATACGCGGGTGCTTGCGTAATAACTTGTACTTGGTTATCTGTAATGTCAGGGACAGCATCGATGGGCAGTTGGGTGCTTTGGTATATCCCAACCCCAATCAGTGCCAAAGTCAGTAAGCCAATAAGCAATTTATTGTTAATAGAAAACTGTATGATATGGTCTAACATGGTATTTTCAATTTTATGAGACAATAGCGGGTGAGGTTATATGAGTGAAGGAGGAGCGGGTTTGGAATGATTTTGCGAAGTTTGCGGTGTGTTGCTTATACAATAAAAAAAGGTGTTCGCTTTGTGCAAAGCGAACACCTTCAGTTTGAATGCAGCTCAACAAACTGCGCTCAAACTGCCTATAGCCTTTCCTCAACAGAAAGACTATACCATTGGCATCGCTAAGACTCAAAAGAATAGCCATTAGCCTGTTAGTAACAAGCTAATAACTACCAAATTAAGCTCTCGGCGGTTGCCAAATGGTATCTAAATAGGCAGAAGTGGGGGGCGAATTGGTGTGGGGTGTTTGTAGGATATTTTGTATAAAGTGGGTTTGTTGTGGAACAATAATATAGGCTACTACATCATCATATGGCGTAACAACACTATGGCAAGCATTGTCTTTGAAAGGCAATTGTCGGTCTTTGCTATAGTCTTCGTCAAGGATGTGTGCATTGGTATAGTGCAATACCAAAAAATCCCACAAATTATTATTGCTGTTTTGTTGTTCATGCTCCATATAATGCACGACCAATAGGGGCAACTTCAATAGCTCGTGCAATTGGGTTGCTCCAAAGAGGTATATCAT
Organism: Chitinophagales bacterium; assembly: GCA_016787295.1. GTDB lineage: Bacteria > Bacteroidota > Bacteroidia > Chitinophagales > UBA2359 > JAEUUX01. The sequence continues at coordinate 9,501 of JAEUUX010000290.1, forward strand.
TAAAAAAAAGGTAGGCATGAATCGCGGCATACAATAGGGTATTAGCTGTTAATGGCTAATGGGCTGCAAAGGTACATAATAAAAGTCAATTTTGTTGCTGTTGGGTAAAAAAACATCGCCTTTCGTTGGCGAAAGGCGATGGAGATTTGGAGGGGATTGTTCTATTTCACCACTTTTTTAGCAACAGCCGTTTTGTTGGCTATGAGGTGGCAGATATACATACCTTTGGGCAGGTCGTTGGTATCTATTTGGTAGGTGTTTAGTCCTGCGGGTAGGGCTGTGTTGGAATTGATGTTTTTTATTAATCTTCCTTGTATGTCATATAGGTTGAGGCTCACGGGCGAGTCGGTGGGTAGGGTGAAAACGATGTTTAGTTGGTCTTTGAAAGGATTGGGATAGACCTTG
>JAEUUX010000038.1 GCA_016787295.1 Chitinophagales bacterium
TATTGTCACAAGCGATAAATGGTGATTCTACTTTTTTGCTCACCCAAAAAAGTAGCAAAAAAAGGTGTTCTTTTTCGAGTGGATTCGTCCGGCGTGCTGTGGTCTTTGCTTAATTTTGTGGTAGCAAGCAAAATCGTAGGCATTTTGGCTGTTTTTCCACATTAGCTACCACAAAATGTAGGCAATCGTTGAGGCAATTATCGTTTTTTGTCTGTTTTTTCGTGACTTCGGTGCCTCAACGACCGACTACAGCACTATTTCGGAGAACGAAAATAGTGTAGGCAGATGTGCGTTTTTTGTGACCACAATTATTTGTCTCAAACACTGTCAACATTTTACTAAAATCCGAAGACTGTATTCAATTTAGTATAATTAGGTGGTTTTATAAATTTTTGCAGATTGATGCAACCATTACGCATTGAAACACGTCAACATTGTACCACTACAACAAAAATGTGCCAAACTTAGGGACATTTTTGGATTTTTGAGCTACATTTTTGCAATTTTGTAGTTTTTCACTCGGAATTTATCTAAGGAGGCATTTGTAGAGTCTCCTTATTATTGTTGCTAAAAATACCCCCAAGGTGTATGTTTTTAATAAACGACGAACACAACCGTAGAAAACAACAAGCCATAGACCCTAATAAACGAGTGGCAATTTTGTATTATATTCTTTTGGACTATTTTGCTGCTTTAATTACTTGGATTTTGTTTTTTTCGTACCGCAAATCAATTGTCGAGCATTTGCCTGTGAGTTGGCAGTACTATGACGACCCACAGTTTTTTATTGGCACATCTACCATTCCGTTGTATTGGTTGTTGCTGCATTTTATTAGTGGTGCTTATACGGATATTTATCGAAAATCGCGCCTCGCCGAATTTAATAGGACGGTAATTGTTTGTTTTTTGGGTGTATTTATTTTGTTTTTTGCCATTATTCTGGACGATGTGGTGGCTGATTATACAGGCTATCAGTTGTCTTTTTTGTGGCTTTTCTCCCTTCAATTTTTTATTACTTTTTTGTTGCGTATGGTATTTTTGGGCAGAGCCAAACAACAGTTAGAACAGAAAAAAATCGGTTATAATACGCTTATTGTGGGCAGTCATCAAAAAGCTGTTGACCTATACAAAGAAATCAACGAACAACCCAATGCGTTGGGGTATCGCTTTGTGGGTTTTGCCGAAACCAATGACCGCCCACCCGCTACCCCCCAATTACAACAACACCTACCGTCGGTGGGGCATATCACCCAATTGCCGCAAATTATAGAACAACACCACGTAGAAGAGGTTTTAATTGCTGTCGAAACATCAGAACACCCACAAATTAACCTAATTATGAACCAATTAGCCGATCAAAATGTGGTTATAAAAATAACGCCCGATACCTACGATATTTTAGCAGGTTCGGTGCGAATGAATCATGTTTTGGGGGCGGTATTAATCGAGTTGTATCCCGATTTGATGCCCGCTTGGCAGCGAATTATCAAGCGCGGTTTAGATGTTTTTGCCTCGCTAACAGTGCTTGTATTGTTGAGTCCGTTGTATTTGTTTTTGATGTGGAAAGTGCGGCGGTCATCAAAAGGACCTATCTTTTATTTTCAAGAACGTGTTGGCAAAAATTTCAAACCCTTTTATATCATCAAATATCGCTCGATGTATGTTGATGCCGAAGTGCAAGGGCCTGCTTTGTCGAGCGAAAACGACCCGCGTGTGACTCCGTTTGGCAAAATTATGCGCAAATGGCGTTTAGATGAAATTCCACAGTTCTACAATGTACTGAAAGGCGAGATGTCGTTGGTGGGACCTCGCCCCGAAAGACAATACTACATAAGCCGTATTGTGGAACGCGCACCCGCCTATAGACACCTATTGAAAGTGCAACCGGGATTGACCTCTTGGGGCATGGTTAAATTTGGTTATGCCTCTAATGTGGACGAAATGATTAAGCGCATGAAATATGATTTGTTGTATATAGAAAATATGTCGTTGGCTATTGATTTTAAAATTATGATTTATACAGTCTTAATTTTGTTGCAAGGAAAAGGGAAGTAGTGTTGTATTTTGTCGGAAAAAAGCTGTTTTTGCCGTAAAAAAATAAGGATATTTTTGTTCGAATGGCGAAGCGCGTTAGGGATGCGGAGGGTGGCGTTAGCCAGTGCGGAGAGCAACGCAGCACCGCAGCAAAGCGAAGCCCGTAGCAGCCCGACCCGCAGGGAAACGCCCAAAAAAATTAATGCGTTATTATTGGACTATTCAACCCAAATGGAATAGTAGGACGGTATTTTATCGAAAAGTCATGCTTTAATGCCATTGTTGCCTGCCCAATTGTTACCTTGTTATCACCGTTGTTGTCGCATAGAAAATATTCAAAAAAATGCAAATAATATAGTAATACCCCAAAGTATGCTAAATAAATTTAACATAACCTACGAAAAAGAAGATTTTGATAAAATTGGCGAAGCTATCACAAGTTCTGTTTCTTTCAAAGGTGCTAACTTGTGGATATTGGTTTTTGCTATTTTTATTGCCTCACTTGGGCTTAATGTCAATTCGACGGCTGTTATTATTGGTGCTATGCTAATTTCGCCCCTTATGGGACCGATTATGGGAATTGGCTATGCTATGGCAATCAATGACATACAATTGCTCAAAAAATCTTATTTCTCCTATATTTTTGCAACAAGCGTGGCGTTGGCAACCTCCACGTTTTATTTTCTTTTGTCGCCACTCAACGATGCACATTCAGAAATTTTGGCAAGGACATCGCCCAATATCTATGATGTTTTAATAGCTTTGTTTGGTGGATTAGCCGGTATGTTAGCCACTTCGACCAAATTGAAAGGCAACGTTATTCCCGGTGTTGCAATTGCCACTGCCTTGATGCCTCCTCTTTGTACGGCAGGATATGGTTTAGCAACATTAAAATTTGATTTCTTTTTTGGTGCTTTTTATTTATTCATCATCAATACCGTATTTATAGCCCTTGCCACTTTAGTTGTGGGAAGGTTTTTGAATTTTCCATATAAGCATCTTCCTAAAGAAGAAGACGAACTTAAGGCAAAAAGAATTGTGCTGTTTGTTGTCTTGCTGACTCTTTTGCCGAGCATTTATTTGGGTTATGATTTGGTAGTTAAAAACAGAATCATAGAACAAATCAATCAATTTGTGGAAAAAGAGGCACATTTTTCTAACGATTATCTGTTAAAAAAATCTATAAATTTACAAAACAAAACTATAACCCTTGTTTATGGTGGTGAATTGATTGGGGAAGCACAAATTAATACAGTTAAATCAAAACTTGCAGATTATGGTTTGAGTGATTTTAAGGTAGACATAAAACAAGGTTTTGGTTATTTACAAGAAGACAAGAAATCCGAAACAAATGCTTCTGTAATAGCTCTAAACGAGAAAGACAAAGTTATTGAGATGTTGCAAACAAAATTGGACAGTATTGCAGACAAGCAAGAACTGCATACACAAATATTCAAAGAACTTAAAGTACAAGTTAATCAGGTGGACACCTTGATTCTAATGCCCACTCTTGCTGTATCGGATAGCAATAATACCAAAACTTGGGTAGCTATCATTTCGGCAAAAAAAAACATTGACAAAAAAGAAAAAGCAAAGATAGAATCATGGTTAAAAGTACGAATCAATGCTACAACCTTGAAAGTTATTTTTGATTAGTGGTTGATGAACATTCTATACGATGAGCAAAGAAGATTCGGTTTTTATCAAAACATTATTTGTTATTTGGGTATATTGTAACAATTTGGTTTTGTAATGTTGTATCCTCCAATGGTATATCCTGTCTTTTTAACCTGCATTTTAAAGGTGCATCTTGAGTAGAATATATTGTCGGGATTTAGTGTTAGGATAATTCCAACTGTAAGAAAAAATATGCTGATAACCCATAAACCCTTGCTAAATAACTTTGGTATTTTAATTTGCACGCCCAAGTAATTAATCGCCAATGCCATTATATACCAAAACAAAAAATATATTAAAAAGTCAAACAACAACTCTCCGATAAATATTTGCAATGATAAAGATGTGTGCCAACCCTTACAAACATACGGTAGCGGGAAACCTGTGAAGAAAGTATCGGGAACATCTTCGACAAATACATGCCACCATTTTGTGAATAATGCAAAAGATATGATGCTCAAAGGAAGGATTAATTTAACTATAAGTTGTTTCATAAAAAACTATTTTGCTGCCACCAATGCTATCAATAGTGAGCATTGGTGGCATTGTTTTGTGTTAGTATATAGTTTTCAGGCGTTCGACAATTTGGTATACCGCAGGACAAATAAGTGCATTTTTTTGGGTGATGCGCAACAAAGCGTGGAATTTTCGCTGGTTAGTATGTGGGTATTCGCGACACGCATTTGGGCGAGCTTCATAAACCATACACATATTGTCATGCCCCAAAAAAGGACAGGGTGTTTGCTGCAATACAAAATCGCCGTCTTCGTCTATGCGCAGATATTGGGCAGTGAAATCACCTGCTTTGAGGCGCAAAAATTTTGCTAAACGTTCTATATCTTTCTGCAAAAACAAAGGACTTGTGGTTTTGCAACAATTGGCACAAGTGAGACAGTCGAGTGTTTCGAATACTTCGTCGTGTAGTTGTTTTACTTGTTCGTCCAAATTTTTGGGCGTGCGCTGTTTGATTTGTTTAAAAAAAGATTTGTTCGCTGTTTCGGCTTCGCGTGCTTTGCGTTGCCAGTCGGACGGAATAGGCATGGTTATTGGTGGGTGTTTATTATTTTTGACGAGCAAAGATACGCACTTTTTACACAAAAAGTTTAGGCAATGAAAGAAAAATTTAGCGCCAATACCCTTAATATTCCGTAAAAATAGCGTAACTTTGCCCCAATAATTCTCCATCTATGTCATTTGTAGTATCTGCTCGAAAATATCGTCCTGCGCAGTTCCGCGATGTGGTAGGGCAAAAAACCATTACGACCACCCTAAAAAACGCGCTCAAAAACGATAAATTAGCCCAATCGTTTTTATTTTGCGGTCCGCGTGGCGTGGGCAAAACTACCTGCGCCCGTATTTTAGCAAAGGTCATCAACTGCCAAACCCCAACTGCCGATTATGAAGCCTGCAACACTTGTCCCGCTTGTGTGGCTTTTAACCATTCGGCATCGTTCAATATTTTTGAGTTAGATGCTGCCTCCAACAATTCGGTCGAAGATATTCGCAACCTCATCGAGCAAGTGCGTTTTGCACCACAAGTGGGCAAATACAAAATTTATATCATAGACGAAGTGCATATGTTGTCGCAAGCGGCATTCAACGCTTTTCTAAAAACCTTAGAAGAACCACCTTCGTATGCGATTTTTATTTTAGCCACAACCGAAAAACACAAAATACTACCCACAATATTGTCCCGCTGCCAGATTTTCGACTTTCAACGCATCAAAGTTAGCGACATTGTCGAACATCTTGGCTATATTTGCCAAGATCAAGGCATCGAAGCAGACGAAGATGCCCTACACGTCATTGCACAAAAGGCTGATGGCGGCTTGCGAGATGCCTTGTCTATATTTGACCGCATTGCAAGCTATGCCAGCGGACGCATACAATACGGAAATGTGATAGAAGCCCTCAATATTTTGGATTATGATTTCTATTTCAAAGCGACCGACTATTTATTATCACAAAACACAGCAGCTTTGTTGTTGCTCTACGACGAAGTAGTACGACGTGGTTTTGAGGGCGATAATTTTATTTCGGGTTTGTGTGAGCATTTTCGCAATTTGTTGGTTTGCAAAGACCCCACAACGGTTAGTTTATTAGACGTTACCCAGAACCTGCGCGACCGTTATTGGCAGCAAGCCCAATTGGCACCCGCTTCGTTTTTGCTGTCGGCACTCAACATAGCCGCTCACGCCGAGATGAACTACAAAAATAGCCGCCAAAAACACCTGCAAATCGAGTTGGCACTCCTCAAAATGGCATGTATAAATCAAGTGGTAGACTTGGCAAAACTTGGTAACAATGCCATAGACGAAAAAAAAAATAACAATTCTCAAGTAATTGTCAATGACACCCCTCCTGTGCAGTATGGTGAGAAAAAAACACCCATTACCACCTATAACAACAACGCCAAACCAGTCAACTTGTTAGACAAAATGAAAAATATGGCGAAAGATAATGCCCTATCGCCCAGCCACAATGTTGACACACCACAACCCAGCGCCTATCGCTCTACCAATCAAGCCAGCGAACAACTCAATACCGATAGTTTAGCCATATATTGGAGAGAATTTGCCAATACTTTGTCTTCGCAGCGCGTTCGTGCCACGTGGGAGGCGGCTAATCCTGTTTTGCAAGGACAAAAAATTGTGCTGGAACTTAGCACACTACAAGAAGGTACTATCCGCAATGAAACCCTCGATTTCATCCGTTTTTTGGCAATCCAAAAACAACTGCCCAACTACGAAATTGTGCGCAATATCGTGCAGAACAAGCCCATTGTTAGCGAAAACCAAAACGCCCGTCCTATCGCCTACCTGCCCGAAGACCAATTTTCGGTCATGCTCACCGAAAATCCCGCACTGCAACTGCTCAAAGATACTTTTCAGATGGATATTCATCAGTAATACCAAAATACCTTATATTTACACAATAATTTTCCGAAACATATATGCCATATTACGACATAGAAAAATTGCGCAAAATGCCTGTTCACTTTGTTATTGGAACAGGACGCTCTGGCACAACACTACTTAGTACTATCCTCAATGCCAATCCCGAAGTATTTTGCTCGCCCGAGTCGCGCATTGTCATGACTTATTATCGCGATTATCATGACCAAAAATCTATGCCTGCTCAATTTAGCCAAGATTTGGCAAGGTATAGTGGAACACGTATGTTCAACGAAAACCGCCTGAAATCGAAGCAAAATACTATGTGGCAAATAGAAGCCGATACTTTTTTGCATTTTGATACCGCACAATTATCGCAATATGACTATCCAACCATCTGCAAACAATTGTTGCTCAATATCCGCTTGGGCGAACGGTCGAACGATGCCGTGCGCATTATTTTGGACAAAGAACCCGACCACACTTTTTGCGTCGAAGAAATTTTGAGTGTTTTTCCAAATGCCAAATTTTTGGTGGCACAGCGCGACTATCATGCCTTTGGGTTGTCGCAAAAGGAAAGCCAAAAACACGAACGCAAGGTGATGAACCGCATACAAAGCGGTTATTTGTGGAATCAATATAATCAAGAGGTGATTAGGCTGCGGGAGCGTTATCCCGACAAAATTCATGTGGTACAATATGAACAATTGGTGACCAATACCGAACAAGTGATTCGCAATATTTGTACTTTTTTGGAAATACCATTCCACGAAAGTATGCTTAATCCTCAGAAACAAGTCAAAATAGAAAAACAAGGATTGAACCAACGTGAAGAAAAAAAATTGGGCGATTTGGCAAAACCCATCAATACTTCACGCTTAGAGGCATGGAAAACACGCCTTACAGCCCAAGAAATCACCATTTTGGAGGCTATCTGCGCCAATACAGGCAAACAATTTGGCTATCAAGCTACTCAAGAGGTAAGCACAACACAAAAATTAGCTTTGCGTTTGCGCTATGCACCCCAATTTTTGTTGGCATGGTTCACCCATCAATTTCTATTGAAACGCTACTACCATTATCCCATCAGTTGGCGAACATGGTTTGTCAAAAAATTAGGTTTTGCTCGTTAAGTATTCCCAAAATCACGCAATATAAATAGGTCTAATTAACCACAATACAATGCCCTATCTGTCTACCGACTATCTCAACCAAGTCAACGTACATTTTATTATGGGTGCAGCTCGTTCTGGAACCACCTTGCTCACCACCATTTTCAATGCGTCGGATAAGGTTTTTTGCGCTCCCGAAAATCAACTTATTATGACTTTTTACAAAGATTTTGCCCACCAAAATCCTGTACAAAGCCGGTTTACACAACGTTTGGCACAATACATGAGTCCGCGCCTTAAGCGCTTAGAACTCAAAAAAGACTACCATGTTTTTGATCAAGAAAATTTGAACAAAGACATCTTTTTGCAGTTCGATACACAAAAAAGCCTTAACTATGCCAATACTATGCGCACCCTTTTGCTCAATATTCAGTTGAGCAATAAAGATAATACAAAGGTAGATACGTTAATTAGCAAAGACCCCGATAATGTATTTTTTGTTAAAGAGTTTTTACAAATATATCCAAACGCTAAATTTATTGCTGCCTTGCGCGATCCGCGCGCGGTTGTTTTGTCACACAAACAAAGCAAAGGCAACGCAGGTGGCACTTTGACAAGGGCTTATGTTTGGAAAAAATTCAACGAAGCCTTGCTCGATGCCTTCCAGCAATATCCCGACCGAATTTTGTTGGTGCCTTACGAAACAATGGTCACACAAACCGAGTCTACTATCCGCCAAATTTGTGATTTTCTGAACATCGCCTTTGATGCCAATATGGCGAATCCCGAAAAAAGTACTGCCGAACAACTTAAACGACCCGATACCGAAGACGAAGCCACCGACCGCCGCAAAAAACGCTGGACAGACCTATCAAAGCCCATCAATACTAACCGCATGGAGGCATGGAAAACAAATCTCTCGCCCCGCGAAATCCAAATCACCAACACCATTTGTCAACCAATAGCAGAGCAATTGGGATATGACTTGGGACAAAAAACTACTGCTTTCGAACAACTCAAAATCTACCTGAGTCAGCCCAAAGAAAGCCTTTTTGCTGTCCTGTACTACTTAATTCTTATTAAATACTACTACCAATTGCCTTTTAGTTGGCGACTTTGGGCAGTAAAAAAACTAAACCTAACCCGATGATAGGATATATAAAAGCGCTATTAGAGCCGTTTATTACCCAAAAACCACACAAAACGCTGGCATATTATCGCTATCATCTGCCCCGCGCTCGCTATCATCTGCAACACACCGCCCCGCAATTTGACCAAATAAAAGGCTATTGTATGTTTTTGGGGTATCCGCGCAGCAGTCATACCCTTATTGGTGCGATGCTCGATGCACACCCTAACATGGTGGTAGCCCACGAATTGAGTGTGTTGGAACTCCTACCCAAGGCAGACCGCAACTGGATTATCGCCCGAATCATTGCCCAATCGGAGTGGTTTATCAACAAAAACAACGCCCAATGGACAGGATATTCCTACAAAATTCCTAATCAATGGCAAGGCAAATTTCAAGAATTGCAAGTAGTTGGAGATAAAAAAGGGGGCGTTTCGACGCGTATTTTGGCACAAAATCCCGCTGTTTTAGACCAATTACAACAAAAACTCCAATTGCCTATCCAACTTATTCATGTCGTCCGAAATCCATTTGATGTAATTACTACCATGGCAAGTTGGAACGGCGAAAAACGCCGAACCGATATTACAACAACACATTTGCAGCAAGAAATCAACAATTTTTTTATGCGCGTAGAGGCTGTAGATAAGGTGAAGAAAGCCCAAAAATATCCGCTTTTTGACCTCTACAACGAAGACTTGATAGCCAATCCCACCGAAATACTTCGCCAACTGTGCCTTTTTCTTCATGTAACACCCACCGAAGACTACCTAAAAGACTGTGCCAGTGTTGTGTTTAGCCAATCTAAAAAAAGCCGAAATGCTGCCAATTGGACAGCCGAATTGAGCCAACAAGTACAACAAAAAATCAATCAATACGACTTTTTGCAACGCTATAATTTTGATAATTAACCATCATATTCTTTGTGCCATATACTTCCGAAAAATTAGACCAAACTGCTGTTCATTTCATAGCTGGTAATGGACGTTCTGGAACAACACTCATCAACAACGTTCTGAACGCCAATCGCAAAGTGCTGGCAGTTCCCGAAAATCGTTTTGTGATGCACTTTATGCAGCCATTCGAACACAAAACAAAGTGGACAAAGGACGATGTTGCGTTTTTTTGTACTGCTGCTTTCAAAATCAAAGAACCCAAACTCACTGATTTTAAATCGTGGTTAGTGAACCAAACACAACTCAAAAACGATTTATTAGCCGCCCTTCCTATTCTCAATTACCAAAATCTTTGCAAAATCACTTACCTGAATTGCTTTATGGCGCGAGGCAATGAAGAAAATATCGATACCATCATAGACAAAAACCCCTCTTATTCGCTTTTTGTAGGAGATTTGTTGCGGATTTTTCCTAATGCCAAATGCTTGTTAATGGTGCGCGACTATCGTGATAATGTGTTGTCACGCGTTCGCTACAAAATGGATTTTATTCCCAATACATGGTTTGCAGCCCAGATGTGGAGCGAAATCTATGGCTATCTATCCCATTTGCAACAACAATATCCCGACCGAATCATGGTGCTGCGCTACGAAGATTTAGCTACCAATTGTGAACAAAATATTGCTGAAGTATGCAATTTTTTTAGCATTGACTATTCGCCTGCCATGCTCACCGACTATCAACCTATCTTTGCCGAACGTTTCAAAAAAGTCTTAGATGCCACCGCCTCGCCCGAATTAGCCGACCGCTACGACCAGATGTTGAGCCGTGTTGCCGAACCCATTTCGCCACAATATATACAAGGCTGGAAAAAGAAAATGGCACTGCAAGACATAAAAATAGCCGAATATTTGTGTGACGATATTGGCAAAAAATTTGGTTATGAACGAGCTACTACTTTGTCATTGGGCGAAAAAATACAATTTGCAGTGCGATTTGTATGGGTTTGGTTATTGACCAAAATCTATTTGTTCTATTTCAAATCCTATTACCGTTTGCCATTTGCCTATCGTTTTCGCAAATATAAACATACAGAACCAATTCCATCATATTCATAATAAACAGCTACTAACCTCATATTACTTTACAGAATCAAAGATAAAACGCGAACATTTATGTTAGAATCATTAGTTCCCTTAATATCCCTGATTTCTTTAGAAGTTATTTTGGGTATAGACAACATTATTTTTATTTCTATTTTAGCAGACAAACTTCCACCCGAACAGCGCAATAAGTTGCGTTATTGGGGAATTGGCTTGGCAATGATTATGCGCCTCATTTTGTTAGCTTTCATTTCTTGGATTTTAAAGTTAGACGAAACACTTTTCACGCTGTTCGATATCAACTTTACAGGCAAGTCATTAATACTGATACTTGGTGGTCTGTTTCTTATCTACAAAAGTACGAAAGAAATATACCATAAAACCGAAGCCTTAGATGAACCACAAGCAACAGATACACAACAAAAAAAGAATTTTGGACAGCTTTTGGGTGAAATAATAATCCTTGATTTGGTGTTTTCTGTAGATTCTATTATTACAGCAGTGGGCATGGTCAACGAACTTTGGATAATGTATACGGCTGTTGTGGTGACAGTACTTATCATGTTGGTAGCTGCTAAACCTATTAGCGAATTTATCTCGCGCCATATTTCTTTCAAAATACTGGCACTTTGCTTCCTGATGATGATAGGTGTATCTCTAATTGCCGAAGGCTTGCAGTTCAAAATACCAAAAGGCTATATCTATTTCTCTATGTTGTTTGCTTTCTTGGTAGATATTATACAAATGAAAACCGTTCCTAAACATGCTTAATCGGATTTATGTTTTACTGATTAGCTTTTTATTGTTTTCTGCCGTTGCTTCTTGCCAAATAGGTACATGGAACATCTTTAACACCACCTACCATTTGACCTCCAAATGGAGTTTATTTGGCGAGGCACAGGTGCGTTCGCTGCATTTTTATGACCAATTCCACTACTATGAATACAAAGGCGGTTTTTTGTATCGCATACAACCCAATGTTCGCATAGGTGTGTCCTTGGGTAGTTATCAAACCTATCAAGCAGGCGGTAATTTTTTGGAGCCAAAACGAAACGATGAATTTCGCATTTGGCCCCAAGCCATCTTGTCCCAATCAATCGCTAAACTGAAAATTGAGCAGCGCTATAGATTCGAAATGCGCTTTACCTCCGATGGCTATCGCAATAGATTTCGCTATCGCCTAAATGTTACTTATCCTATTGGTAAGGAGAAAAATGGCATTGTACCGTTTTTTGTGGGCATTGCCAATGAGGTGTTTTTTACCGACCAAGCACCTTACTTTATCCGAAACCGTTTTATGCCGTATATACAGTATCGTTGTTCCAAAAATTTGAGCTTTTTGGTGGGTGATATGCAACAATTTGACTATGCTATCGACAACCCAAACAGTCACGGTTTTCTGCAAGTTGGTGTTTTTTGGGAACTATTTCGTCCAAGTAAAAATGCGCCTACTGCCGAACATTCAAACGATTCTTTTTCTTCTGCCATTTTATTGGATTAATTGTTTTTTTCATTATCACTAATTACTATGTCATACACGCAGTTTAAATCCCTTGATAAGGTCATTGAAAAATTTTCGTTGCACGAACAAAATACAGTCCTATTTCCTAATTCTTCTGTCCAAACACCAACCCTTGGCTGACAGAAACATTGGGATATGTCTTGAAAAGCAAAGTGGCTTATTTTAGCGAAAAATCGCGCTCCGAGTCTATTGTTTTTCCTATTTTGTTGGAACTACGGTGCAATTATCGATGTTGACAAAAAAGAAGGTTTGAACGGAGAATCCGATTTTGTACTTGGAACACGAGAGCAAAGCTATTTTTTGCAAGTTCCCATTTTTTGTGTTGTCGAAGCCAAAGACAATGACATGAAACTTGGTTTGCCGCAATGAGTAGCCCAAATGGTGGGTGTGCAGTATTTCAATGACAAAAAACAGCAACAGCTACCCGCAGTATATGGTTGCGTCACCACAGGGCGCGATTGGCTTTTTTTGCGCCTACAACAAAAAACATTGGTCATCGACGATACTATTTATTCGATAGAAAACCTTCCGCGCCTATTGGGTGTTTTGGAAGATATTGTGCAACAGTTTATTTCCTAATCAATTACTATGTCATACAGCCAGTTTACATCTCTGAATGCAGTCATTGAGCATTTTGGCTTGGTAGAGCCTAATCCAAGTCCAAGCTTGTTTGCACAAACAAACGCTCTTGCTCCAAGTCCTTTGTTAAATGAGTTATTGACCTATCACCTGAAACAAAAAACAACCTATTTTAGTGAAAAATCGCGCTCCGAGGCGCTTGTTTTCCCTATTCTATTGGAATTACAACGACAACATGAGCACCAAATTGCGCTGTATTCGGGTGCCAATATAGAGGCAGACAAAGAACAAGGTTTGAACGGTGAATGCGATTTTGTGTTGGCAAAAGGTGGACAAAGTTACACACTTCGCACGCCCATTTTTTGTGTTGTCGAAGCCAAAGATAACAACATGAAACTTGGTTTGCCGCAATGTGTAGCCCAAATGGTGGGTATGCAGTATTTTAATGACAAAAAACAGCAACAACTGCCCGCAGTATATGGTTGCGTCACCACAGGGCGCGATTGGCTTTTTTTGCGCCTACAACAAAAAACATTGGTCATTGACGATACTATTTATTCGATAGAAAACCTTCCGCGCCTATTGGGTGTTTTGGAAGATATTGTGCAACAATTTATTGATTAATACAAAAATAAAAATACATAATGAGCAGCAACAACGGTATCTGGTATTCCTTTTTTGACAGAGGAAATTTCAAAGGTAGCGAACCTTATTTTTACAACCCTGCGGACTTTGAATGGACAAAACATTTAGAAGCCAATTGGTTAGATATTCGTGAAGAATTAGACCAATTGATTAGGGGTGGCGACCAAAATATGCAAGCCTATTTCGATAAGGCAATGGTAGACGTTGCACAAACTTGGAAAACCATTCCTTTCTTTTGGTGGGGAATCAAATTTAACAAATACTGTTCCCAAACCCCCAAAACAACTGCTTTATTAGAGAGTGTACCGGGCATGTTGTCGGCTTCTTTCAATATGTTGGACGGCAATTCGGTTATTAAACCACACAACGGCGACACCAACGCCATTGTGCGCTGTCATTTGGGCTTGCACATACCAGCACCCTTGCCCGAAGCAGGCTTTAGAGTTGGCACAGAGCAAAAAAGCTGGGAAGAAGGCAAGTTCCTGATTTTTTGTGATGCTCACGAACACACTGCTTGGAACAATAGCCCCAACCGTCGCTATATTCTATTGATGGACGTGATGCTGCCCAAACACGCTGCCCAAACCAGTACCATACAAAGTAATGTCATTGGGTCGTTGTTCTTGCAATCGGCTGCCCAAAAATTGCCTTTCTTGTACAAACTGCCCATGATAGCACAAGTAGGTCTTCACTTTTTTGCCAAAAATGCGGCTAAAATTGCCTTGCCCCTTTGGAATGCCTTAGACAGAATGAGATACAAAACCAACAAAAAAATAAATCCTGCTTAGTCAATGCCTTGCACAAAAAGCGATAGTACAAGCTATCGCTTTTTGTTGCCTAAAATTATTCCAACTTATATGAACCAAACGCCCATTCAAGACATACAAATGCACTTCATCATCGGCTATGGACGGTCAGGCACCACTTTGCTCAACAATGTTTTGAATGCCCACCCAAACGTCCTCGCCACGCCCGAAAACCGCTTTATGTTGTTTTTTAACCAATATTTTGCCCCCAAAACACAACTTTCACGGGCAGATATCGATTTTTTTTGTGATAATGCCTTCAAAATACGCGATAAAGCTCCCACCGACTTCCGAACATGGCTCGTCAACCAAGAGCGTTTGCGACAATCTCTCTACGACCAACTACCCAACCTCCACTATATAGACCTCTATAAAATCACTTACCTGCACAATTTTTTAGCCCTCCAAAAAAATGATATTCGCACCATTATCGACAAAAATCCTTCCTATACCCTCTTCACCGACGACTTGTTGCAACTCTTTCCCAACGCTAAGTTTGTGCTAATGGTGCGCGACTATCGCGACAATATGCTCTCCCACCTCCGCCACCAAATGGACGCAGTGGTTAATCCTTGGTTTGTTGGACATCTGTGGCGAAACTTCAACGCCCGAATCCTACATCTACAACAACAACACCCCAACCGCGTCCGTCTTTTGCGCTATGAAGACCTCATAGCCGATTTTGAAGGACAAGTGCAGCAAATTTGTCAGTTTTTGGGTATCGAATTTCTTCCCGAAATGCTCCAATACCAAAACAGTTTTGCCCAAAACCTTGGCAAAGTCAAAGCCGCCATCGAGCAATATGACCCTGAAATTTTGCAAGCCATGCACGAAAACGTAGCCAAACCTATCAACAAATCCAACGTCCAGACATGGAAAACCAAAATGTCATACGAACAACAGCAAATCGCCGATTATATTTGTGGTGATTTGGGCGAAAAATTTGGCTATTCTCGCGCAACAACTCTGAATAATTGGCAACAAAAACTCCATTTTCTGGCTAATAACCAATACTACAAAACCTTAGCCCAACTTCAAATTCAATATATACGCACCTACTTCCATTCGCCAACCCAATGGCGAACTCGAAAAATACAGCTCAACAACGTAACCCCCATTCCCACCTATCCCAACCATTAGTTTTTTTATGGAATATCTATCATCTGTTATCGAAAACATACCATTGCATTTCATTGTCGGAGCAGGACGTTCTGGCACCACCCTTTTGGGCAATATTTTCAATGCTCATCCCAACGTTACAACACCGCCCGAAAATCGTTTTATTATGCACTTCAAACAGTATTTTGCCCATAAAAAGCAATTAACCGCCACCGATATAGATTTTTTTTGTGATAATGCCTTTAAATTTCACGAAACCACCAATGCCGATTTTAGCACATGGTTAGTCAATCAATCCCAATTGCGCCAAAATCTACACCAATTATTGCCAAATCTGGATTATGCAACGTTTTGCAAAGCCATCTACTTACATTATTTTGCCAATGCCGAAAAACAGCAAATAAATACTATTATCGATAAAAATCCATCTTACGCTTTGCTTATAGAAGAACTACTGACCATTTTCCCCGAAGCTAAATTTGTTGGTATGGTGCGCGATTATCGCGACAACATTCAATCGCGCATAAAGTTTAAAGACGACATAGAAGACCCTTTGCATACTGTTTGGTTTACAGCCAATCAGTGGAATTTCTACAACCAATACTTGCTCGATATGAAACAAAAATATCCACATCAAATCCTACTCATCAAATACGAAGATTTTGCAGCCAACGCCGAGTTATATCTACAAACCATTTGCAAATTCCTCGATTTGACATATAACCCAATCATGCTCAATTACCAAGACGCTTTCAAACGCCAATATACAACTATTTTAACCGCTCTCAAAACACCCAAAGAAGCTATGCTCAACGAAATGCACGCTCGCGTAGGCACACCAATCACCACCCAATATAGCCAAAAATGGCGAACCCAAATGTCTGAACAAGACATCATTATAACCGATTTTATTTGTGGTAAAGTGGGCAAAAAATTTGGCTACCAACCCTACGAACAACAAGCAAGCATTCGCCAAAAAATAACATATACGATACAGAATTTATTTCAAAAGCCTCTTTCAGATAGCTATCAACATTTTATGCGGCTATACTTCAAAGTGCCAATATCACTAAGAATCTGGCGTAACCAACTCCGAAACATACCACCTATACCCGATTACAAAGAAATCCCGCAAGTAGCTTCATCTTAATCATTGTCATAAAAAAACAAAACCCCAACACAACTAAAATTTCAAAAAATGGTAAGAATACCGTCAATAAACGTTGGTATTCTTGCCATTTTTTTAGTTATAAAAACTTCCTAATCCTTCTCCTAAATAATAGTCCCATCACACCAAGATACAACTACCAAAAAAACAAGCTATCTTTGCAGACTATTTTCAAAAAAACAAACCATATATGACATCTTATCCTGCGCCCATGCAAGACCCGTATGCAGCGCTCCGTTATAGAGATTTCTCCCTATTTTTACTCGCTCGCCTAATTGTCACTATCGCCCTCCAAATGCAAACACTCGCCATCAGTTGGCGCATATATGAACTCACCGAAGACCCTTTTGCATTAGGTTTGGTTGGTTTATCCGAAGCTATACCTGCCATTGCCATATCCCTCTATGCAGGTTATAAAATAGACCATAGCGACAAAAGAACTTCCTTATTATGGGTGTTTACAGCCTTTATTGCCACCACATTTTTATTCGGTTATTTTACTTCTCCAAAATTACTTACTCACTTAAGCAACCATCAAATAGTTTTGTGCGTCTACACTAGTATATTTGTGTGGGGCATTGCGCGCGGTTTTAGTATGCCCGCAAGTTTTTCGCTTATGTCACGCCTCATTCCCACCGAACTTGCTGCCAACGCTGCAAGTTGGTCAAGCACCACTTGGCAAATAGGGGCTATTGCAGGCCCCATCATAGGCGGTTTCTTATACCATCGTTTAGGCATATCAACCTTGTTCGCCATTTCCTTCGGACTTTTATTGGGAGCATGGGTTTGTATTTGGATATTGAAACCTCAACCTCCTCACCAAACCCATTCCAAAGAACCCATCGGCGAAAGCATAACTAACGGCTTGCGATTCGTCACACACAATCCCGTCATCTTGGGCGCACTCTCGCTCGATTTGTTCTCCGTTCTATTTGGAGGCGTTACGGCACTACTGCCCGTATTTGCCGATACCATACTCAAGGTTGGCACCGAAGGTCTTGGCGTAATGCGCTCCGCCCCTTCCGTTGGAGCAGCCCTCATGCTCATCTTCCTTACCTACTTCCCTCCACTCAAACACTCTGGCTATAAATTGCTGGCAGCCGTTGCCATGTTTGGCGTTTCCACCATTCTATTCGCTTTTTCCAAAAATTATTATTGGTCAATCATACTATTAGGCATGACAGGTGCGTTTGATGCTGTAAGCGTACAACTGCGCCACACTATTCTACAAATGACCGTCCCCGACGAAATGCGCGGGCGTGTTTCATCGGTCAATACCATATTCATTAGCTCTTCTAACGAAATCGGCGCTTTTGAATCAGGATTAGCTGCTCGCCTTATGGGGACAATACCTTCAGTAGTATTTGGTGGAACAATGACAGTTCTTATTGTCTTAGGCACTTATTTTAAAGTTCCCGCCTTGCGAAATTTCTCTATTTATAAATAATAATAACAAATAACTCTTTTAAACTGCCTTTTTTATGAAAAAAAACATACTTTTTTCATTTCTATTACTTTTCCCATTTTGGGTTTTATATTCTACACAAGCGTTGGGACAAGGTGTTACTTGTGCCACTGCAATACCTCTATCCGTTGGAGCCAATACCAACGGCGGAGCAGGTTTTAGTACTTGTGATGGTAATAATAGCTTTAGCGCTCCTGGTCCAAATAGTTGTTTTGACCAAGGAGGCACTACCACAAACTATGCTACCGATAAAGATTTATATTTTTCTTTTACACCTACCATTTCAACTTGTTATAACATTATTCCTTATGACACAGGAGTAGCTACACCAGGTATTTTTGTCTATTCTGGCTGTCCAACAACAGGCAATTGTGTAGGAGGTGGCACCGAATTATTAGATGGAATTAATTTGCAAGCAGGTACTCAATACATTATCGTAATTAGTACAATGGATTTTCCCTTTATTAATGATTGTTTCGATTTTAGAATGTACATTTCTAATCCTTCAACCATCCCAAACGATTTTTGCGCCAATGCTATACCTCTTGAAGGACTTGGCAGTAATTACAATGCCACATCTTGCCAGGAACCCGACGCTTGGGCACCTGGGGGGTGCCAAGGCAATGGCTGGAGTAGCAATGAAAATGGTGTTTGGTATTCCTTCACTAATCCATCAAATCAAAACTTTTCTATTACTGTAAATAATATTCAGTGTATTAGTGTAAATGGTACTACTGGTAGTAATTTTTTACAACTTGGTATATGGTCTGCCAATAGTTGTAACTTAGGTAACAACAATTTTTACGGTTGTTTGGGAGCCACAGGTAATGCTACCTTAACTGTAAATAATTTGCCGGCAGGGGATTATTATTTATTTGTTGATGGCAATGGTGGAGCATTATGCACTTGGGGAATTACCAGCCCCGACATCTGTATCCCACCAAGTATAGAAGCCATTCCCACCGACCCCGCTTGTGGACAAAACAATGGTTCTATTGCCCTCAATATTACCCCATCACCTGCCCCAAGCAACTACGCTTATTCTTATCAATGGACAGGTACCAACGGCTATACAAGCTCAACCAAAAATATTACCAACTTAGCAGCAGGCACATATACCGTGACTGTTACCCAAACAGGCAGCGGTCCTAATGCTGGTTTGGTGTGTACTGCCACCGCCACAGTAACGCTCACCAATCCAAGCGGACTAAATCCTGTTGCCAATAATAGTAGTCCTATTTGTTCTAGTACATCATCATCAACAGTCAATCTATCTGTAAACGCTGCCAATAGTTATGCTTGGACAGGTCCAAATGGTTTTTCATCTGCCCAACAAAACCCAACCGTTACTATTCCTGCCAACACACCCGCCGGCAACTACACTTATACGGTTACGGTGACAGGTGCAGGAGGTTGTACTGCTACTGCCTCCACCGTAGTAGCGATAAATGCCGTTTCGCCCACAGCCAGCAACAATGGCCCTGCTTGTCAAGGTGAAGTAATTAGTTTGTATGGAGGTGGCGGAACAAGTTATGCGTGGAGTGGTGCCAACAATTTTAGTTCCACCCAACAAAACCCAAACGTCACTATCCCTGCCAATGCACCTGCCGGCAACTATACCTATACTGTCACCGTAACCGGCACAGGAGGTTGTACTGCTACAGCTTCTACCGTTATCAACGTTACAGTCGTCACACCAACAGCCAGCAACAATGGTCCTGTTTGTGGCAGTTCAGGTGGTAGTGTCACACTAACAGCCGGGGGCGGAACAACTTATGCTTGGAATGATGGTGGCCCTCCCACAACAAATACCAATCCTTTTACATTAAATATCCCTGCGGGAACAGGAACCGGCAGTTTCGATTATTTTGTTACAGTCACCGATGCCAATGGTTGTAGTGCTACAAGTTTTACAACAGTAGTGGTGAATGCCGCTTCAGCTTCAGCTTCCGCCAACGCACCATGTATTGGCGGAACACTCAATCTCACAGCGAGCGGAGGAACTTCCTACTCATGGTCAGGTCCCAACGGAGCCGCTTCGCCACAACAAAATCCAACAATACCCAACATAACACCTGCTAATGCAGGTGTGTATACCGTAACAGTAACCGCTGCCAATGGCTGTACTGCCACCGCTTCGGTTAATGTTAGCATTAATACAGCTAACGGTTCAGCAAGTAATAATGGTCCTGTTTGCGACGGCTCTCCTGTCACCCTAACAGCCACCGGTGGTGGCACGTATTCTTGGAGCAATGGACTTGGAACAAATGCCACTGCCACCACTACCACTGCTGGAACATATACTGTCACTATTACTAATGCTAACGGCTGTAGTACTACAGCGCAAACAACAGTTGTAGTCAATAGTGCAACAGCAAGTGCTGCTAATAATGGACCTATTTGTGCAGGTTCGGGTAATATTACATTAACTGCGACTGGCGGCGGCACTTATTCGTGGAGTAATGGACTTGGAACAAATGCCACTGCCACCACTACCACTGCTGGCACCTACACCGTCACCGTTACCAATAATGGTTGTACTTCCACAGCACAAACAACGGTCGTCGTCAATAGTGCAACAGCAAGTGCTGCTAATAATGGACCTATTTGTGCAGGTTCGGGTAATATTACATTAACTGCGACTGGAGGTGGCACATATTCTTGGAGCAATGGACTTGGAACAAATGCCACTGCCACCACCACCACTGCTGGCACATATACCGTCACTGTTACCAATAATGGTTGTACTTCCACAGCACAAACAACAGTTGTAGTCAATAGTGCAACAGCAAGTGCCGCTAACAACGGTCCTGTTTGTGATGGATCTCCCGTCACCCTAACAGCCACCGGTGGCGGTACTTATTCGTGGAGCAATGGACTTGGAACAAATGCCACTGCTACCACCACCACCGCTGGAACATATACCGTCACCGTTACCAATAATGGTTGTACTTCCACAGCACAAACAACAGTTGTTGTCAATAGTGCAACAGCAAGTGCTGCTAACAACAGTCCTGTTTGTGATGGATCTCCCGTCACATTAACAGCTACTGGTGGCGGTACTTATTCGTGGAGCAATGGACTTGGAACAAATGCCACTGCCACCACCACCACCGCTGGAACATATACCGTCACCGTTACCAATAATGGTTGTACTTCCACAGCACAAACAACGGTCGTCGTCAATAGTGCAACAGCAAGTGCCGCTAACAACAGTCCTGTTTGTGATGGATCTCCCGTCACCCTAACAGCCACCGGCGGCGGCACTTATTCGTGGAGCAATGGACTTGGTACAAATGCCACTGCTACCACCACCACTGCTGGCACATATACTGTCACCGTTACCAATAATGGTTGTACTTCCACAGCGCAAACAACGGTTACGACTAATCCACCAACAACACCTACTTTCGCCCCCATCACAATTGCTTGTAGCAATAGCACACCACCTGCCCTTCCAACAACTTCTACCAATGGTATTAGTGGAACATGGTCACCTGCAACCATCAACACCACAACAGGCGGTACTTACACTTTTACACCTGCTGCTACCGAATGTGCCATACCTATTGATATAAATATTACTGTCCCTACGCCTCTTGCTGCCAACATAACACCCACCAATGCCACTTGTAGTGGTGCAACAGATGGCACTATTAGCCTAACCGTTAGCGGAGGTACATCACCCTATAGCTATTCATGGTCAGGAGGTTTACCAGATCAAGAAGACCATTTTGCAGTTACAGCAGGCAATTATACCGTGACAATTACGGATAACAATAACTGTTCAACCACCACCAACACCACCATTAATGCCCCAACTGCTGTATCATTAAATATCAATAGTACAAATAGTACTTGTAATGGAGCGGACAACGGCAGTATTAGCGCTTCTGCCGCTGGCGGAACACCTAATTATACTTTCACGTGGTCAAGTGGTTTGCCAAATGGAACTACACAAAACAATTTGAACATAGGAACCTATACAGTTACAGTAAGTGACCAAAATAACTGTAGTACAACAGGAACAGCCACCATTACAGAACCCACACAAATTAATATCAATGTCAATACTACCGATGCAAGCTGTGGAGTTAATAATGGCGCAGCAACTATGAATACTTCAGGTGGCTCAAGTCCTTATACTTATTCGGGCATAACGGGCATTAATCCAAATACAGGCAATGTATCAAATTTGGGTACAGGTAGTTATATAGTCACTGTTACTGATGCTTCGGCTTGTACTGCTACACAAGCTTTTGCTATTAGTAATGCCACAGGACCTCAAATTACTAATGAAAATGTGGTCGATGCTACTTGTGGAAATGATAACGGGAGCATTACTATCAATGTTACACCCAACACAGGATTAACTTTTACATGGTCTCCCAATGTAAGCAATAACACATCTGCCAATAACCTTCCTGCGGGACAATATAATATCACAGTTAGTGACAGCAATGGTTGTGAGGCAGTAGGAGCATATACTATAGCCGACTTAGGCGCACCCGAACTACAAGTAGTTAATACAACCGATGCCACTTGCGGACAAAACAATGGTAGCATTCAATTAACCACGCTTGGCGGAGAAGGCTCTATTGCTTATTCATGGTCACCCAATGTGAGCAACAATGCTAATGCCAACAATTTAGCACCTAACGTCTATAATGTAACAATTACTGATACCAATGGTTGTACCGATAACTTGAGCATACCTATTCAACAATCCCAAAATCCAAATATCACCAACCTTGTAACTACACCTGAAACATGCGAACAAAATAATGGTAGCATTACCATAACTACAGACATAGCTATAGAAACCTATAATTGGACTGGTGGAGTTAGCAATAGCACAACCGCAACAGGGCTTAATGGCGGACAAACCTATACCGTTACAGTAACGACTATAGACGGTTGTAATGACATAGAAACAGTCTTTTTACCTGCTCAACCTTCTCCTACTATAGCACTGACCAATAGCTCTGACCCAAGTTGCGGACAAAGTAATGGGCTATTAGTTTTTACAGCTTTGGGCGGAACAGACCCTCTTTCCTACACATGGTCATCGACAAATAATACATCTAATAGTGCTAATGACTTAGCAGCAGGCACCTATACCGTTACTGTTACCGATGGTAATAGTTGTAGCAGTAGCGCACAAGCAACACTGAACAACACCAATGGTCCCAGCATTATCAACACCAGTAGCACACCAGCCGTTTGTGGACAAAGCAATGGTTCGGCGAGTGTAGTAGCCGCTGGCGGTTTTGGTACATTACAATATATATGGAATACAACACCCGCGCAAAATACCGCTACTGCCAACAACCTTACTGCGGGAGATTATGCTGTTACTGTCACTGACGAAAATGCTTGTACTGCAACTGCTTCAGTCTCTGTAGTTTCGCCCAATGCCCCTATTTTAAGCCAACAAAATATCACACCTTCTTTATGTGGTATTGCAAATGGTGCTATTACTGTGACAGCCACAGGAGGGGTAGCCCCACTCATCTATGAATGGTCAAATACAGCAAGTTTGACCAATACCATTGATAATCTAATAGGCGGCACCTATACAGTCACTGTCACCGACAGCAATGACTGTTCCGACCAATTAACCCTAACAGTAGATAGTTTTGAAGCACCTATTATCAATGGACAAAGCGTGAGTCCTGCTATTTGTGGCGAAGATAATGGTTCTGCTGTTTTAACCGTTATAAATGGTACAGGTTCTTTGAATTACACTTGGAGTACTGCCAATGGTGTTGGAAATACAGCCACAGGTTTAGCCGATGGGCAATACTTAGTAACTGTTACCGATGAAAATGGTTGCAGTGATAATACCCAAATAGATGTCGGAAGTACGCCTGCTTTGCTTATCAACGTTCAACAATTAGTAGAAGCCGCTTGCGGACAAGCTAATGGTGGCTTGATTATAGATGTGGATAACAATGTAGGTAGTCTGAATTATGTCTGGAGTACGCCCAATGGCAATGGTCCCGTAGCCACCGATTTAGCCGAAGGTACATATAGTGTCACGGTTACAGACGACTTAGGTTGTACAGCCACAGGTAGTTTTGATATTCCCAATCTGCCAGGTCCCGTCATCACTGCCACACAAAGCACCGAAGCAAGTTGTGGCATACCCGACGGAACAGCCAGCATTACAGTAGAAAGTCAAACAGGAGGTCTTAGCTACGAATGGAGCGAAGCCGTAGGAGCAGGGTCTTCAGTAGGAGGTCTAACAGCAGGTAACTATGGCGTAACCGTCACCGATGCCAATGGTTGTAGTACAGAAACTATAGTAAGTGTAGGCAATCTCGGAGCACCGGCTATCACCAATGTTATTTCGCAAGATGCCACTTGTGGACAAGCCAATGGTAGTTTATCCATCACTGCCTCTGGTGGTGTTAGTCCTATTACTTTTTCGTGGGAATATAATAGTAGCATTCCTTTAAGTGATAATAGTCCCACCCTAAACAATATTGTAGGAGGTAACTATAGTGTTACTGTCAGCGATGCCAATAGCTGTTCCACTGCCACCAATGTAGTAGTTGCCGACCTAAGTGGCCCAACCTTGAACGAAGGAAACATTACAGCAGCAGCTTGCGGACAACCAACAGGCAGCGCTTGTGTAACCGTTTCAGGTGGAACAGCACCCTATACTTACCTTTGGAACAACAATGCCAACACCGATTGCAACAATAATATCACAGGCGGTGACCATACTGTTACCATAACAGACGCAAATGGTTGTACAGCTTCACTAACTGTAACTGTCCCCGAAAATGGCGCACCAACACTGAACGAAGGAACTATCAACCCAGCAGCTTGCGGACAACCAACAGGCAGCGCTTGTGTATCCGTTTCAGGTGGAACAGCACCCTATACTTACCTTTGGAACAACAATGCCAACACCGATTGCAACAATAATATCACAGGCGGTGACCATACTGTTACTATAACAGACGCAAATGCTTGCACGGCTTCACTAACTGTAACTGTCCCCGAAAGTAGCGCACCAACACTGAACGAAGGCGCTATTACAGCAGCAAGTTGTGGACAGGCAGACGGTAGTGCTTGTGTAATAGCAGCAGATGGAACAGCACCATATAGCTACAATTGGAGCAATACAACCAATAGTGATTGCGACAACGCTATTGCAGCAGGTGGTTATGTCATCACAGTTACCGACGCAAATAACTGTACAGCAACTCTATCTTTGACCGTACCCACTTTAAACGGCCCAACAGTGAGCGAAGGTGACATTACCCCCGAAAACTGTGGGCAAAGTGACGGAACAGCTTGCGTGCTTGTTACTGGTGGAGTTGGAAACATCAGTTATACATGGAACGACCCCGCAGGAAGTACAACCGCCTGTGCCAATAATTTAGCTAACGGCAACTATGTTGTTATTGTATCGGACGACAATAACTGTTCAGTAAGTATTACGGTAGTAGTAGGCAGCAATGGTTCGCCAAGCGCAAATGCAACTGCAACCACAACAACTTGTGGATTATCCGAAGGCAGCGTCACCGCAGTAGGGTCGGCAGGACAGGAACCTTATACTTACCAATGGAACAGCATTCCGAACCAAAATACAGCCACAGCCAACAACCTGCCTACAGGAGTTTATACCGTAACCGTGACCGATGCAAATAACTGTACCACCACCACTTCCGCCGAAGTCTTAGGTGAAATTGCAGATCCTGTTATCAGTTGTGGTACAGCCACAACAAATAGCGTAACCTTTGTGTGGGGAACTGTGTCTGGCGCAATTAATTATATTGTTACAGTAAATGATGTTAGCGAAACCTTACCAAGCACACAAACAACATATACCGTTCCAACTGAAGCGGGAAGTATCGTAACAATTAGCGTACAAGCTATTGGCGAAGCAGCTTGTGGCAATAGCGGTATTGTAGAACACACCTGCGAAAGCTTACCTGCTGGCTGCCCTACCATAGAACCCATTATTACAGTAAGCGATGCAACAGTCTGTTTAGAACAAGCTGCTATTTCTTTGAGTGCAACACCCACAGGAGGCACATTTAGTGGCATAGGTGTATCGAGTAATAATTTTGTGCCAAGTGTGGCAGGTATTGGTGAGCATATTGTCACCTATAATTACACCGAAACGGTCATCATGCCTGTTGGTACAATAACTTGTGACTATACAGCCACAACACCAATTACCGTCTTAGCCATGCCTGTAGCCAACTTTACAGCACCCGAAACAGTTTGTGTGGGCGAAACAGCTACGCTAACTTTTGCAGGAAGTCCCGCAACAGGCGCAACCGTGACATGGACTATTGCCGAAAATCCTACTCAAACAGGATTAAGCGCAACAGCTACATGGAACGAAACAGGCACTCAAGGAGTAACAGTAAATGTTACTACCGACGAAGGTTGTTCCGATACTTTTACAAGTACAGTTGGAGTTTCATCAGCAAGTGTTGCTGCTCCTACTGACCAAAGCATTATTTTAGGCAGTAGTGTGGCATTGCCTGCACAAGCTAATTCTGCATTAAACGGCGAGATAGATTTTACTTGGTCACCCATTAGCAGTTTGAGCTGCGACGATTGTGCCACACCGCAAGCTACACCTATAGTTACGACCACCTATACTGTGACCGTAACCGACGAATGGGGTTGTTCGGCGAGCGATGCTGTGACAGTGGAAGTAGCGCAAGAAAACAAACTGGTAATACCCAATGCTTTTTCACCTAACGGAGACGATGTAAACGAAATATTTCATATAGCAGGCAACAATGTCACCGAATTTTATATGGCTATTTATGACCGTTGGGGACAAAGAGTATATGAAATCAAGTCCACAAATCTTAGCGAAGGCTGGAATGGTTTGTATCCCGATGGCAAACGAGCAGAGTTGGGTGTATACGTATACTATATCGATGTAACCTTTACAGACGGTTCTACCGAATTTGAAAAAGGCAATGTTACCTTAGTTTGGTAAATGAGCTAAAAAGAAATAGTTGTCAAATAATTTGGGGTTATGTAGCATAATAAATATTTATGCTGCATAACCCCATTTTTTTATACCAAAAATAACAAACAAATAACACATCAATAATCACTCCTAACTAAATTTCCAATATTAACTCCCTAAAAAATAAAACTCACTCCCTAAAAAATAAAACTCACTCCCTAAAAAATAAAACTCACTCCATAAAAAATAAAACTCACTCCATAAAAAATAAAACTCACTCCATGAA
This sequence comes from Chitinophagales bacterium, assembly GCA_016787295.1. Classification (GTDB taxonomy): domain Bacteria; phylum Bacteroidota; class Bacteroidia; order Chitinophagales; family UBA2359; genus JAEUUX01. The sequence goes on from JAEUUX010000038.1 coordinate 27,389, forward strand.
AAATAAAACTCACTCCATGAAAAATAAAACTCACTCCATAAAAAATAAAACTCACTCCATGAAAAATAAAACTCACTCCATAAAAAATAAAACTCACTCCATAAAAAATAAAACTCACTCCATAAAAAATAAAACTCACTCCATAAAAAATAAAACTCACTC
>JAEUUX010000043.1 GCA_016787295.1 Chitinophagales bacterium
GAAAAATTAGCGGCTTTTGAAGAAAAGATATTTTATTATTTGGACAATACTTTAAGTTATGCTGATGAATTAAAGTCATTGCTTACACTAAACTTTCAAATTATAAACAAATAATTGAAAGTATGATTTGTTTTGACTATACAACAAAACAAAACACCTAACCGCAAATCCTTACACTAAAAATTTTTTTAAACAAAAAATGTCCGATAGCGAAGTGATTTGCATTATTATAGCGAAAGACAACAACGAGCCATCACAACACACGATCCAATAATTTTAAACCTTATTTACATAACTATCTAAAAATTTATTGCCATGTTAAAATCAATCAAATTTATCGTTTTTTGTTTAGTTTCTCTTTGTGCTTTTGTAGCTTGCGAAAAAGAGGCTTTAATTGTTGACAACCCAACTGCTGTTGCAAAGACTGAAACTCCACGCGGACCTCTACCCGAATTTATGATTTATTCTTACAACAGCACCACCGGTTTTAGCTCCCCTGCTGTTTGTACATTCTCTATTTGCGACGCACTTCCATCAGGCTTAAGTTCTTTTTCTACTGTACTTTCGGGTGGGCAGTATTCTAATTATGGATATGTAGGACATACCTACTACAGCAACCCACTCTGGTTCAACAAAGAACAAACTTATTTGCTCATTCCCGAAGGCACTTTCCCTAAAAAGTGTTTGCGAATCAATTACAATGCAAGCTATACAGCCTCGAATATGCCTACCATTAAATACAACAAATACACCAAAACATGGTCTGTAACAGGTGGAGCTAATTATACTTCAAGTGTTTTGACAGTTAATTCAGCGGATATGATGCCTTGTTAATTTGTATTTTTTGATGTCTTTTCTCTTGTTCCTCCTAAAAATAATTGCTTATTGGGCAGCTCCCGCCCTAGTATTTTTTAAAAAAATATCCACCTAATTTTGTTGTTTGTTGTTTTACTGCCTAAAATTGCGATTAATTTTAGGAGGATGGGAGAAATTTGCTGTTTTTTCATCTTCTTTTTCTAGCCTAATCAATTTCCTAAAAACTAATAACCATTAAAGTCAAAATTTTACAACCTTAAACCTAAAATCCTAATGAAAACCATATCTATTAAATTCATGGTCTTTATGACTTTCGTAGGGCTATCATTGTGTAATAGCCAATTTTCACAAGCTCAAATATTGTTAACAGACAATTTTAGTAGTGCCACTTCTTGGACAATATCCAATAGCACTCCCGCAGGCACGGCTTTCAATAATATTGCAATAGCCAATGGAACACTCAATTTTACCGATGTGCATTGTAGAGCGCAAGCCGTCGCACCAACTACTCCACCTTCTATATGTGAGTGGGCAACCTCAGAAAGAAGAGCCAGACGAAGCATGACAACTACACTAAACGAACATGATGCCTTTGGTTTGGAAATAAATTTTCGTTTTGCGGATACTACCACAACCTCGACCTCTCCATTAGGGTCTATTCCTATGGCACTAACAGCCGGAATTAATGAGGTAGTAACCTCTGATAGTGGCAATAGTAATCAAGATGCGATTGGTTTTTTGTTTAGCACAGGTATAACATCAACAGGTGGTTCTTGTGCTGATAGTCGTACTGGAAACCCAACACTTGCTCCTTTTTTCAAAGACGGCACAAATCCTATGCAAGCTCAGGCAGGTATTACTTTAATACGAAACCAAACCTACCGCCTTCGTTTAGAGCGCATTAGTGCTACACTTTTTACTTTTCAGGTATTTAACCTTAGTAGCACTACGCCAAATACTTGTATTTTTAGCAGTAGTTTTTGTTTGCCCGCAAACACCGTTTTAACAGGATTTAATGCTGTACAAACGGCAAATTTGCATCAAGGGTCTGTTGCACGTAGAGTAACAAGTACTGTTGATAATTTAACTGTTCAGTTGGTCAATAAAATTAGCGATACCTACAGTAGTGTATTTTTTACAGAAAACTTTAATAGTGGTTTAACTGGTTGGACACGTAACAATGTTAACACGAATAATATCCCTATTAATGTAGGAACAACCCCTATGATATACAATAACATAGGTTTGTTTAACAACGAATTGCATGTTAAAGATGTTCATTGTGGAGGTATGGGAACAACTTTAGGAAATGGGCAATGTGACGGAGCATCGGCAGAACGCCGCATCTATCGCCAACTCCCCACAGGTGTTCCTGCTACTTGGAGACTTAATTTTGATTTTTCTTGGGTTAATTCCTTGTATGATAACGGTACATCTACATCTCCTGCAACTCCTATGGGTTCTATTCCAATGTGCCTTTCAGCAGGTACTAATGATGTAGTAGCCAATACCCTTCCACCCAATACTATTCAAACCAACACTAACCAAGATGCTATTGGCGTAATGTACATATCGGGTATCGTGAATAATCTCACTAACCAGTGTGCCAGCACACCTGATCCAGCAACTCCACAACCACAGCTATGTATTTTCTATAAAGATGGCACATTCAATCCCACTTTGTCCACCGCCAGAATATCATTGAACCAACAAAACGGCAACTATTTTTATATTAGCCTCGACCGTTTAGATGCTGTTACGCTTCGTTTATCAGTTTTTACAGACGCTAATCGCAACCAGCACTCCCTTGGGTCGCCCATAACAATGAATATCCCGACGGGAATCACTATTACGGGTTTGAATACCTTGCAAGAAGCCAATTTATATAAAGACAGTCGCGGACGCTCGGTGTCTAACCGAATAGACAACATTCAAATTTTGACACCTGATTGCGGTACTCAATACAATGCAAGTTTTAATCTTAGCGGCACTTGCAACTCACCCAATTTCACTATCAATGCAACGAGTAGTGTTACAAATCCCACAGGTACAACACACCGTTGGTATTTATATAGAGCAAATAGCTTGTTGGGTGGTGTGGGCAATAGCAATTTTAATGCCTTGTTACAAACATCTTTAAATACTACAGCTAATTTTACGAATGTTCCTATTCGCTATTCTGATAGTGTTTTGATACCTTATATTGTTAGACACATTGTGGGTGTTGCTCCGTTTTTTGTTGAGACGCGCACCTTGATAACATCGGCATCGCTTATTCAGGGCTGCTCACAAAAATGGGACGAAACAGGAACATCTGATGCACCTTTGCAAGTAGCAGATTTATTTCCTAATCCAAGCTCAACTACTATTAACATTGCTTACAATAGCATTGAAGGCGAAACAGCAAGCTTGTTTTTGTATGACATTACAGGAAAAATGGTTTTACAAGAAACAGTAGAGGGCAACCAAACAAATACTATAGATGTAAGCAACTTGTCTAATGGTATATATATAGCCCGAATTACGGGTAAAAGTATTAACCAGTCTCTCAAATTCATCAAGCAATAGGGGCTATACAGCAATAGTTTTTATATTTTGAGTCGAATACTTACCTTTGCAGCCCGATTCACGCAAAAAGCAACATTTTTTGTCTCTTATGGAATTGTCCATAAAAATCCTAACTGATTTTTCTGCTATATGGACTGCGACTTCCTTAGTCCAACCTATTGTTGTTTGGTATGCAAGAGCATTATTGTTGTTGAGCAAGAATTTCTAATTTCATCGAATCATCACTTGTCAGACACAAGTTTTCAAGACTCAAATGCTGTGTGTAATTTACTACCATCATTCTGTATAATTCTTAAATCATAGTCAATTATTTTTAACAGACTCTCCGTTCCAATAAAAATGTTATATATAACCATCTGATTCTTAGTTAGTTGTAAAACAAAAATAAAATAATTTATTTTTATTGAGTTTTATGAAACCTTAATAATCAGATGGTTTATTTTTGGGGCAGAAAATGTCGGTTTCACATCTATAAAACCAGTTTTTCACTAAAAATCAAGTAGTTCATCATCATGAAAAATTTCTCAAAAAAAATAGTTTTAGGTATGGTTACCATAGCCATGCTTTTCGGTGCAAATCAAGTAAGCAATGCACAATCAACAACAGCAAGCAATGCTTTGAGTGGTACGAGTGCAACAGCACCTACACAATACTTAGGCTCTTCGAATGCGTTTGATGTGGTTCTAAAAAGCAATAATACAGAACGTATGCGTGTTACTACTGGGGGTAATGTTGGTATTGGCACTACCACACCTTCCAACAGGTTACACATTTCAGCTCCTAGTACAGGTAGTGTTCCTCAATTAAGATTGAGCGATAGCAATGGTTTTTGGCAGTTCTGGGGCGGTGGAGATTTCCGTATCCGCGAAGGGGCAAGTTCTGATAGACTTTTTATCCAACAAGCCACAGGACGCGTAGGTTTGGGTACCGCAGCTCCTTCGGCTCGACTAAGTATTGTGTCCAACAACCCTAATATGCAACTGAAAGCAGATAATGGTGGTATTTTGGAATTAGCGGTTGCCGATTGTAATACGTGCTACAATAGTTTTGCTCAAACAGGTGATGCGGTAATTAGAGCAGTACCGGGCAATACAAATAACAATTTGATTTTTGCGGTTACTTCGGGTGCAACAAGTAGCAATCGTGCTATTAAATTTGCGACTGAAAGCGAAGTGATTATGCAGGTTTTAGACACCAAAGTAGTACAAATAGGCAATGTCACCACTCCATCAGCTGATACCAATTACAAATTATATGTCGAAAAAGGTATCTTGACCGAAAGACTTAAGATAGCATTGAAAAATACTACTGACTGGGCAGATTATGTATTTGCAGATACCTACCAATTAAAACCACTATCGGAAGTAGAGGCTTTTGTTAAAGCAAACAAACATTTGCCAGAAGTACCTTCTGCACAAGAATTGGTTGATGGCGGTGGAATTGATGTAAATCAAATGCTTGCAAAACAAATGCAAAAAATCGAAGAACTTACCTTGTATGTGATTGAACTAAACAAACAAAATGAGGCATTAAAAGCCAAAGTTGAGGCTTTGGAAAAACAATAAACCTACCACACTACTAACCCACTCTATTAAACTAATTTATGTCCATTAAAACTGTATTTGCATGGTTATTGATGGATTGCAAGGCTTGTGAGGCGGGCTGAATACTTAATTTTTTTGCATGATCAATGCAACGTTAAGTTTTTTATAGTGCCTTCGCCTCTATACCTTAAAAATGGGCAATAAATATACTCTTTATATTCCCCTATCAAAAATCTTTTCCTCTCTTTTAGGGGTAGAAAGAATTTTAATAGGAAGAGCAGAAAAAAAGCCTTCTGTTGTTCGGCAAAACAAACAGAAGGCGGGATAAATAAGCTTAGACTTATTCATATTTCCGTTGCAAAGTTAATACATTTATCGAAAAAAAACAAACAAAATGATAAAAAAAGCATTATTTTCCATTCTGTCCCTAATATTTGGCGTTTTTTCTTATACAACAACAGCCCAAACCACTTGCCGGGCTGTGGTCAGTTCTATTGAAATGAACGCAGCCATGAATACAGTTAAAGTTTACAATACAGGTGCTAATTGTTACGTATTTAGCATAACCCTTCCTAGTCTAAGATCCTGTAGCCGAAGTTCGTATAATGTATTTTGGGCTTTTGGCAATGGTGACTACAGTTCCACATCAACTCAAGGTGACATTCACAACATCAAATACTGTTATAGTACTAACTCTCAACTTGATCTTTCCCGTGTAAAAGCAGAAACCACTCCCATTAAGGTCGACATAGATGGCATAGCACCGGGTAATATACCTCCCGCAAGAAGAATTTGGACAGGAAATATTCCTTCAACAGCAACAACTGCCACATTTTCTGGTACTAGTATCAATGCTGTAATGCAACCCTTACCATCAGACAAAGATCAAATACTCTATGTCAATCGGCAAGTTGTTATGAACAACCAAATAATTACTTACCCAAACATACAAACACAATATTTCACCGCTATTGTAACATTTAAATCTTCGGGTGGCCAAGTAGGAATACAGTACGATCCTAACAAATTAGATTTCGTATCTAATACGAACTATGGCACCTCCTATTTAGAAGGCTATCCTAGTGATGGTATGGTAATTGCAAATGTAAGTAATGGTTATCCACTAAAAGCATTCTTTACATTTGCTCTAAAATCTAATGTTGGCACAGGCGGCAATACTACGCTTACCATTGTCAGGAAAAATGGAAGTATTATTACACCAACTACTGAGACAATTAATTTTAGATATGGGACATCGTATGATCCTAACAATAAACTCATCGAACAAAACGGCAGTACCACAAGTTATGCTTATTTCAATCCTCAAACTAATCTCAAACATATCATCAATTTTCAAAACACAGGAACAGGTCCAGCTAATTTTATTAAATTAGAGGATAATATACCCGAAGAGTTAGATATCACCAACATTAACAATATCAAATTATATTTACCTAATAGTAGCAATAGTTATACGACTTATACCTTAACAATAACTAATTACATTATTAACACTACTACTGATGGTTCGCTTACTATACAAGGACATATAAACTGGGACGATAGATACTTAATAATAGAGTTAAATAATGATAATGCTGGAGTATTACAAGGTTTAAACGATACAGGAGTTCAAGAGTGGCAAACAATGGGGAAACTTTCTTATGGTATTAGCACATTAGAAGCTACTGAATACACGAATAGACAGTCCTTTGGCACGCCTGCTAAAATATATTTTGATGAAAATGCCGCTGTGATTACCAATATTTGCGCAGCAGAAGTGGATTTTGAAGAAGACGAATGCCCCGCCAATATTACCATCGACAAATCTTCCTCACATGGAAGTTACAGCAATTATATAGCATCTGACATGATTATTTTTAGCACCAATGCTAGGTTTGAGAGCGGAAGTGTCCTTAGTGCCAATGCCACTCATGCGATTATCTTAAATCATGGTACCAGTTTCGAAGCAGGTAGCCTCGCAAATTTATTTATTGCAGGTTGTACGTTTATTCCCCAAGGAAGCAACAAACATGATTTGAGCAACTACAATACTACCAACACTGCATCTGATGACCTACACACACAACCCAATCCCTTCAGCGACCAATTAGAAGTAGTCTATTCCTTACAACAAGACGAGCAGGTTTCTATCCAAATCCTCGATTTGAATGGAAAAATTGTTGCAGCAACACAAAATTTTTCGTTTAAAGGCAATAATAGTTGCAAGTTCGATACACAGTATCTACCAAAAGGCGTATATTTGTGCCTTTTAAAGACAGCTACCTTTTACGAAACACGAAAAATTGTTAAAATGTAATGATACGACTTACTTTCACGCTCTGTATCCTTTTCTCTTGTTTATTAGTAGCCTCTACACCTCAAAAAGTGTATGAGGCTGCTATTGATTCTATGAATAACAAAAAATACACAGCCGCAGAACAACTTTTACAGCAACTTATCCAAGAATATCCACAAAATGACACCTTGCTCGCACAAAGTTTTGTGGCGTTAGCCCAAACCTATCGTAAACAAAACAAAACAGATATGGCTTTGTTATTGGCATATTGGGCACTACAAACTGCCACCGAATGCCTGCCCACTCCTAACGAACACCAATTAAAAGCCAATAATGAAGTCGGACTTATTTACAACAAAACGGGACGATTTGCCTTAGCCAAACCGTATTTTTTAACCACTATATTTATTGCCGAAAAACTACCACAAAATCAACAAGAATTAGCTACTGCCTATAAAAACATGGCAGCTATTTATCAGCGAGAACCCAACTACCCACAAGCCGTAGTTTATTGCCAAAAAGCATTGAACATCTACCAAACATTAAATAACCAAATAGAAATAGCCAAATCAAAAATTAGTCTTGCTATCGCACAAAAATCTCTGCGCCAAATAAAAATTGCTCAACAAATTTATCAAGACATAATAAACAACCCCAATACCTTGCCCGAACAACGAAGCATAGCCTATAACAATATAGCAGACATCTATTTCGAACAAGAAGATACCCTAAAAGCCTTAAATATTTTCATACAAACAAAAAACTTTTTAGAAAATCAAAACCAACCCACAACCGACCAATACAAAATAATAGTCTATAAAAACATTGGAGAACTCTATCTTGCTAAACACCAAACCGATTCTGCACTGAACTATCTACAAAAAGTCCTTGCTCTTAACCAAAAATTATATGAGAACGAAGGGCACGAAGCCGCAAAAATATTTACATTGGTCGGTGATAGCTATTTACAAATAGATAGCTTACAACAAGCATTGCAACACTACCAAAACGCCCTAAAAGCACTTATTAAAGACTACCAACCACAACATATCAATCAACAACCCAATGACCAACAGCTAACCGTTGCCGACCCTGATATATGGATATTGGTAGCTTTGCGCCAAAAGGCAACGGCATATTCCAATTTGTATGAAACCTCAAAAGATGATAACTACCTTGCATTAGCACACCAAACCTACCAATTGGCATTGCACCAACTAAAATTACAACAAACAAAAGTAGGTATCGACGAAGAAGCCACAGCTTTTCTAATCGACAATGAATACACCATTTACCAATCTGCCATAGCAATAGCCTTACGTAAAAATGACGTAGAAACAGCATTCTTAATTGCGGAACAAAGCAAAGCAAATCTATTAAATAATTTTCTAAAACAAGCTCAACTGCTAAAAAGAGAAATATCCACACCCCTTGTTCAACAATACAACCATCTCCGACAACAAATTATTGCTACCGAAGCAAAACTTTACCAAGAAAACTCTGAAGTCATAAAAAAAAACCTTTTAGATAGTCTATTTGCTTTAAACCAAAAGTATCAATATCTCGCCATTCAGATAGAACAACAAAACAGCAACTACCAAACCGCTAAGTACGAACAACAACCCTTGACCCTCCATGACATCAAAAACAAACTGATACATAATAAACAAACTGCTATAATATCTTATTTTATGGCAGATAGTCTATTATATACCTTTGTCGCAACAAAAAACAATATCAACTATACAACCACCCCAATAGAACAAAATTTAACAGACCAAATAACCAAATTCAGACTCACCTTATCAAAAGACTCAACCTATTACAATAAAGCTTTAAATGACTATGACAACCAAGCATTATATAATGACTTTATTTACTATGCCAACCATTTTTACCAAATACTATTAAAACAAGCAACCGATAAGCACTATTTAGACAATATAGACCAATTAATCATTGTGCCAGATGGCATTTTATCATACATACCTTTTGAAGCATTGATTAAACAATTACCCACTGCCAACACCATCAAAGAAAAACAATACGCCCCCAAACTTGTCGACTATTTAATAAAACATTATACCATTAGTTATAGCTATTCATTGAACACACTCATAGAAAATACGCAAAGACAAACAACCATTAACAGTCACAATAACTATTTAATAGCTTTCGCACCTATTTTTACTGCTTCCAAAGAAAATAAAACTAACGCACCCAACCAAACAGTCCAAAGGGGTTGCAAAGCAAATGGACATTTAGAAGAGCTAAAAAATAGCTATATAGAAGTAAATTACATTAATAGTATCGCTAATGGTAAAGTCTTTCTGGAAGACAGCGCCACAACAACCAACTTTAGAAAAAATGCCCATAAATCGCTCATACTACACCTATCCTCCCATGCTTGTCTTAATGACCAAGAACCTAACACTAGCAAAATATATTTTGCCAACGACAATGATGGTATTGATAATGACTATATAGAAACCCATGAAATCTACAATATCCCCTTCAACACCAAATTAGTTGTCCTAAGTGCCTGCCAAACGGGTGTTGGCAACATTGTCAAAGGAGAAGGCATGATGAGTCTTGCTCGCGGGTTTATGTATGGAGGAACGCCAAGTGTGGTGGCGAGTCTTTGGAGTGTTAATGATTACTCCACTTCGCAAATAATGAAACTATTCTATACTCAACTATTCAATAAAAAAGATATTGACCAAGCCCTCAAACAAGCAAAATTAGACTATCTAAACACCCTCAAAACCAACCACGAAGCCAATCCTTTTCTTTGGGCAGGTTTTATTTGTATCGGCGCTACCACAGCTCCCATTCAGCAAAACACCTCTCAAATACTAATAATCGCTATTATCACTTTGAGCCTTTTGGCAATAATCATCGCCCAAAGGTTGAAAAAACAATAAATTTGCTGTTTTTTCTACTTTGGGGAGTGTATACTGACAAATCGGCTTGTCTTTCCACAAAAGAGGAAGACAAGCCGATTTGCTATTCGAGCATGAGTGGTTTTTATTCTTTTATGATATTAAAATGCTCCCCATTAACCTCCAAATAGTACCAACCACTCGGCAAATGCGCCACCGAAAAAGTGTGTGTAGCTCCACTGAACGTACCCGTCGCAACCAACTGCCCAACCGCATTATAGAGTGTGTAAAAAGCAGGTTCGTTCGTTGCTTGTTGAATACTTAGGTGGGTATTGGTGGGATTGGGGTAGCAGTAAAAAACCGTCATAGAAGAACTATTGACCGTATTGATACCTATAGGAGGTAATAAGTTTTCGTACCACACTATATTGTCATTATTGGAGGTATTATTCAGAGAAAACGACAGTATATCCATATCTCCGTCATTATCTAAATCAGCAGTATGGACTAATTGACTAAACATAATAGCATTTTCTATAATTTGCTGATACTCAAAATTACCGCTTCCATCATTAGCAAACAATACTATTTTATTATCAAACTCAAAACTTGATAATACATCCATATCTCCATCATTATCTAAATCTACAACATCAATATCTTGCGATTCGGCTGAAAATCCCACCAAACGTTGATTTCCAAAACCACCATTACCATTATTTTTATACCAATATATTCTATCATCACGATTAGAAATACATAAAACATCTCTATCACCATCACCATCTAAATCTGTTGCTGCTACATCTATTACACGGTCTACAACAGAAATAATATATGGAAGGCTAAAATTCCCTACTCCATCATTTTCATACCAAACTATTTTATCATCTAAATATGAAGCTGATAATACATCTTTATCACCATCACCATCTAAATCTGTAGCATAAACTTGTTGAGCACCATTAGTAGTAGAACTAATAATTCGTTGTTCTCCAAAATTCCCTATTCCATCATTTTCATACCAAGCTATTTTATCATCTAAATATGAAGCTGATAATACATCTTTATCACCATCTCCATCTAAATCTGATACATAAAATGTCCTTATTCCATCTGCCTCCATTGTAATAATTCGTTGTTCTCCAAAATTCCCTACTCCATCATTTTCATACCAAACTATTTTATCATCAAGATAAAAAGCTGACAATACATCTTTATCACCATCACCATCTAAATCAGCAGCTCCTACAAAATTGGAGCCATCTCCATTTGCAATAACTTGTTGTTCTCCAAAATTCCCTACTCCATCATTTTCGTACCAAGCTACTTTATCATCAAAATAAGACGCTGATAATACATCTTTATCACCATCACCATCTAAATCTGTAGCATAAACAGAACGAGGATATTCAACATTTGCTGTAATAAGACGCTCCTCCCCAAAAGCAGTCTGTGCTTCGGCGCTTGAAGTTAATAATAGACCACCTATCAAAACCCCCATAAAAAGTAGTTTCTTTTTCATCGTTATTATTTTTTGTTAGCTAAAAATATAATTACACCACAAAATTACACATTCCCCACCATTCCACCAAACAAAAAGCATTTTTTACCAAACATTATTTCGCACCTAATAACAAAACAACAACTCAATCCCAAAACATTCCATCTCTCAACACAAAAAAATTAACCATTAACCATTGACAATTAACAATTAAAAAAACATTCCTTCCGCCCGATCCAAATCACCTTCCGCCAACCCCAAAAAAATTAACCATTAACAATTAATAATTAACAATTAAAAAAACATTTGCTTCTCCCAAAAACAAAAAAATCGGATAGATAACTTTGGAATTTCACTCCAAAACCATCTATCCGAAAAACAAAAAAACAATATAGCACAAACCAATTTACATACTATCCTTCCGTTTCAAACCCACCACAATACCCAGCAACAGCAACACATCGAGCAAAGCCAAAGCATACAAGTTGCTTGACAGACGGCGCGGCAGTTCCAGCGTATTGGGCAAATCCATAAACTCCACCGCACGCGTCGTCTTATATACCAACGAATCCGTAGCCGATTTCGTATCGTCTTCATCTTTGTCTTTATCAGTGTTTTTCTTTTCGTTGTCTTTTCGTGCAGATTTTGTGCTGTCTGCTGTTGTGTTAGCCGTTTTATATGGCTTCGTTCGCAAACGTTTTTTCGTAAATTTGCTCGTTGTATAAGTAGAATCAGCAGCAGGAAGCATTGACAAGCTATCTTGCGGCAAATCAGGCAAAGGTGGTGCCATATAATAAGTCCGAATACTATCCTGCACATAACCCAAAGCCTCTGTTCCCCAACGCGAAAACATCGAATAGCTCACCGCTTCCACCACACTTTTTTCAGGGATTTTTGTAATCACACCCGACAAAATAATTTGCGGAATCAACACAATAGGAATAATCGTCATTACTTTTTCGGTATTATTTACCAACACCGACACCAACAAACCCATCAAAGTTGCCGAAAATGCTAACAAAAACATAACCCCAACATACTGCCAATAGTTGACCAAAGACACATGTTCGTTGCCAACAGTAAGGTAGACAATACCAATAAATACTACCACTTGCAAAAATGCAAAACAACTCAATACAATAATTTTGGAGAGCAAATAGGGCATCAAACGCAAATTGAACATGCGCTCACGCCGAAAAATAGGCAATTCTCCCACAATTTCTTTAGCCGCATTGTTCGTCCCAAACCAAATGGCAGAGATGGTGATGAAAAACAACACACTCAACTCCAATTCATCAAAAATCAACCCCACTAAAGCGGCAATAATTGGTGCTTGCGCCATCAAAATAAGCGTATTGATAGGGTCACTCAGTTTGATGTGGAAATAACGCGCCGTTAGCCAAAACAGTTGTTTAAAAAATGGTTCGCTGCGCTGCTTCTCCACCGCTTTATTGTTTTGATGCACAATACCCGACGACGGATTTTGCTCGTTCCATTTCTCCGACCACGCCTTACCTTTCTGTAACGACCCATTTTTGCTATATACTTCTATCACATTTTTGGCATCAAAAAACGATAAATAAGCATTTTTGTTGCCATAATAGGTCAAATAACCACCTTTTGACAAAAACAACACATTGTCCACATAATACAAATCATCTGGTTTATGCGTCACCATCAGAATAGTCGTTCCCTTTTGCGTCAAATTTTTTAGGCACATCAAAAACTCCTCAATCGTTTCAGGATCCAGCGGCGACGTAGGTTCGTCAAGAAACAATATAGAAGGATCCGTCAATAACTCAACTGCTATAGATACGCGCTTCCGTTGTCCGCCCGACAACTCACCCACTTTTCGCTGCCTAATTTCGGGGTCATTAATATTGAGGTTGCCCAACACTTCTGTGATTTTTTGTGCAATATCTTCATTAGAAACATCAGACGACAAGCGCAACTTAGCAGCATAAAACAAAGACTGTTCCACACTCAATTCCTTATGCACAATATCGTCTTGTGGCACATAACCCATCAAGCGCTTCAGGTAGTCATAGTTTTCATACAACTCCAAGCCATGCACAAAAACCTTGCCTTTTGTCGCAGGCGCATCACCATTGAGGGCTTTAAGCAAAGTGGATTTGCCACAACCCGATGGTCCCATAACTGCCACAAACTGTTGCGCTGGAATTTTGAAAGAAACCTCGTGCAGTATCGTTTGTTTACCATTGTTGACCATACGGCTGATGCCCTCTGCAATAATGGCATTTTTTCGGCGAATATCTTCGGCAGGGCGACGAAGTTTGAATTTATACGCGCCGATATTAATGTCGTCTTTGTCCGTGATAGGCGTTTCGGACTCAATGCGTTTGCCATTGACAAATGTGCCATTGCGCGACCCCAAGTCTTTGACTGTAATGCGTCCGTCGGGATATTTCGTGATTTGGGCATGGCGGCGCGTGATGGTGAGTTGTGGCAGGCGAATATCTGCCTCTTTGGACCGCCCTATAATCAGTTCGTTTTTGCTTTCGAGCAGTATTGCCAAATCCGACGTAAAATCGTTCGTAGTGCTGGGTGTATGCACTTCCATACCTTGCGGCACATTGGAATCGGCGGGCGGTTGCACCCATTCGGTGCGATAAACAGCACTTTCGGGTGACACAAACGAAACTACAATTCGATAGGTATCATTGTTGGCACCGAGCGTTATTACGTCGTCATGTTGTAGGCGTTTTTCGGTAATCCTTATGCCATTGACATACGTGCCACCTGTGCTATCCAAATCTTTGATGAGCAGGTATTTGTGTTCTTCTACCCAAATAGCGGTATGCTTTCGGGAGATATAGGTTTCATCAAGATCTATTACCGCGCCAAAACCTGTGCGTCCTATGGTAATAACGCCCGACAGGTCGGTTTGTATGGCAATTTTGCGAACAAGTACATTGTCTTTATATAGCAGCAGGCGCGCTAATTTGGTATCCATTACGTAGATAATATGGAATAAAAAATGATAAAATAGTATTGAGCAAAAATATTGAGCATAATTCTCTTATGTTTTTGGGCGTTCCCTGGCGGGCGGGCTTTACAGGGCTCCGCTCCGCTGCGGTGCTGCGTTGCTCTCCGCACTGGCTAACGCCACCCTTACAATCCCTAACGCGCTTCGCCACTCGAACAAGTGATGATGACCCACCCAAAAAAACACCCCTTTCCCCAAAAACACCCAAAGAAACACTACATCAAAATCCGTTTTGTTTTGGGCAATTTAAACACAATAGGCATAACACAATGCTGGCTTACTCTCTTTTTGTTGCGGGTAGCGGGTATCCAATGTGGCATTTTTTTGACCACCTTCAAGGCTTCGACATCTAAAGACGGATACAAAGAACGATGAATGTTGGGGCGTTTTACTTTTCCTGATTTGGTCACCCAAAACGACACCATGACCGTTCCTTCCATGCCTTCATAAATGGCATCGGTCGGATAGACGATATGCTGGGCTAAATAGCGGTTGAGTGCTTCGGTGCCACCCTTGAATGCCGCTTTACTTTCGCTAATAATAGGTTGAAAACTGATAGGCATATAATAAGTGGCTTCTACGGCTTGGCTATAGCGCAGAGCTGGTCGCCAACGTGGCATTTTTTGTACCACACGCAAAGCTTCTTCATCACAACCATGTCCGAGCGGTTGCTTGATGCTGGGACGCACAATACTGCCATCTTTTGCCACCGTAAACTGTACCACTACCACACCCTCGACATGGTGGCGTTTGGCAGCTCGCGGATAGTGCAAGTTGTCTATCAAATACTGCTCAAATGCTGCCTCACCACCCGGAAATTGGGCAGTTTGTTGATTATCAAAATGAAAAAAATCGTCTTGAAAAAAAGGATGATTAAAAAAAGGATGTTCAAACGTAGACTGTGCTGCCACCGGACAAACAGTCAAGCAACATAAAAGCACAAAAATAAGGTGTTTCATAGAATATAGCGGTTTTTGGGGCGTTAAGGTAGCGCCATTTTGCGACTTTTCCAAGAAGCTGCCGCAAAACAAGTTATGGTACCGCCTTTTTGTCTGTTTTATTAAGATGCTTGGAGCAACAACCGCATCCTCAATTTGGCACAAACAAATCTTGCATATCGTGTTGCGGAATAATCTGGTGACGATAGCCTTCACTAAAAAAGCGTTCGATAGCTTGTCGTCCTATGTTGCCCAAATCGATGGTATATTGATTGACATATAAACCGATGTGTTGCTGCATAACAGCTTCGTCCATCTCTTGAGCATACTGGCGAACATATGGCATCGTTGAGGCAGGATTTTGAAAAGCATATTCCACACTTTGTCGCAACAAACGGTCGACTTGTTGTTTGACCTCCAAAGGCAATTGACGGTCGACGACAATACCCCCAAGTGGGATAGGCAATTGGGTTGTTTGTTCCCAGTATTCACCTAAATCTATGATTTTGTGTAAGCCTTTTTCGCTATAAGTAAAACGATTTTCGTGAATAATCACACCCAAATCTACCGTTTGGTTTAGGACAGCCGTTTCGATGTCGGAGAACAAGAGTGGGATTTTTTGTTGAGCATCGGGAAAGGCAAAAGACAAGAGGAAATTAGCCGTAGTGTATCGTCCGGGAATAGCGATGGTGCTATTGGGAACAGCCGAAAGGGGCAAGTCCTGACGGGCAATAAGGAGTGGTCCGCAGTTGTTGCCCAAAGCGCTGCCAGCATGTAAGAGTTGGTAGTGGGGCAGAACATAAGCCAAGGCATGGTAGCTTAGTTTGGTGATATGGAGGTCGCCTGCCAAAGCACGGCGGTTGAGTTCCTCCACATCGGCTATTACTGCTGTGAAAGTTAGCCCATGCGTGGGGATTTTTTGATGGATAAGGGCATCAAAAATAAAGGTGTCGTTGGGACAAGGCGAAAAACCAAGACTTAGTTGCATACTGTTTAAAATAAAAATTTAAGAATTTGTTGATAATAAGCATGAAAGGTTTCATAGCCATATAAACTTGCCTACAGAGGCATATTTGGGGTGATTAAAAGGAATTTTGGGGTGATTTTAAAAAAAAGCGCAAAAAAAAATGCCAAGTTATCTACAATTTAACAAAGAAGTACTAACTTTGCACCAAGCAAAACCACACCATATCTCATATCCCAACTACCTCTGTTGTTTATGGGTGCAAAAGTACGGCATCTTTTACGATTTCGCCAACAAAGCTTAGAAATTATCTTAAATGTTAAACTTTTATAACTTTATGCAAAAAATCTTACTGTTCTTTAGCGCAATGCTATGCGGTGTTTTAGCTATGGCACAAGGTTCTGTTGCTTATGACAACTGTCCTTCTAATGGTGCCACCCCGGGAAATTTGGAAATTCCAAGTACAATTAACCCTGATGGTAGCGGTTTTCAGTTGAACATTCCTGCCGATGCCACATACGACTCTTATGTCTTTATGTTTGAGAACCCCAATGACATTTTGCCCCAAAGCACTTTTGGTCCTGGTGGTCCTCGCATTTTAGACATTAACACAACAGGTTTGTTTGACCCTAGTGCGCATGGTCTTGGTGTAGGCGACCAAGTTTGCGTGGTAGGTTTTAGCTACAATTTGGCAGACTTGCAGTCATTCATCGATTCGTTTACTCCCGGCAGTGCTTGTTGTTCTACCCTTACTTTTGTGGGTATCGATTGCAGCACTTTCCCCGACGGTAGTAGTGTTACTGATATTGGTTCGGTTTTTTCTACTTTTGGTTTGACCGACATCGCAGTAGCCGATTTGAATGGTGCTTTAAATTTATTAGGTTCTTTGGGTTGTCCTGCTGCTCCTTGCTATGCGAGCAGCGCTGCTCAATGTATGACTATTGAGGCAGCCGCAGTGCCTTGTACCAGCTATGCAGGTGGCCCTTATAGCGACCAAGATATCGATGTAGCTCCTTGTGAGGCAGGTGCATCTATTTCTGCTCCATATGCAGCATGGTACAACGAAGTATATTATACCGAAGTACAAGCAGGTGGCAACTATACTTTTAGTATTTGTGATGGTTATGATGCAACAGCTTGGGGTGGTGAGGCATTCATTACTGCTATTTTGAATGGCACACCCAATGCAGGTGTTATCGAAGGCGGTACTGTATTGGGAACTGCCGTAGGTTGCGAAATCACCTTTACTGCCACCGAAGCAGGTACCGTGTTCTTTACCTTAACCACAGAAGATGGTTGTGGTACTGATATTGCTCAAATAGACAATGGTGTTCCTACTATTACAACCAATAGCGGCACAAGTTGTGGCGTGTGTGGTGATGGCGAGTGTACATCTGACGAAGGCTACCCAAACTGTCCTGATGACTGTCCTTGTTCTACCGACCCTGTGTATGTAGATTTTGATGATGCAGGACAAGCTTTTGTATCTGAAGCCGCTGCTTTGTATTGCGAGGGTTCTTTCACTGGTGTTGAAGCGGCTGCTTTGTTAGTACCTTTGGCTACCTTTGGCGATGCTGTTAGCGCTTATACCCTTGGCAACGAAGATGGCATGACCTTTGTTGATCTTGATGCTGATGGTAATATCATAACCGTTACCGAAGTTTCTGCTGCTAACATTGCATTTTTGTATGTAACTCAAGAGGCTCTTGATGCTTCTGGTGGCTCAACAACGGTAACATTTACTGCTGATGATGGTGCTTGTAGCGGCAGTTTGACCATTGATTGGACAGCATTTGGCGAAATTGATATTGCTGCTGCTTGTACTACCGCTCCTACTTGTGAAGCGAGCTATGGCACAGTATTGTTTGAGGGTGCAACAAGCATTTGCGAAGGCGGCGAATTGGCTCCTATTTGCTTAGACGGTGATAACACCTCTGCTGAATATGGTAGTGTAATCGTTCTTACTATTCCACCAAGCTTGCAAATTGTAGGTCTTGGTGCAGCTTGTGAAGCTACCTCTTTAGAAGGCTTGCCTGCCGGTGACTACATCGCACATCCTTTCAATATCTTATTAGCCGATACAACAACTTTGGTTGATGCTTTAATGGCGGGAGCAACAGGTGTTGATGTAGCTGATATGATTGCAGCAGGTCAGTTGTGTGCTGCCTTAGACGTGGCAGGGGTTCCTTTTACCATCTTGGCTGCCAATGACCCTGCTTGTAACCCTAACACAGCTCCAACAGCAGCGGATATTGAAGTAACTTCTAATCCAAACTCTAATATCTTTATCATAGACCTTAGTATGTATGCCAGCGATGCCGAAGGTGGTGTCTTGACCTATATGGTAGAACAACCTGCTATGGGCGGTTCTGTAGAATATGATGCAGCAACAGGTTTGGTTACTATTACTATTGCAGACGGATATAGTGGCAATATCGAGATTAACTATAGCGTAAGCGATGGCGAATTCACAACAACCGCCACCCTTACCCTGTCTGTAGAAGCTACAGTAGATGTTAGCCTAATCCGTTTGAGCGGTACGCCTTTGAACAATGGTAATTTGATTGAATGGGCAACTGCCACCGAAATCAATAATGACTATTTTACTATTCACCGTTCTACAGATGGCGTAAACTATAGCGCTATCGCAACTGTTAAAGGCAATGGCAATAGCAATACTATTCGTAGCTATAGCCACTTAGACAAAACAGCTGCTACTATGACTTACTATCGTTTGAGCCAAACAGACTTTGATGGCAGCGTACAAGTAGTAGGCAATGTAGTGGTTCGTCGCAATAGCATGGGCTTAAACATCGTTTCACTCGAGCCAAATCCAGTGAAAGATATTGCACAATTGAGCTTTACGGCTATTGATAACAGTGCTATCCAATTGAGTATCCACGATGCTACAGGCAAAGTGGTAGATAGCCAATCTTTGACGGCTGTTGCTGGTAACAATAACTTCTCCTTGCAAATGAGCAATTTTGCAAGTGGTCTTTATTTCGTAACTTTGAGCAACAATGCTAATACCGTAACCACCAAACTTATTAAACAATAAGACATTGAACTGAATTTTGCTTGGCAAAATAGAACATCGCACAGCAGGTTGTACTTGTTGTGCGATGTTTTTTTTTAGTTCACTCTATAAAATCCAGCTTATACGGTTTTGAAATTACCCACCCTACCGCACAACACTAACTTTTCCATAAGCTACAATTTGGTTTTGAGGATTAATAAACTGATACACATACACCCCCGATGGCAGGTGTTCAATGGGAACAACGGACTGATTATGGGAGATGACGGACAAAACCTGCTTGCCCAGCACGTCGTATAGCACAAAGGTAGCACTTTTTTCCAAGCTATTGTTTTCTACTACTAAATGGTCTTGAGCGGGATTGGGATACACCATAAATCCCCCCATTCCTATTTGCGGCAGTCCCACCGCAAAAGTAGTCACCACCTGCACAAACACCGTCGTGTCTTGGCACAGAACGACCGAAAGTCGTACTTCATGCTCGCCCGCTTGGGTGTAGGCATGTGTGGGATTTTGTTCTGACGACGATGTGCCGTCGCCAAAGTTCCAGATAAAAACGGCATCTGCCGCATTACTGCTGGTGTTGGTGAAGGACATGAGGCTGTCATTTTGCAGGCTATACACAAAACTTGGCACGGGCTGCTCCAATGTGCCTATGCAGATATTTTGCATAGACACACTCGTATCGCTGCACACCACCGCCCTAAGTTTCACTTCATAGCTTCCTGCTTGTGCATAGGTGTGGGTGGGGTTTATCTCTGACGAAACCGCACCATCACCAAACTCCCAAACGTAATGCCCGCCGTCTATGCTGTCGGGATAGACGAATTGGGAGAGGTTTTGGAAGGCGGCTGTGAGCATGGTTGTATCTGTTTGGGCAGAAAAAGCGGCTTGTGGCTCGGTGAGCAAGCCCATGCAGTTGGTTTTGAGGAGATACATATCTGCCCTACCCGCAGGCAAGCCGCTGGCTGTGCGCCCACAAATAACATAACCCGACAAGCCGCTAAGGTCGCCATGATTGGCTATCATATCATACAGATATTCATCATCACTGCCGCCATAGCTGCGCTTCCAAAGCAAATTGCCTTGGGAATCGGTTTTTAGTATAAAACCACCAATGTCAGAGGCATTATTGGGTATTGGATAATCGCTACCTGTGAATACAAAACTGCCATCAGATAGTGCGATAACACGAGTGGCAATTCCTCCTTGTAAGTAGTTCTCAAATGTTTTTGACCACAACAAACCGCCACCGATGCTAAGGCGATGAATAATGGTGGTGCTTTCGGGGTAGTTCCAAGGATTGGGTATAGAACCCACAAACAACAAGCCGCCGTCTATGGTGCGGGTAATGCAACGGGCTGTACTGATGCCCAAAGGCGTGCTATATTCCCGCTTCCAAAGCGGCACACCCGTGCTATCTATCTTCATCAAAAACATCTTGCCATGCCCCTCCGTGTCGTTTTCATCTATTGTACCCGCCACATAAAAGGTATGGTAACTGGCAGGCAAGATATCTACTACTTGAGAGTTCCATAGATAAGTATTAACCTGGTAAACACTATCCCAAACCATTTGTCCAAGAGAATCTAATTTTATAACATACAATCTTCTACCTGGTTCATCTAAACGTGTGTACCCTCCCAATAGTAAACCTTTGTCTGGAGTATTAACAACTGCATATGTTTCGCTTTCTACAAATGGATTGATGATTTGAGGTGACAACTCTTGTATATTGCTATCTATGGCGCAATAATAAGTGTGCCATTCTGCATCAAAAGTAGCTTCATGAGTGTTTCCTAATACTACATATTGTCCACTAAAAGCTATCATAGTGCGGGCAGAACTGAAATAAGCAGCAGTATCATCTGTAATATAACTTTTTAGGTTGCCATTTTGTGCTATGTCAAACACAAAAGTATTCCATTTATTGGTGGTGGTGTTTAAGGCATCGCAAGCCACCAAATAATCGCCATTGGGTTGTTGCAAAACTTTTCGTCCATTGTGAATATCGGTTGCACTATAAGAATGCTCGTAATATGTTTGTGCCACTGAGCCGTTAACAGCCAATACCAATAGACAGCAACTGAATAAATTTCGGATTGTCATACTATTTTGTTTAAATAAAAGCCCTTTGGCTATGTGATAAACACACAGCCAAAGGGCTTACTGTTAACGAATAAGCGTAAAGCGGTAGGTTTGTTGATGTGTCCCTTGTTCGTCATATAAATGACAGATGTAGAGACCATTAGGAGCAATGGTCGGACTGAGGTTAATTGCACAGTTACCCTTGCCCGACAAGGCAGGACTTACATAACACAAACGTCCCAGCATATCGTAGATATATAGGTGGGCAGGGGCGTTTAGTTGATATTGGAAGGTCATGTTGCCTTGGTTCGGATTGGGGATGATGGCGTTGGTGGTGGTTAAGGCTGATGTGTTGTCTTGCTTAAACACCGTAAAAAGGTCATCGTCGGGCAGCATGGCAGGGAACTCTTCTGCATATACAATATAGAGCAGGGTTTGGGCTTTGAAAGCTGTTTTGGTGCGGCTATTGGCAATGTCGTCCAATAGGGCGTGTTCGCTTTCGGTAAGGTCAAAAATAGTGCGATGGCTATCTTTTAGGTCTATCAATAGTTGGTGCAACTGTTTGTAGCGGAGGTCTTCCTCGCTATTGTTGGGCAGGGTGGGCAGAATGTTTTTTGCTTCTTGCAGCAAACTGTCCTTTTCAATGCCATTGGCAACCAAACGGCGCTGCATACTCAGTTGGTCATTGTATTCATATACCCAACTGATGGCGGCGGCATAGTCTTCTTGGTCTAAAAGGTCTAATAAATAGATAGCTATTTTTTTGTCTTTGTCTATGCCATCGGGCATGAGTTGAATGTCGGCTATTGTTGTAAGCAATAAGTCTTCACAGTAATCTATCAAGTTCACATCAGCACATCCACTTGTAACCCCGATAAGAATACCTGTTGTAGGTGGGTTTTCTAAGATATTGGGCGGTATGGTTTGGTCGTGCAGTATAAAGTCATTGGTTTGGGTTTGGAGTTGTATGTCTTTGCTGCCTGTTCCTATGGCGGGCAAGAAAGTATAGGCTGCGGGTTGTCCAATCAAACAATTTCCTTGTTGTCCGAGGTCTCCGTCGCCGGGGTCTCCGGGCAGGACAGACCATGGTTTAATTCGGAGTCCTTTAATGGAATAGTTGACAAGGTGGTTGCATTTGGTGGTCAATCCGAGGTTGTTGCCTTCTATGACCATAGCTTGTTCGGTATGGTTGATTTCGTTGCCGCTAAAATTACTTCCATCGGCTTCGGAGTCCACGAGGATAGCACCATAGTTGGTATAATAAAATTTGTTGTTAATGACCTGTGGGTTGCAACCTCGCAAATAGATACCCGCAGTTTTGAAGGAAGTTATGGGGGCATCGCTATAGTTGCCACTGTCAAACGGGATAAGCACATTAACTTGGTTGTTTTTGACAATGGCGTTGTCTATGCCGTCGCCTTGTATGGCGATATGACATTGTCCAAATATATTGTCTTTGATGGTGACGAGTTCGTCTATGGCGGTGGTCACTTGGCGAGCCGATACACCAATGCTTGTTCTATGAAAAATGGAATTGGTAACAGATAGCCATTTGACATTGTTGGCACGAATGCCATATTTTAATCCCTGAAACTTGTTGGCATCTACTTTTGTTCCAATGTAATTGACGTTGATGGCTTGTATGCCTGCTTCGGGTTTAACATTAATGCCATTGAAGGGAAAAGCTAAGGGGCTATTTAGGAGAGTAGGGTCTATAAATTTGCATCTTTCTATGGCATTAGACTTATTGCCTTTCCAGCTAACATTAACACCATGGAAGCATTTGTAAAACTCTGTATCACTAATAAGAATTACGCCGCCTGCATTGGTTCGGGCAGTCTGGCTCCATAGTTCTTGTAGGCTAACTGCTGAAAGGTTTTGAACATTTTGAATATTTTCGGAAAGGACATCTGTTACAAGTCCAAAATTCCACTCATCATCTTCAAAAGCAAGGACGGCTTGGTGTACATTGTTAAAGTCTATGTTGGGGAAGCGGGTATTGGCAACGCCCACAATAGCGTTTTTGATTTGGGTGTTATTTCGGCAGATAAGTGTTCCGTGGTCAGTACTTGAGATAGGTGCGCCCAATATATTAGTGCCTTCCACTTGTATGCCT
The DNA here is from genome assembly GCA_016787295.1 of Chitinophagales bacterium. GTDB lineage: Bacteria > Bacteroidota > Bacteroidia > Chitinophagales > UBA2359 > JAEUUX01. The sequence goes on from JAEUUX010000043.1 coordinate 23,764, forward strand.
TGCCACATAGCATTGCAAGCGCTAATGCCGTCTAAGGTGCAGGCATCGATGGTGAGTTTGCCACCTTTTTTGACCAATATTTTTCCAAACCTACCAAAGTGCATTTCCATTCCGTTTATTTCTAACGTCACTCCATTGGGAATGATGAGCGGAGCATTGATTTGCAAGATATTGTTAGCCACAGTGCCAAATGTGGTTTCCAATTCGTTATTATCATTGTCCCAAACACCAGAATTAGCAACAGTGTAGGGAGCGGCGACCAAATAATCGACAGCATCAAGACAACAAATAACCGTTTCTTCGGGCAGGATAGTGAGGTGTCCTACAGAGCAATGTCCGTTGTCTGTTACAGAAACGCTATAGTTAGTGGGTTGGATGTTGCTAATGCTTTGTGTGGTAGCGCCATTGCTCCATGCGTAGCTATCAGCTTCGTTGGTGCTTAGTCCCACAATGCAGTCGTTATCGAGCAAAGGAAGGATATCGGGACCCACAGGGATTTCAAGAAAACTTTCTTCGTCCGAAGGACAGAATGCACCTTCAGCAGTACTTTTAATGCGCAATATGTAGGTATCTCCTACAGTTGGGGTAGTCATAGGCACAGGAATGGTGATGTCTACTATACCTGTGTTTGTGGCAATATAGACAGGGTCACCAGAAGCACCAAAAGTACCACTGCCAGAATAGTGGCCTATTGCAAGTTGGCTGCCTTGTGTCAAATTGGCATGTAGTGTTACCTGAGCATTACCTGAACAATTGCTGGGATAGGCGATACTACTTATGTTGGCTGTGTTAGGGGCGGGCGTAGCTGCCGCAACCGTATAGCTAGCAGTACTACTATTACCCGCATTGTCTGTTACAGTAAGGGTATACGTTTGTCCTATTTCGCCTAATATGGCACTATGTATATTTTCATTGGCATCAAAACCAATTGAGACATTGACATCGTCTCCAAATACTGATTTGTTTATGCTTGTGCCATTGCTACTCCATGCAATAGTATAAGGTTGAAATATGTTGGCGGTGGTAGCATTGCTTACAGGGCAACCTCCTGAAGTCAAAGGATATAGTAAGTATCCTTCGTTTGAAATATCATTGCCGCAAAAATAGAGACTTGATATTATAGAGGTGCTTAATGGTGCGTTGGCTGCTATGGGAGTAGAATAAGTTTTCACCCTATCAGCAACAATTACATTAGACTCCATTGGCATAATAGATATGTCACTCCCTGTTGGAAAATTAGCAGGAAAATCTATTATAACATCTGGAGCAGCTGTTGCATTCAAATTAAAAGATTGTGGAAAAATTGTTGCGATGACTATTTTTCCAATAGAGGTGCTTACACAAGGATTTATTGCATAATCCTTAACATAGTTACCAACATGCCATTCAGGAATCATAGCTTCCTCATTTCCAAAAAAACTAAGAGGTAATGTGGTTTCATAAACCAAGTTGTTGCTTGTTCCATAGAAGGAAAAGCGAAGGTTTATGACAATTTCACTGGATCCATCAGGTAACTCACCATCTTGTGGAGAAGGGTTGTTAGTTGCATTTAAATGCACCTGATACAAAGCTACATTAGCATTAGGTTGTGTAATATCAACCTTTAAAGTTTGTGCGTCAACCTCCTGTCCGCCCAATGGCATGACAAAGAGAAAATACAACAAAAGCATTGCGGTTCTACCAAAGGAAAGAACACGAGAGAAAAACCCAGCGGGTTTAGTTGATTTTGCTGCTTGGGCAGCTAATTTTTCTTTCATGGGAAAAATTGATTTTTAATAACGGTTACAAAATTAAATAACAGTATTTAAAATAGCAAACAAGAAAACAAGGTTTATCGCAAACATGAGGTGTAATGGCGATTTATCAGACAAAGTTAAAATTTTTATGTCAAAGTTGTATCTCTTGCTGTTGTTTTTCTTTGTAATTTTTTTTATTGTAATGTATAAGTCGTTCATAGTCAAGATATTACAATGCAAAACAAAAACATTGCAAAAGTTACACAAAAGAAATACGCAAGTTTAGATACCTTCAACGTAATAATGATGCAAGTATTGTGTAAAAGCTTGCGTTGAGGGGTTGTTTTTTTGATTACGGCAACGATAAGAAAGTATTCAAATAAACCCTGAAAGGGTGATAGGTTTATAGCAAAAAAACGGAACAAAAAAAGGCATAAACCCCGAAGGGGTGAAATGATGTCATGTTTTGTCGAATAATGTGTCACCCCATCGGGGTTTATGTTAATTATTCTATTATTTTGAGGCTATAAACGTGTCACCCCGTCAGGGTTTTTATTATTTTGATGTTGTAATCTTGTCAGCTAAT